>CAJGDB010000056.1 GCA_904502165.1 uncultured Akkermansia sp.
AATGGGTTAGCCCGATAGCTTTCATGGCGCGGGTTCGCTGGTGTCCTGCAGTCAGGATGCCATTCTCGCCGTTGATGATGACCGGCTTAATCACACCAAACTTCCGCAGGCTCTCCTGCAGAAGCACGAATTTCTCCTCGTCCAGATGGCGAGGGTTGTAAACCGCAGGTTTCAATTGCGCCAGCGGATAGTTCGGTATGAATTCAGCTTTCATGGGAGTCGGTGCGGAAGTTGGAATCACCGAACTCCATGAGTTCGAGAGCAAGTCCATTGTAGTTGCCATGAACGGAGCTGTATTCTTTAAGCAGTCGCTCGAATCGCTCGGCTTCGTCCGGCTGCATATAGATTTTCTTGGCTCCATAGGCAATGAACGGCAGGATGGTCACGGTGCTGTCATTGTCGGCATCCAGCGGCACGTTATCCGGCACGGTGTCCAAGTCCTCCGATACGCTGGCCAGCATGGAGTTGATTTCGGAATCGTTGAACCCGGTAAGTTCCAAATCAATCTGCCCATCCAGTTCGCGGATGATGGCATTCAGCTCGTCCTCATCCATGTTGGAGAGTTCGGCAATCTTGTTGTCTGCCACCATATCTGCCCATTCGGCAGCTTCATTTTCGTAGTCCTGATAATCGACAGGCACTTCCTCCAGCCCAAGCATACGAGCTGCAAGCAAGCGACCGTGACCTTTCACGACAAAGCCGGAGCGGCGGCTGACAACAATAGGATTACGCCACCCCTGATGACGTATGATTTTCGCCAAGGCGATAATCTGGTCTTCCGGGTGGCGGTTCGGGTTGCGGGGATTCTCAATCAGGGAATCCGTAGCAACAACATCGGTATGTGCGCAGTAAATCTTACTCATGCCCAAGGAGGCATGTCAAATCGCAATTCGTCAAAGGTTCTATTGCTAACTCGTGTGCATTCGTAAAATCGCCAAAAGAGGTGTATGGTTCCTGAGGATGGAGTAAGATACATTGGGGCTGTAAAGAATCTACTTCAACCAAATCTTTGAATTCTCCACAATTGCAATAGTCTTTAGATTCCCACTTTTTTACAAGAGTGCAAAAATCATTTATAGATAAGCTGATAATGATGTTTTTAGTATCTTTTATATCATAATAATCTGCACAGCCGATTGAAAGGACGACAAAATTTTCTGGTGCGTTGTATCCTGTTTCTACAATAATTGGAAGCGAATTTACGTGAGAAATCAGAAATGCATCCTCCCCTGAAAAGAAATCCTTTACTTTCTTCACTTTGTCAACACCTGACTTATGGAGAAGAAGATTGCTAAAAAGTATTTGTTTATCCATGGTGCATGGATTTTACACTTGATTCTAAAAACAGTCAAGCAAGTAGAACTCATTCCCCGCCCACCAATTTCAGCATAATCGCCCCGCACACCTGCATGGCTTCGCAGTCAAGGTAGTGGTTATCGCGGTTACCAATCTGCTTCCAAATCCATCGGCCTTTATCGTAGGTGCGGTGTTCAGAGTCCATCATATCCAGATAATCCTGCGGGACATTAGCGGGAATTTCCCAAAATGGGGGTGACGTGTTACGCCGGAGTCGGAACAACGCGTCTTTCACGTTCAAGTTACTCCAGAAATACATATCCGCGACTTTCTGATAACCGAGGGTAATTTTTCGTTTGGGAGAATAGAATCTTTCCACCTGCTTACCATCATTCAACCGATGCGTGAAAGTCGCCCGGCGGTCACCCATCAATGCCGTCCAGCCACGTTCGGCACAATGCCCATACACCTCATAACTCTGGTAGCCGCAATCCAGAAACACCAGATTACTCTGCACTCCGTATTTCTCGGCCAATGCGGCTATATCATCCCAGGAATGAAGTTTATCGCAGAGCATCAGCCGGGAACTACCATCCAAGGCCCAGGCCCGCAGAACAGCATAAAAACACTCGCGCTGAACGTCCACCGTCAACAGGCGTAGCGGCACACCTCCGATATTACCCTCTCCTGCCCAAAAATCCCCCATCCTGTAATCCGATGGCGTATTTTCAACATGAAAATCCTCATGCACCTCATCCCACGACAACGCCAGGCGTTTCTGATAAAATTGCTGCAGCTGGGTGTAATCCCCTTTGCGAGCCGCCGCCTTAGCCCGCAGATACAATTCTGCAAGCATACCCCAGCTCATGGTGGCAAGTGCATTCCAATGGAAGCCCACATACTCCGAAGCAGCATTCGGATTCTGCGGTACAAACCGGGCATTCCCATTCAAATCACGCCTCACGTCGTCTCTATCCTCAAATCTGGCCTGACAATGCGAACACCGCATATAAGTCGTAGCCCGCACCTTCCGGAAATCATAATTCCCCTCAGCATCCTTACAATCCTTACTCCATTCAATACATGACCAGGCGTATGCCTGTTCTTTACCACAATGCGGACAGGTAAACATCCATTCCCGCTGGTCAGTAGTATCAAACTTTGCGTGTGTATCATCCCCGGCAAAGCCTCCCTGAGAACAAAAGATACACTTGCCCAGCCAGCCGAATGCCGTTGTACGGGCTTCGGCTTCTGCCATGTGGCCCTGCGGCCAGCGCCATGTCTCGTCACCAATCAGCCAACGGATAGAGCGGCGTTGCAGATTACTCTTGTTGTAAGCTCCGGTAACCCAGAGCGTCATGCCATTGGCAAAATGGATGGTGGTGTTACGCAGTTTATACTTATCTGCCGGGTACAACGCTTTTACGGGCTGGCAGCAATCGAAGATTTTTCGCAAGCGACCTTCGGCCTGGTCACGGGCATCATCATCGTTCTGATCCAGCCAGAGAGTCGGCCCGGGTAGATTGGCTATGATGTAGCAAAGAGCAACCTCAATCGCAGTTGATTTAGAACTCTGCACAGCGGCAATGATACTCACTAGCCGCGTGCGTGGATTCACCATTTCCTGCATCACTTCCTTAAGCATCGGGGAATTGAAAACGCGAAAACTCCCGGGTATGGGAGAGTATGGAATGTTCTCAATATGCTGCTCAGCCCACATCCAGACATCTTTGCGGTCAGGAGGAGTCCACGCTTCACACCACAGGCTTTCCAGATATTCGCTTTCGGGCATAATCAAGCACTTTCTTCACCATATCCGGTGTCAGCATACAATCCACCAGGCGGATAACAGCCCACCCCTGCAACGTGGCAGCCAGATATTTTTCGGCATCATTCAGAAATCCTCGTGGAGTCACATGTCTTCCCCTATTCCATACACCGCCCTCAATTTCCACCAGAACCCGCGCATCAAGCCACGCAAAATCCGCCCGCCAACGCCGGCTTTTATCAAATCGGTACTCCCGCATCAGTTCCGGGCCACCCAGAGCATCCCAGAGCGTAGCAAAGCGGTTCTCGAGTTCAGAGCTGGTACGTTTGCTGACCACATCCCATGGGAATGTGTCAAATCAGGGAGTCAGGCTGTCGCCTTTCCCCTCGTGCAACTCCTGCAGAACAGCATCAATCGCCGCCGATAGCGACTCCTGTATACTTGGCGCATCCATTCCTGCCAGAACTGGTGGCAATTCTTTCTCAAATTTGGCTCGCAGCAGGTTGACCACGCGTCCGCAACGGCTCAGCCATGCTTCGCGCACCATATCCTTGCGGATGTATTCGCCTTTCCGCACAGAAAGACGGAATTCTCGTTCATTCACCTCTGCCAGCAATTTGCGAATCTTAAGCCCTTCTTCATCTCCGGGAGAAGTACCATCCAAATGGTGCGTATGCAGGAACTTACGCCAAGCCACCACATCATGCTTACCGTTGGATTTAGGCTCTGGGGCATCCGGCATCTTGCGCCAGTTCGATATGCTGCGTCTCGAAACACCGAGCGCCGCAGCCAAATCTACCACGGTACTGACCTCGGTGATATTCGGGTCGCCACCCTGTTCTGAACTGTAGGCAATCGTCTGCAACAGCTCCACTTCTGCTTTAGTGAGTGGTTTCTTGGCTTTGACCTTGCTGACAGCTTGCTTGATGGCATTGGCGCGGTTAACCTCCAGAACGGTATCAGCCTGAGATGGTGTGACGATGTTCGGCATGCAAGAAAAAGCCCCTGTTCAGGGGCGGGGTTAAGGTGGATTAGTATTCATCCGGCAATAGAGCTGTCGTCCGGCTTCTATCCCATTCCGTGATAATCCAGAGGACTCGACCATCCTCGAACTTGTAGACACTCATGACTCTTGCCGGGGCTTGCGGATCGAGGGCTGCATCGTTTGTCTTTTTGTCTTCCTTGCAGCAATCGCCCCAATCACCGTATGAGTGACGCTTCATGCACCTGGCAATCTCTTCGTGGGTAAAGGCTTCTTCTGCGCCGGTCGTGATAAGCGTACGACCGAGTTTTACCTTAACTCGACACGCTTCCACGAACCACGGCGGGCGAACGGTACAGGCGGTGTGTTCCCACCAGACTTCCTCCAGCTTTTCCGGGGCTACACCCTCTTCCGTTTCGAGAAGAAGATATCCTTTTCCCTTGGTAACGTAGCCCCATTCCAGCTTGCGGGTTCCATCCTCCATGGCAAAAATGCGTACCTCGTTGGAATGGTTGCTGGCGAAGCGGCGGGGGTATCGGAATGCCAGCCCTCCAATGTACTTCTTCTCAGGCTCGGCTGTCAGGGCAAGGAAATCCTTGCAGCCGGTGCAGACGATGATGTTCTGCAAGCCGCCCGCCAGCTCCTCTGCTATCTGGAGCGCGATTTTCTTGGCTTGCTCCTCCTGTTCTTCTGTATACTTGCTACCCATGGTCATGTATTGTTGGTTAATCCGGGAAATTGGAAAGCCACTCCTCTTTCATGTTATCGGGCAAGTAGTGGATGATGGTAGAAATACGCTGGGTATCGAATTCCTTCGTGACCTTGTACCATTCCAGCCGACGAACCCCATCAGGCAAGGCAATCACGATTGCCATGTTGGCTCCGTTATTGGTCTTCTCTCCCCCGAACGTTACGGTAATACCGCCACGGTTAAATGAATCGGGTTCATGGATGATAACCTTGCAGTCTGCCGGGTACTTGACTTCACCCCAAAGCTCGTATTGCAGGGTTTCTGCATCTACCAAGGCTCCGGGCCATGCTGTTTTTATTACTTCTTGCATATTGCTAGTTAATGTTTTATGCGTTTTACCACTATAGCACATAACTAACAAATGTCACGCTCTTTTTTTGTTTTTCTTTACTCATTATCAGCATGTTAGAGCCATCATTCCATCGTAGGAGGCAGCGAGTTTTTCGACAAGCACGCTGTACTCTGATGATGCGGACATTCCTCCAAATGGGATGAATATTCCAGAATGACATAGTACAAAGCGCCAGTCAGAACGATAATGATGAGGATAAGCAGGATAGTGAATGCACAAGGGCTGTGTTTACGGATGAGCGCTCCCAGGCGGGAAGTGGGAATCATAAATTCTTTCATAGTGCAAAATAATGGGTTAAAAGTGGGAACGGAGTGGGAATGAACTCAGGCTTCATTCCCACTTTCCAGAGTCTTCACAGACTTCGACAGACCGAATTTCTTCTCTGGATGCAGAACACGGTTTTTCAATTGCTTAGATAAATGAGAACACCACCTTTTCCTCAGGGTGGAAAGCACCAGAATCATGCAGAAAAAAGTGGGAATGAGAAAAAATTGCTTTGCGCTGTTTTTCGACTTGCCAAAGACGGCCCTCCTCCGCGAATCCTCCGCAAATAGATTCCTTTTGAAGCGTCTCGCCCCTGTTTTGGGTGTTGTGAGACGTTGTAGGAGCTGAATTCGTGCTTTCCGGGTACTCGAACGCCTGAATTGGTGGTTTTTGAACATGCCAATGGATGATTAAGAGCTTGTTTTGAGTGTTTCCAACCGCTGCAGAACGCGTTGGCGGAATGCCACGATAGATTCCGTCAGATTCAGTGCAGCTTCGCATTGTTCCTGCGTGTAATCGTCTGTGTCCTGCTTCTCAGCCCAGGCAACAAACTTGCGGGCATCCCAGAGCGGCGGGGCATCCGGGGCAACCCTCTCGGGCAGTTCAAGCAAGCCAAGGTGGTCAGGAGATTCACCTTTAGGCGGTTCGACAGATGGTTCAGCCGGAGGCTGTTCAAACGTGGTCTGTTTCAACTGGCGGCGAAGCGCGGAACACGAAAGCTTTTCGGATGCGGCCTGATTCAGCACCTCTTCGCGCTGTTCCGGGGCAGCCTTGCTCTTTGCAACCTCCTGATGGTGCGAGAACGAAAGCTCGGGGTGCCGTTTCTCGACCGGGAATCGGTTGCATGTCATCACAATATCCCGAATCGTACTGCGCGAAAGCCCGGTCGCCTGCATGGCTTCTTCATATTTACTCTCGGTATATCGGTTGCCCCATTGGCGATCACCGAGCAACAGAATGTCACCCAGCAGCCAGCAACTCGACTTGTGCAGCGAAAGCACATTGCGGAATACACAGTTGTAGTCATCTGTTGAAAGCTCGGCTTTCTGCACGATGAGGCCATTTCCTGTCATGAGAATCCCCTCCACGCCAGAGGGAACAACTGCGGTCGAGATTTTAGATGTCGTGTCAACACGACAACTAGACGCATCAACGTCCACAATCTCGGCATCGGGTTTAGATGTCGTGTTAACACGACATCTAGACTTTTTCGTCTTGGGTTTTGAAATCTTGTCCATGCTCAAAGTCAACGCGTCAAAATCAACCGCGACGCTTATTACAGACCCGGTACAAGGCGCGAACCCGCTCGCTTTTCTGGTTTGCCATGGGAGGCATGCCCAATTGCTTCTCCATTTTGCGGACATGATAATGGAAAGCCTGTTTCGACATGCCCAACTGCCGGGCAAAATGCTCGCATGTACCCAAGCCTAGCAAATAGCACACGCATGCCCAGCGGAGTCGCGGATTACCATCCTGGGCCAGGTACGCCATCAGCATCGATTCCTCATCATCCCCCAGATGGGAAAAAGCCTCAGCCCAGCCATCAAAGGCAAAGCGAGTATCGAGCCTTTTCCTCAAAGGTCGAGCCACGGGGCCACCATTAAAAACACCCTCCTGGCGGGGTTCCAACGCTGGCGACAACTGCTCCAGACTCTGCCCACCCTGAGACCAATCCGTACGCGGAGCGAGCAAGCCAAGTTTTTCGGCACGTTCGCGATCGCCCGGCGAAAGAGACTCAATCCAGCGTCTCGTTTCCGCGGAAGCATAGGCATCCAGATAGGCACGCCGTCTCTTTTGCTCATTTCGGGCATATTCATCAAGCGGCACCATACGCAGTCTCCTTTCTTACAAAATCGGTCTGTGACACATGACATGACACTTCGCCAGAAAAAAGTCCTTTATATACGAATTCAAATTTTTCACCGGGGTAGCAAAAAATTCTTTTCCCCTTATATATCTTTTTTCCACAATCAAGTGTCATAGTGTCATAGGGCGAACACCGAATACTGAAATTAAACAACTTACCGCTATGACGCTTCTTGTTTTGCAAGTGACATAAAGTGTCACCAGCACCGCAAGTGTCATATAGCACGATATCCTCAAAACGGGCAGATTTCATCACTAACCTCCTCTTCCATACCTTGTTTCAGATACACCTCAAATGAAGCTCTCTCAATACGCCAAATACGCTGCGTACACGAACGCACATAAGTCAATGGGAACACCCCTGAATTGGCCAATGCACTCATACGTTTGCCAATGCTGGTGGCCGACACCGTGCCGCGAAGCATCTCCTTAAGACTATCCTGTTCAAGCATCTGCTGCAAGAACCACGTTGCCGACCCCTCCAGCAGCGCCAGCCGACCATCTGCTTCAAACATGCTCTGGGCAAACAAGGCCAGAATATCCCTGAATGCAGCGGTGGAGCCTGAATTGGTTGCTTCGGCCAGCAACTCCGGGTGCAGGAAATTACGCACTCCCCAGCGGGCATCGCCGATGCAATGCTGCGGAAACTCCCAATGCAGCAGGAAGGAACACAGAGCCCCCATTTCCTGCCTTGCAAACACCACCGCCTGGGGCTCATTCATTACGGCGGCCGAGGTGCGGAACAAACTCACCTTATCCTTATTGTTAATATCAATATCGGGCAAGATAGCCAGCGACATCGGGTCGGTGTTAAGCGTCACACAAACACGCCCACTCCAGTCCAGCGAAGCAGCCTGCTTATATTTACCCTCCCACACATGCCGCACATTAGCGGACATTTTTTTGAGCATGCGGGCAAACACGGTGCGTTCCTGGGCATCACCCTTGGTCACAGAGTCATTACACGTCCAGACCCCCACATTGAACAAGCCATCATTGAATCGGGTTCTGGCCAGCAGGTATTCCGAAGCATCCACATACCCGCCCAGGGATGGGCCATACAGGCACTCAGTCAGAAAATTCTTACCGACTCCGGGTTCACCGGCAATGAAAAGCACATGACCATTGCGGGGATGCCCGGCATAAGCATTGCGGTAAGCGTATGCCCAGGCCGCCAGAAAACGCTCCCTCTGGATGACATCGGGGAACAGGGTTTCAAGAAAGGCAGCCGTCCATGGGAACCCGGCAGCCCAGGATTTTCCGGTCGTATCATCCGGGGGATGAACCCGCAGGAAGCTGGTGTTGAGCACCGGCGAACCATTGAGCATGATGGTAGTTTCAGGTCGGTAGATGAGGGGAAGTGCGGCGGCCATGCTGTTTACCCGTATGATTTCAGAAAGAATCTTTTTAGCTTCGCTCTGTTTATCTCCCTTTTCTGCCCGGGTGCTGACGTTATACTTCAAGGCAATCAACCCTTCCACATTCTGTCGGTTAAGCTGTTGCCAAGTCGGCACAAGCGAGCCATCCGGGTTCCTCATATGCGTGAGCACATAAAAACTGTTGCCTACAAAAAAGCACTCTTTAAGAGATTGACCCAGAGTATCATCCCGGTATTTATCAATGAACTCAACCCCGAAAATATCGGCCCAGCTTCGCCAGGCATGTGGCCCGGTGAAACACACCATCCCATGCTCGGTCACAATCGCGGCCGAGGGATTATCTGCGGTTGCATCCCAGAACCTCACACCTCGTGCCCCTACGGAAAATTCACCTTGCCATCTGCCGGGGAAGCGGGATTCAACCTCCTGCCGCACTCGTTCTATTGGAATAAGCAAGCCCGATTTCCCCCACCGAGCCTTATTGAGCACATCCATGAACCACCTCAGGCTTCGGCTTTCGGGAATGCACTCGTGTTCGATAATTTCCCATTCCCATCCAGCATGATAATACTGGTGTGGATTGAAAAAAGCCCGTTCATCTAGTGGCCCAAAGGCATTGGCCAGTTTCAATTCCTTACAGATCAGCTTCAGCAAGGCATGGAGCAACTCTGCATCGGGTATCAAGGGAAGCGGTTTTTCCAGCAGCCATACAGCATGCGTGCCGCCACTATAGGAGCGGGATATGAGGTTGGGCTTGATTTTGAGCTTATCCAGCAGCTTCGCCCGTTTTTCTTCACTCAGCACCATATCATAATCGGCCACTATGGCCAGCATCGTGGCTGGCGGGTTTTCTCTACCCAGGCGGAGATTCCGACAATGCCCGGCAATTCCTGAAAACAGGCAATCCCGGGAATCCGGGGCGGAGATGTACGTATGATAAGCCGCTTTCGTTGATAGGCTGGAACGGTCTTTTACCGGACATTTCCATGGATGCACAAAAGTAATTTGCTGGGCCATCAGGTTAGGCAAAGCGGGCAACATCGGGAACCACTCATGAGGTAGCAATTTTTCCACTCTTGCTACCTGCTGAGGTATCATTTCCGGCTCCGTTGCTACCTCGGGAGGTAGCACTTTCTCCTGCTTTGCTACCTCGTGAGGTATCAAACGGTCTTGCCTTGCTACCTCATGGGGTAGCAAATCTTCCCCTTTTCCCACCTCCAAGGGTAGCAAATCCTGAGCAGAGGTAGCATTTTTTGCTACCTCTGCTACCCATTTTCCCCGGATGGCGCGGTTCTTTACAGCACAGGGTGACACGTTGAATTGCTCACCTGTCATCTTGTAGCTGTGGCAAGTCAGGTAGTAGGCCTTAACCTTGTTCCAGTCAATTTTACTCATTTCGTATAGTGCTTGGAAGTTATCGTCTCTGCTGTCAGCGGCAAGCCATCCAGCCAGGCCGGTGGCGTGGTCATGATGCGTTCTATATCCTTTGTTGCCGTGTCAACATCTTCATCCGGAACTTCCACTACTACCTCGTCATGCACATGCATCACAACCCGATAGCCCACTTCTTCGAGCCGGAGAAGTATCTCACCCAGCACATCCCGGGCTGTGGCAGAGGTCAGGTTCTCTGCCAGCTTCCCGCCAAAGAACGGGACGCGTCTGCCTTGTACCACGGCAGATATTCCCTTGGGAGTACGCGCGAGATGCCGATAATGCAATTTTCGGCCGGAGGGCAGCGGTAAGGTGAAGTCTGACCCGATTCTGACGGTAAAGGCGTGTTCCAGTTTTGCCCATAGAGCGGTGATGAGGCGGTTGCTGGCACGGAACTCCGAAACGATGCGCTGGGCCTGTAGCGGTGAAATATCAAGCCCGGCCATGCTCTTGGCCAGTTGGACGAATACACCGGCTCCGGCGCCATACCCCAACCCCAGTACGCGGGCTTTGGCAAGACGGTAGAGGTCGGGGTCTGTGTGTTTCAGGGGCGCGTCTCCTGTGTAGCCCATGGTGGCTCGCGCATGGGCCTCGTAGACGGATATACCCTTTTCCAGCTCTTCCAGCATGGCATTATCCCCCGCCAGCCAGCTGAGCACGCGTTGCTCAATCTGTCCCAAATCAGAGATGATGAAGGTGTGTCCCGGTCGCGGAACAATCATCTTTCGCAGATCCACGCCAAACATGGGTACTCGTGGCAGGTTCTGCACGTTGAAGCCGGCATCCCCGGACCATCTGCCTGTATGCGCCCCGAAGTATTTGAGTCCGTAGGCGAAGCTGTTGTCACTCTTTAAGCGGCTTTCCAGCGTCTTTAATTTGGCGTAGAGGGTATTGGCCTTGCGGTAATCGCGCATGGCTCTCACCCAGGGAAACTGTTCTCCGTACTGTTCTTCCCACGCTGCGCAGTCGGCATTATCCTCTGCGAGTGAAACAGGTGCAGGAATCCCGGTCTGGCTACATGTCTCCCGTAGTGCCTTGGGGGAAAGCACCGGGGCATTTTCAGCCCAGGGGATTTGCTCGCGGGCATCCATCAATACCTGGCTGAGTGTCTGCAACCCCTCGTTAAGCAGTTCCCGGTCAATGCAGATACCATAGTCGCACATGTCGCGGGTGTGGGCAGAAAGCCGTCTTTCTCTCACTGACCAATGGTGGGAAAATTGCTTCCAGAGCCGATAGGTGTACCAGGCATCCTTGAGGCAGTAGGCAGCCACAGATTCCGCTTTTCCTTCATGGATGGCTTTCTGCCAGCTGACTCCTTGCATTTCGTTGCGGACTTCCTTGCTCATGGAAACGTGGAACAGTTCTTCGATGGCACTTTTCAGGCTGCGCCCCACGCCAAGCGCACTTGCCATGTCTGCCGTGCATTCCCAGAATACAACGATATCCTGCGGTATGATGCCCAGCTCCTGCAGGCGTTCAAAACATGCCCGGTCGAAGCGCGCATGGTGGGCCACCAGCGTGTGGCCATTCAGCATGAGCCAGTTCATGTGGCGCGGGGTGCCTACATAGGAAAAATTGGCTTCTTCCGAATACACCGCGACCAGATAGATATCACATGCGGCATCACGCAGGTAGTGGTATACTCCCTGCGTGGTGATGGAAACCTGCTTGTCGTAGT
>CAJGDB010000057.1 GCA_904502165.1 uncultured Akkermansia sp.
ATTGGGCGGATTCATGAGATAAAAATCAGCGCGGCAGAAGAGTACCCCGCCCCAGGCCTCAGCCTGCCCGGGCTTGGAAACAAAATCCTCCGGTCTGTTGGCTTCCTGAATCTCGCCACTCTTTTCGAGCTTGCGATACACCCCATCCTTCTGGTGCTTCAGCTGAGTCATCCGCACCAGGAATACGGGACCTACGGCATCGCGGATATCGTTGCGATGCAGAATATCATCCATCGGGCAGGCAATAGACACCAGCTGCATGTTCTTGCCCGGCACAGCCTTACCTGCGGGGACCGGCGGGAAAGAGCCATCTGCACGTGCGGGCTTGGACAAATCAGCCCGGTATGAGAAGATGACAATGGCAGTGCTGGGGCGGGCCGTCTTCTTGAGCCAGTAGAATCCTTTATCAAAGGTGGTAAGGTACTTATCCGGAGAAGAGGTCTTCGCATCCTTGGCCAGTTCATCCCCACGGAGTGTATTGATTTCTGCCCGGAGAAGGCCGGTGATACGCTCGGATTCCTGACGGGTCAGAGCCTGGCGTACCAGACCGCGGGCAGGCACAAACACAGTCAGGAAGATGGAAAGCATCACCCCCACCAGCGCCACGGCCAGCAGAGTCTCCATCAGGGTAAAGCCCCGCAGATGAGCAAAAAAGGAATTCTTCTTCATATGTATCGAATCAGCTTATCTTATTATCTATCTTCCTGGAACACCTGCTCTTCCGTGCGCAACAGGCTCACATCACCATTAGGCCACAGGCAGATTCCCTTTGCTCCGGCAGGGCGGATCTCACGCCCCTCCTTGATGATGTCGCGGGGAGAAACCCCATCCGTAGAATTACGGCCATTCCCAAGGCGGCCATTAATCAGCACCAGGCGCTGTGGGCAGGTCATGTTCAGAGGGTCGGCCGTGGGGGAAACAAAGCGGCCACGTTCATCGAATTCAACGTAGTAAATCTGGGTGCGGCCACGGCCGGGCAGCATGATGACCTCCTGACCAATCATGGTATCAACCACCCCGTCTTCAGCAGGCAGGGGCTTGCTGAATGTGGGCGAGAAGAACACGCCCGGAGGCAGCAGCACACCGGAGGTAGGCATCACCCACTTACCCTCACGGGCGACATCCGTGCCATCGCTGATGGCATTCTTCCCCTCTCCCTTGCGGAGCATCTGCACCCCCACATAACGAAGGTGAATGCTCTGGCTGGAGGTATCCTTAGGGTCAGATACGAAGAAAAGGCGCGTATAGGTATCGTTCCCCTGAGCAGTGGCACGGGCCTCTGTGACAAGAGCTTCCAGCAAATCAACACCAGATTCGATTCCCCGACCCTTGCCGGCATCGCGAAGCACACCAGCAGCCATTGTCATTACGACACCCAGAATGGCAATAACCACAAGGAGTTCAACAAGCGTGAACCCATTCTTAATCTGTCGGCACATCTTTTTCATATCCATGGCAAACGCAGCGCACAAAATTCTGCCACTATTCATAGCAGTTTTTTCCTGCGTCTTCAATCTTTTTTTGCTGATGCCAGTCTTTTCCGGGCGCTTTTTCTTTTTGGTGTTGACCTTTTTTACAAAATAGGGTACACGATTGCTGACATGACCATTCTGGAATCCCTCATTCTCGGCCTTGTCGAGGGCCTGACTGAATACCTGCCCGTCAGCTCGACCGGGCACCTCATCATTGCCCAGTACCTGCTGGGAATGAAGGAATCCACCGCGTTGGATGCCTATTCCGTATGTATCCAGGTAGGAGCCATCATGGCCGTCATCAATCTGTATTTCGCCCGCATCAGGCAGATGTGCAGCGGCCTGCTCGGCAAGGATCCGGCCGGCCTGCGCCTCATCGGCAACCTGCTGCTGAGTTTCCTGCCAGCCATGGTCATCGGGTTCTTTCTTGCAGGCCCCATCAAAGACTACCTGTTCAATGCCGAGACCGTGCTGGTTTCCTGGGCTGTGGGCGGCATCGTCATCCTCCTCTATGTGCGCCACGGCATGAAAACCGGCAAGGGCCGCCGCCATGAAGGCACAGAACTGGAGAACATGAATTGGAAAGCTGCACTGAAGGTCGGTTTCATGCAGTGCATTGCCATGTGCCCCGGCACGAGCCGCAGCCTGATGACCATGCTGGGTGGGCTGGTAGCAGGTCTGAGCATGGCCGCCGCCGTAGAATTCAGTTTCCTGCTCGGCCTCATCACCCTGAGTGCCGCCACAGCATACGATTTCCTGAAGCATGGTGAGAACATGGTATCTGAACTGGGCTGGGGTCCCATGATTACCGGCACCATCATGTCCTGGCTCAGCGCTATCATAGCTGTCAAGTGGATGGTGGGCTACCTGCAGAAGCACGGGCTTTCTCTCTTTGGCTGGTACCGCATTGCCGCGGCGCTGCTCATGCTGATTCTCATTCTGAACGGACTGCAGGTCTGATGACTCTGCGGAGGCGCACTTTCTGCTTTTCATTTGCCTGCTTTTGTGTAGAATAGGGGCATAAACAATTTCATGAAATACCCCAGGATTCTACTCAACTGGCTTCTTGATAACGCATTGGCGTGGTTCACCCCGTCGTGGCGACGCAATAGTCGTGAAACGATTGCTGCGCTCAAGCGCTATATCCATTTCAACCGCCACCATCTGAATGCAGACACCATCTCCACATGTGAATCATTGAGACAGGAACTGGAACAGGCCCTGCTCTGCTGGAAACGCGAGGAATGCGACCGCATCATCAAGCAGGCTGCCATCAAGTGCGATGCCCTGCCCGGCTTCAAACGCGGTGCAGTAGTGGAAATGGTCGAGTCTTTCTTCGTCGTTATGGTTGTATTCCTGGGGCTGCGTACCTATTACGTGCAACCATTCCGCATTCCTACCGGATCCATGCAACCCAGCCTGAACGGCATCATAGTGCATCCGGTGGATGAAGTTCCAGGAATTGCCCGCCAGGCATGGGATATGCTGACTCTGGGCAGCTCCTATGTGGAAGCGACCGCAGAAAACGCCAAAACCCTGGTCAGCATTGAAGACCACCCCAGATACCTGCTCTTTACAGAAACAACCCTGAGTTTCAGCGATGGCAGCAAGGTGAACATCCCGTCGGCCAAGGGTGCCGTCATGCAATACCTCAAGGAGCAAGGCAAGCTGACCGAAACTCCGTTCGGACTGCATCTCGGCAGTTACCAGCCCGGTGAAACCATCGTCCGTGCCCGGGTGGATGCCGGGGATATGATTCTGGTCAACCGGGTCGCCTACCACTTCCGGCAGCCGGAGCGCGGCGAAACCTTCGTTTTCGACACCAGGGGAATCAACACCTCCATGCAGGCTCCCTCTGCCGTACGCATGACAGACCAGCAGGCCGGCACGCATTACATCAAGCGGCTCTGCGGCCTGCCGGGTGATACGCTCCAGGTGAAAGAACCCTATCTTCTCGTGAATGGAGCAATGGCAACGGAAAGCACCATTGCCCGGGTGGCAGCAGGCAAAGCCCCCTTCAATGCCGAGGGGTATCAGGAACTCTCTCACCGCACACAGCCTCTCGCCTACATGACCGATTTGGGGCCGGTGCATCTGCAGAACACAAGCAACCCGGCCATGCGTGAATACGCAGCCCTGGGCGACAACACCACCAACTCCCTGGACTCCCGCTACTGGGGCCCTGTGCGCCAGTTCAACATCATAGGCCCGGCCTGCTTCACCCTGTGGCCCTTCACCAACCACTGGGGCGGCATTGAATAAAACACCCTCCCCGTCTCTCTGCTACCATGTCTGATGCCGATACCATAACCAGAAACGCCAAATCAAACCTTGCGTTCACCCTCATGGACCTGCCAGAGGAGCGCCGCCAGAACATGGCAAGGCTCTATGCCTTCTGCCGTATTGTGGACGATGTGGTGGATGAACCGGGCATGACCTCGGAGGAACGCCACGCGGCCCTGAACCGTTGGCAGGAGGTCATTACCCTCAGCATCACTCCTGCGCCCGGCATTGAAACAGAGGTGCAGAAACTCATGATCGATCTGCAGCTCGACCCCGCCCCCCTGCTGGAACTGCTGGCAGGTTGCCGCAGCGACATTTCGCCCACCCAGCCCAGGACCCGCCAGGACCTCCTGAGCTACGCATACAAGGTGGCTGCCTGTGTGGGCATTTCAAGCGCGGCGGTCATGGGAGCCTCTCCAGAGGCCAATGGTTATGCCGTAGCCCTGGGATATGCCCTGCAGATGGTCAACATTCTGCGAGATGTGGCCGAGGATTACCGTAAGCATGGCAGAGTCTACCTGCCGGCAGATGATATGGAGCTTTTCGGAGTCAGCATCGACGACATCCGGGAGCAGCGCAACAACTACCGGGTGCGCCAGCTGCTGGCCTACGAAGCAGCCCTGGCCGAAAAATACTTCTGCGAGGCCGAAGAACTGTACCACCAGCTTTCCGTCGATGACCGCAACTGCCTGATTCCCGCACAGGCCATGAGCCTCATTTACCACACCATACTGGAAAAGATGCGCGATGACGAATATCGCGTTTTCGAGCGCCGATACAGCGTGAACAATTTCCGAAAACTCTGGTTCCTGCTCAGGGCCCGCATCGGCTCATTTGATTTCCCCAGCGTCACCGAATGGGGATTCCTGTACAACAACGAAAAAAAGCAGCCCTGATACCTGCTTTTTTCTTGCTTTCGCAGGGAGGCGGTTATAGAATACGAGCTGTAAACCATGACTGATGCCTCCCTCACCTACCACGAGTTTGATGATTGTCTCTGGATCCGCTGCAACAGCCGCGGCAGCTTTGTCAACAGCCCTTCACTCAAAGCAGTTTCCGAAAAATACATAGGCCGTGGAGGCAAGGTCATTGTGGTAGATCTGGAAATCTGCCCGGGGGTGGATTCCACCTTCATGGGAACTCTGGCAGGGCTGGCCCGCAAGCTTCTGGCTGCAGGCGGAGTTCTGCAGATTGCCACCCCAACCCAGCGCACCCGCTCCGCCATGGAAAGTCTGGGGCTTGACATGCTGGTGGAGATAGACCCCGCCAGCGCCACATGGCAGGCAGATATTGAAAGCCGCCGCACCCAGCTGAGCCAGGACAGCAGTTCAGAAGCCGCGGCAGAAAAGCTGAACGAGCTGGAACGCACGCGCCACGTACTGGAAGCACATAACACCCTGCGCTCCATGAATCACAAGAACAACGAAGCCTTTGGGTATGTATGTGAGACGCTTGAGGAAGACCTCATGCGCCACGAAGCAGAGCTTGACGATTGAGTTTCATGTACCCGGACCGCCATCAACTTGCGGAACAATACCAGGAGTTACTGGCGGATATTTACCAGGGCTGTACAGAAACAGCCGCTTGCGCGCTACCCCCGGAAATGCAGGTTCAGAGCTGGTGGGCGGCTGGCCTGCTACCGGACGCAGGCGAAACACATCGTCATGGAGGGGTAAGATTATTGGAGAGAGGCCGCTGGAACCGCCTGCCCGGCCCCGATTTCACCCATGCAGAGATTGAACTGGATGGCAAACGCCTGCGGGGAGACATAGAAATTGACCCCAGGGCACAGGACTGGGAAGCTCATGGCCATGGGGCAAATCCTGCCTTTGACAAGGTTATCCTTCATGTAGTGCTCACCCCGCCACCTGCTGGCTGGTATACCCGCAACAGCCAGCACAGGGAAATTCCAGTACTCTATCTGCCTCCGGAATGTTGGCAGCATATTATACAGGGGACAGCAGAGAAAGCCGATACCAGTATTCCTCGATGCCGGCAACCGCTGGCAAAACATGATGCCCAGTCTATCATCTGCTTACTGAAAGCTGCGGCAGCCTACCGCCAGAAGCAGAAGAGGTGCGCTTTTCATAAAAGGGCCGCTGAAGCAGGCACGCCGCAGGCGTGGTACGAAGCATGGGCTTCCACTCTGGGGTACAGCGCCAACAAGGAAGCCATGCGTATACTGGCGATGCGCGCCCCCCTTTCAGCACTGAAGGGGCAGGAAGAAGCCATTCTGCTAGGTACAGCCGGTTTTCTTCTGCCCGTGCTTCCCGGACGAGCCGGAGAGGATGCCCGCACCTACCACCGCCAAGTGTGGGATGCCTGGTGGATTCTCAGGGAACAATTTGAACTGTCCGCAGAACGAGGAATTGACTGGAGCAAGGCTCCATCCAGACCACTGAATCATCCCCAGCGCCGGGTGGCTGCCCTGGCAGCCACCGCTGCCAGGTGGAGCCGCCTTCTTCCCCTGCTGCACGCCGGTGGAACAACTGAGTTGCGGCAGGTATTCACCTCCATTTCCCACCCATTCTGGGATACTCACTATACGCTGGCTTCTGCCCCCATGCACAAGAAGACTGCCCTCATCGGCAACCAGAGGGTGGACGACTTCCTGATTAACCACGTTTATGCCTATGACGAAAGTACTGCGGCATGGGAAAGCTACATAGCATGCCGGGTAACCTCCCTGCCGGAAAGCATCAAACACACAGCTTCCTTACTGTTCGGAGAAAGGGCGGACCTGCAGAAGACGCTGAAATATGCCTACGCCCAGCAGGCCCTGCTGCAGATAGACGCAGACTTCTGCGCCTGCAACATCTGCCAGGATTGCGCCTTCCCAGTCCAATTAAGCCAGTGGATGTAATGAAGAAGGCCCCCGTTTCCACGGAGACCTTCCTGTAAAACTCAGCGGGTCAACTGGCGGCACGCCTTGACTGTGTTTGCTATGAGCATGGCAATCGTCATGGGGCCCACCCCACCCGGAACAGGAGTGATATAGGAGCATTTATCCTTCACAGCCTCAAAATCCACATCGCCCACAATGCGGTAACCACGGGGGCGGGTTTCATCAGCAATGCGGTTGATACCCACATCCAGCACCACAGCTCCATCTTTCACGTACTCAGCCGTCACCATCTCCGGGCGGCCAACAGCGGCCACAATGATGTCTGCCGTGCGGCAGAGCCCCGGCAAATCCCTGGTGCGGGAATGAGCAATTGTCACCGTTGCATTGGCATTCTTAGCCACAAGCAGGTTGGCCATAGGCTTGCCCACAATCATACTGCGGCCAATCACCACAGCATGCTTACCGGCAGTCTCGATGCCATAGGCCTTGAGGAGCTCCATGCAGCCCAGCGGCGTACACGGCACAAAGCCCTCGGCATCTTCCAGCACCAGTCTGGCCACATTGGCAGGGTGGAAACCATCCACATCCTTGCGTGGGTCGATATTGAGGATGACGGCTTCCTCATCAATATGAGGCGGAGGCGGGCTCTGCACCAGAATGCCATGTATGCGTTCATCCGCGTTCAACTGGTGAATCAACTGCACCAGTTCCTCCTGCGTTGTTTCTGCCGGGAGCGTCCATTTCTGAGAATAAATCCCGAGCTCCTCACAAGCCTTCACCTTGGAGCCCACGTACACCTGAGAAGCGGGGTCCTCTCCCACCAGAACAACAGCCAGACCGGGAATGTGCCCCTGTGCCTTCAGTTCGTCAATCTCCTGCTGCAGTTTCGAGCGCACACTGGCAGCAACTTCCTTACCATCAATCAGAGTCGGAGTCATATCAATTCTTTGATTCTACAGGTTCAAAATCAGGGCGGCCCATAGCCATCATGGATTCCAGCTTTGCCATATATTCTTTCTGCAGTTCGTCATCCATTCCTGCCGGAACATACAGCGGTTCACCGGCAACAAGCGTCACCCTGGAGAAAGGCTTGGGTATCACAAACTTATCCCAGGCTTTCCTGATACGCCAGCAGCTGGGAATATCAATACAGACCGGAATAATCGGCAAGCCAGAAACAGATGCAAGGCGAATCACACCCGGATGGCACTTGTAAATAGGGCCCTTCGGACCATCCGGTGTAATACACATGCAACGCCCCTGCTCCAGCTCACGCAGCATATCACGGAACCCGGCCACACCACGCCGGTGACTGGAGCCGCGCACCACGCTCATACCAAATCGCGCAGCCACCGTGGCAAGCAGTGCACCATCCTTGCTGGCGCTTGTCAACAAACACATCGGCATCTCTCCCTTAATAAGGTGGCGGTACAAATAGCAAGGCGTGAATGTCCTGTTATGCCACAGCGCAATGATACATTGCTGTTTGCCGATGATTTGCTCGGCTTTTCCCACCCGTATCAGCCGCTTACGAAGCGTGAGGCACAGAGAGGAAATAAGCAGCCACAGCAGATTCCCCACCGGGCGGGTCCACCATTTTGAGCGTATCTCCAGTTCCTTACTGCTCATAAAAATCGACTTGCGAAAGCTTGCTTGTTGTTATCAGAACGGCGCATTCGGCGCAAACGGGTCCTCCACTGACTCAAAAGGATTGCCAGACGGATGCTGCGGAATCGTCCTTTCCTGAGAAGCAGGCTGCTCAAGAAGCGTAGATGAGCCGCCCTCCTTCATCTGCTCTGTCAGCTTATCCAGATCCATTTCATTGAACGGAATGCGGGCCGGACGCTCCCGGCGGGCAATGGAAGCACGTGCCTCCACCTCTGCCATATCATCATCCGGAGCATTTCCATTGCCGCGCAGGCGGGTGTGCAGCACAGCCCAGTCTCCCTGCTGCTGAAAAATGGGGTCAGGGCGACCATCCGGATATTCAACCCGGGCAAGAAGCATCGGAACCCCATACTTCAACTCACCGGAAAGCACATTATCTGCGCCCAGGGTAATCTTGCCGCGAAGCGTCGCCAAATCGCGTTCCACGATACCATCTTCCGGAATTTCCAGCGACATGGTCTCGTCCTGGCAGTCAAGGACAACGTAGCCGCGGTACACCGTAAGCGGGTTATAGAGTCGCCGCTTGGACGGGTCAATATGCTCCGTAATGGCATGCATGGCCGGGAATGAACTCAGGCAGATGTTCTTGAGGTGGAATTCACCATTGAACACAGGTTCCGGTGTTTCCACAGCAAGCGTAATCGTTGCCTTATCACTGATGCGGCCCTGCGATACGGCTACTGTGCGAGCCGTCAGAAAATGCTCGAACCGGCCCTTGGTAAACTCTGCCAGGCTCATGTTATCCGTCTCAACAGCATAGGGGCCGGCCATTGTAGAACCGGCTGCTATCCGTCCGGCAAAAGCAATGCGGGTACGGCGCTGCTCCGCCACATCCGAAGCTGTATCCGTTGTTCCATGAATAGAGAAATCATCAATACCGGATGATGAGACAGTCACCTTACCCTCCTTGATATTCACAGTTTTCCACCCCTTGAGCTGAAGTGAACCAGAATTGAAAATCAAAACACTCGATGCCCGTGAAACATGCGGATAATACATGTAGGCCTGTGCGTTTCTGAGCATAACCGGGGCGGCCTCTGCATCCGCATAGGTCACAGAGAAATCTGCACAGGTCATGCGACGGAAATTCCACAGTTCCTTCCCCTGGAATGCGGGTATCTGCATCGTGGAACCATTTCGCAATACCACCAGGGCTCTCTCGATTTTAAGCTCTTCCGACTTAACAACACTTGAGAAGAAACTGGAAAGCTCCAGAGACGATTCGAGGCCGGAGAGCTCTACTCTCTCAATCATGGATGTTTCCGGGAATTCCGCCACCAGCTTGGTCAGATGGAACGAAGTTCCTTCGATACCCGCACCTTCCACAACGACCGAACTGGCTCCCCAGCTCTGCTGCAGTTCGAGTTGCTTTTCACTCAGATAAGAACTGCTCGACATAGCGGACATCCGCAGAAAAAGGAAAGCCACAATGGCCAGACCGCCTATGAAGACAAGAGCCATGGCATAGGCCAGATGCCTGCGGCTGATACGCCGCTTATCGCGGGCAGAAAGCATTACCTTGCGCTTCTTGGTAACGCGAACCACCTTGGTACCATCAGCCCGCACCACTACTTCCCGCCGCCGCTCCTTGGATGGTTTATCCTCATTAAGCTGCTTGATAATGCTGCGAACCTGTGTCAGATTCTCTTCCTCTTCTGCGTATTTATCGTCCTTTTCGGTCATTTTTTATTTATTATCCCTTATAAATCAGACATATTGCCCACAGGCTCACCACTGCCGACAGAGCGGCCCGTAGGATCAACCACATCAGCCTTTACAAAAACCAGATATGCCTTACGAATTTTCTCTTCACCCGATGAGCGGAACAGGCGGCCCACCATAGGCAAATCGCCCAGTATCGGCAGCTTATCCTCGTAGCGCACGCTGCGGGCCTCCTTCAAGCCACCCAGCACCACAACAGCTCCTGTTCCCACCGTAATCTTGGTATTCTCCATACGGCGCTTGAAAATGGGCTGCAGAATGAGGTTATCACTTATCTGCATCGGGTATTCCTGATCATTCTCATCCACATGGATCACCGAAATCGGGCTACCCCAGTTGATGAAGCCCTCAAATTCATTCGAGGTTACGGTGAGCGCTAGTGTCACGTGCTGGCCATCGGGCGCAATGGATGCCTCGTGCACCTGCAGCACGGTACCTATACCGCCCACGGAATCCTCTGACGGGCCGAAGCGGACAAATGATTCGGGGTGAGCAGACGCTACAATCTTCATCGCTTCGGGGTTCATCGGAATCTGCGGGGCCGCATAGGTCTCCGGATAAATCATTTCCTTCACGTTGGCATACACCACCTGTTCATCGCGGCCGGGCGTGAAGACGATACGGGGATTGGACATGATGTCCGTTCCCTTCTTCTGGGCGGCACCACGCATAATCATGGTCACATCCGCATTCTTCCATACACCACGGAAAGAGAAGATGCCCGGGGCCTTTCTCGTTTCGTGATTCATAACGCTGAGTGCAGCCGCGCTGCCGGATGATATGAGATTATCGATATTATCTGCAGTCAGCGCCAGATTGCCGGAGCGCAACCCTTCTGTGGCAGACAGGCCACTAGACTGAAGATCTGCATCTACATCGGGAATTCCCGGCAGACCGGTAACCACATCCTTTACGCCAGAAAGAAGGGCGCGGGTCGGATTCAGATTTACATTGAACAGCCATTCAAAGCCCAGTTCATTCAGGTCATCCTCTGCCATTTCCATGGCAATGACATTGAGGACAACAGCTCTTTCAGTGGTCAGAGGCATTGAAATAAGCTCCTCAATCTCCTTCTGATTGAACAGCGTATTACGTACCGTAAGAGTACGGGTGGCGGCATGGTAGCGGGCTGTTGCCCCCTTGGGGAAGGCCACGCCCATTTCCGTCAGCGCTACCACCGGATTCACACGCTTGACTCGCACAGAGGAAGAAGAGGCAAAATCATCGTCTTCCTCATCCTCTTCTTCAGCATCAGCCTGCACATCGAAGAAATGAGGGGGAACAGTATACACACGCTCCACCAGGGGGCCGTAATCACGCCCGGACAAGACAAACTCGATACCGAGCGGAGAAATGTAGTGGCTGATACCGAACTGCTTATCAATAAGCTCAAGCAACTGGGCTACCGTCACATCAGTCAGTCTGAGAGTGGCCCGGCGGCTCATGACATCCTTGTACATATCAGAGTCGGACGCTCCGAAATTGGTCATGACGTTAATCTGGCGGGAAGCCCGAATCCCCGATGCCTCGAAGCGGCTGATCTGCCCCATGAGGGCCTCCTGCACATCCTGCATGGTAGCCTCCTCGAAGCTGATTCTGGGAATGACCATTTCCTGCAGAGCCTTCACAATACTGTTCTCCACATCGGAAAGAGCCTGAGCAGCACCGGATTCCGATGTAGCCACCGCCACCTGCCTGTCCTCAACAGGCAAATGCTCATCC
>CAJGDB010000058.1 GCA_904502165.1 uncultured Akkermansia sp.
AAATTCTCTCAGCCCGACAGGGCAGAAATTCTCTCGCCGCAGGCGAAATTCTCTAACATTGACTATAGACGATAGACGATTGTAACTTGAGTCAGCCGCAGTTGCGCCGCGGGGAATGGGTGTTTTTCAGTATAGTGTTGATAAGAAAATCGCTCCTCGAATAGGCGAGTGAATCATTGTTGCCAAAGTTTTAGATTGACTTGCCAGAGGGGGATGGTATGACTCACCGCCGCCCCGCGGCGGTTCGCCCCCTGCGGGGCAAATGCATTCGCATTTGTCCAAACAGGCTTACAGCAGTCGCCTGTTTTGCTTCGGGCCCGTCCCACGGGCCCTCACCCCCGCAGAGCGGGGCAAACATCAGGAGCTGTTTGGCTAGCCGCCCTTACAGCCGTCGGGCGTCTTGTCGGACGACAGGTCCCGCGAGAGAAAGGGGTGTGGAAACTCTGTAAAAAAGAATCAGCCGAGGCTGCTTCCTGGCCTTTTGAATGGTCTATACGGGAGCGCAGGGGGCTTACGCTGCGGAGGGTGCTTTGCGGGAGATGATTGCGCGGAGCGAGCAGAGAAGAACCAGCAGGGCGCAAAGTGCAACTGCCCAGTCTCCGAAACGGGCATAGAGGGTGATTCCGGCGTTCTTATCGACAGGCAGAACAGCATAGCTGTGGCCGGACAGATGCGGGGAGCCGTCTGCTTTCTGCAGGATGTCGATGAAGGCTCCATTGGGGGCAATGGCGCAGGTGTAGCCCATGTTGGCTGCACGGACCATGGGGCGGCGCAATTCAATGCAGCGGAAGGCCGCATTGCGGGCTTGCTGCTCGCCACAGCAGGAATGGCGGAACCAGCCATCGTTGGAGATGTTGACGATGACCTGGGGGCCTTTACGGATGTATTTGGTGAGCAGACGGCCTACGGTGTCTTCGTAGCAGATGGCGGGTATGACACCGATGGTTTCCTGGGTGCCGGGCATGGCAACAGGAATGGGGGCATCTCCCTTGCCGGGGCGGATGCCTTCGCCTACCTGTGTGCCGGTCATCTGGCTGTATAAATCCCCCAGCCATTCGATTTTCTCGGCAAAGGGTATGTATTCGCCAAAGGGCATGAGGTGCTGCTTGGAAACGGTGGTGATAGAGTCGAACCCGCCGGGAATGATGGCCATGGAGTTGTACATGCCTCGGGCAATATGCCCCTTGGAGTTGCTGCAGGGTTCCCAGAGGTTCTGGTCTACCCCGGTGAAGAGCACAAAGTCCTGACCGCCCATTTCGCGAATCTGACGGCGCACCAGCGGGAGCCCTGTATCGCTGAAGAATACCTGGCTGGTGTAAAAATCGGGCATCAGCTTACCAGTTGTGGTGTCCTGGTGGATGGGGCATCCCATGGCGCTTTCCGGCCAGATAACCCAGACCGGGAGCTGCTGGGTGATGGCGAGCTCCGGGTTTTCCATGGCTTTCCTGATGGTGGTTTGCTGCACGCTGTTGAAGGCCTGGCGGGTTTCGCGCAGGTGCATGCCGTAGAGGTGCGGTTGAATGGGGCCTGCATCAATGCGCTCTACCTGGTCCAGGTTGAGCTGTACTCCCATGACAGACAGCTGCAGCACATCCTTGCGCTGCATCATGACGAGCGGGGAATAGAGCTTGGAAAGTGCCAGCCCACCAGCAAAGAGCGCGAAGAGCAGCACAATCATGCCGTAAAAATCCCAGGGGCGGCACCCGCGGCCTGTGGCGCGGTATTGCAGCCAGGTGCGGCGGGCTGCACCCCAGAGGATGACGGCTGCGGCGGTGGGGAAGAAGGAGAGGGCCGCGGTGCCGATGAATTCGGCCCATTGCACGAGGGACAGACCATTATAGAGGGCCATGCCCATGCTGTTCCAGCTGAATCCCAGGGTGCCATTGGCGCGGAGCCACTCGATGCATACCCACATGGCAGCACAGCCTGTGGCGCTGCGAAGGGTGCTGAGCAGGTCTGCCGTAGTCCAGTTGTTCCATGCCTGAATCTGGCGTTCGCGCTTCATTCCCGTGGTGTCCGGCCCCGGGGCCAGACGCGGGCGAAGCAGGGTGTTGGCCATGCCTCCCCAGAGCCCGACCAGGCAGGAGTATACACTCATGAGGGGGAGGAAGGCTATGCCGAGAAAGACAGGCAGGGGAATGCGGAAAACATAGCCTACGTTATGAATCCACCAGAAGCTGACGCAGTACCAGCCCATGCCGTAGAGCCATCCGTAAGCGGCACCACGCCAGAAACCCGCCCGCCCGTTCCAGAGGACACAGAGCAGGGGGAGCAGGCCCACCCAGACCAGATTGCCCAGGTCATAGGGAGGAAAGGCAAGAGCCATGAAAGCACCGCCTGCCATGCTTACCAGGGCATGAACCAGCCGACGGCGCCATTTGTGCGCGGTATCAGAGGTCATGGGGCAGAATGCTGAGGTGGCCCAGGTAGGTGCGCTTCTTGCCGACAGGCTGGCATTCAAACTCCATACGCCAGAGCGGAGCCTCCTGGTCTGCCTGGTGCAGTTTGTACAGATCCGGGTTCTGGAAGCCATCTTCGAGGCGGATGATGGCTTCATCCTCCGTTACCTGCAGGCTGTAATCATTCCGGGCGGTGAACTTGCCGTCCTTGTAGGAAATGTTGACGCGGTCGCCCACCTGGTTGCCGGCATCATCGAAGAAGAGGACTGAGATAATGCCTTCGCCCTCTGCAGAATCAAGCTTGATGCGGCCTGTGGGGTAATAGCGGGCTCGCAGTTCCATGCGGGCATCACCGACAGAGCTTTTCCAGAGAGCCTCGGCTTCGCTTATCTTCACCCCGGCTGCCTTCCAGGGGGTGGGTTTGTAGATGTTGCGCCATTCTGCGTGAGGAGCCTTGTTAATGATAGACCAGATGTAGGTTAGGCTGGCAAGGAGCATGAGCAGGGAGGCGAGCCCCCACAAGCGGTTGCTCTGCTTCGGATGTTTCTTATTTCGGGGTGTCTGGTCTTGCATGACCCTATTTTGTACCGAAAAAAGCCGTGTTGCAATAAAAAATGATTGCATTCTGGGAAAAATAGGTCATAAATAGGTGTGGGTGATAATCCCCACATACACGACAATGGCCGATATCGACGATAAGACTGAAAAGAATGTTCCCGGCAAGTTCTATGTTGACTGCAACTGCATCGACTGCGACCTTTGCCGCGAGTCCGCCCCCGATTTCTTTGCCCGCGATGATGACGAGGGCCTTTCCTATGTTTCCAAGCAGCCCGTGACGGATGAGGAGATTGCTCTCTGCATTGAGGCTATGGAAGGCTGCCCCGTGCAGGCTATCGGTGACGACGGCGAGTAAAGCCACGGAATCATTCCTTTATAGGGGCAGCCTGGTTGCTTTTCCGGGCTGCCCGTTTTTTCAGAATTCATGGCTGCTGCCCGCCGGAAGAAGGAATCGCCCGATGTTCCGCTTGCTCCTTTGCCTGTGAGCAAGCCGCGGAAGCGTTTCTATATGCAGAAGATGCCCGATGGAGTGGGGGAGCGCGCCGTGCGAACAGGGAATTTCCGCAGTGGGGCAAGAGCCCAGGCCATGGCTGATTTCTACGGCAGCGGAACGCTGCTGCCCACGGCAAGTAATCAGTGCAGCATGGAGGTTTTGCTGGGTGAGCTGCTCAGTGAGCTTGATTTGCAGGAGGAGGCTCTGGCTCCGGAATTGCTCTCCGATGCCTGGAGGAAGGCTGTAGGCCCGGCGCTGGCCGATGTTTCGACTTTGGCAGGTGTTGCGCGTGGACGTGCTCGTATTCTGGTGAAGCACCCTACGGTGCGTTATGAGATTACGCGCTTGAAACCCCAGATTATCCGGGCGTTGAACCAGATTCTGGGCGCGGGGACTGTGCGTTCCCTTGTGCTGGCTTCCCTGTGATGATAAATAAAAAAGCCCCGCTCTTGACAGAAGCGGGGCTTTTTTATCATGATTTATCCGGGGTGGCTCAGGGCTCAACCCTGAGCCTGGCTGAGCATGGATTCTGCCATGGTGTTGCCCAGGGCGGCAGCGTGTCTGAGCGCTGTGAGAGCCTTGTCGGTGTCCTTTTCCATCAGCCGGCCCTCAATGAGGCACATGGCCAGTACAAAGAGGGCTACGTGGTCACCATTCTGTGAGGCAGCCTCAAGGGAAATGATGTCTTCCCGGTTCTTGAGCTGGGCAAAATAGACACGTGCCAGTTGGTTCTGCGCCTCGGCATGCCCGGCAAAGGCAGCGCGGCGGAGGTGCTCTGCACCTTCCTTTGCTCGACCTGCCTTGAAGGCCGCTGCCCCGGCTTCATATTCCAGCTGCGGATCCATTACTTCTTCTTGGGCAAGAGATTGGGGTCAACCGTGGGGCCTGCTGGTGCGCTGTGTTTTACCTCGAGTGAGTAAATCTCACCCTTGAAGCTGCTTCCCAGTACATCCAGCGGCAGAACGAAGGTGTTGATGAGCCCCTCCGGGTTGCGATGGAAGCGGGTGAGTGTGCATTGGCCTGCAGGAGCTCCGTTCAGGAAGAGCTGGGTATTCCCGGGCTTGCCGATGAGTTTCAGACTTACTTTTTCACCAACAGGCAGCTTGCAGTTGAAGGAGAATTCCATGCTGTCGTTGCGGCGGAAGCCTATGGTGCCATCACCCAGGGCGGCGAAGAGCATGCCTTCCGGAGATTTGAGGAGTACCTGCTCCTCACCCGGTGCCGGGGATTCGTTCAGCTTCAGTTCTATGGACAGCTCATAATCCGGGCCCATGGCAGGCTGCCCCATCACGTAAGGCAGAGAGGTTGGCTTGCAGGAATAACTGGCACCATTCGCCCAGCGGAACTGGGGATTGCAGCCAGGAACTTTGCCGATGGTTTTCAGCAGAGCCTTGTGGTCATCATAGCTGATAGGGGCAGAGTCGTCTCCCCACATCTTGCCTGCCAGCACATCTACTGAGTTGCTGAACATGTGCCAGATATCGTAGGAACCATAGCCTACGTAGCGGCGGTCAATCATATCGTTCCAGAGACCAAAGGCGGCACCCAGAAGCTGCGGGTGACCAGTGGGGATTCTCTCATCGGCAATCTGATTGATCTTCCACTTTTCATGCACCCACTTGTGGCGGGCATCCATGCGGTAGTAGGGAGCAAAGGGTACAATGTAGAGTGCACCATCATTCGTGTTAATGACATCGTACCCCTGGTTGATGGAATCCCAGGCCTTGGCCCATCCTCCATTCCAGAGATTCATCTGTACGCCCTTGGAGTGAACCGGGGTGGTGCCTTTCTTTGTGTTCAGGCTGCCCCAGATGCGCGGGGTGTAGCCCTTGCTTTGTACCATCTTGAGCAGACTGTCTGCATAGCCGCGATAATGTTCAGCATCGCCGTGGAATTCATCTGCCCCCACGTGCATGACCCCGCAGCCTGCAAAGACAGCCGGTTGCCCATTCTGAGGCAGCAGGTATTCATCGAAAACTGACTCGACAAACTTCAGTGTCTCGGGGTTTGTTGCGTCAAGCATTTCGCAGCCACGCTTATTTTTGCTCTTGTAGATGAGGTCCGGTCTTACTCTGGTGAAGGAAAGAGCATGCGCCGGGGTGTCGAATTCCGGAACAATATTGATGCCGTGAGCCTTGGCAAAACTGATGAACTGGCGGAATTCCTCCTTGGTGTAGGAGAGGTCATCTGCTGTAAGACGGGTTCCATCTGCTCCGACTTTGTCAGATTCCAGACGGAAGGCCGTATAGGACTTCTTGAAGGGATCTTCACCGGCAGCCAGGTATTCCTCGTGGAAGATGAAGTTGTCATTCAGGTGAATATGCAGGTCATTCATCTTGTACCAGGCCATGTATCTGACAACCTCCTTCACATAGCTGAGGGGGATGGGAAGACGACCCACATCCAGCAGGAAGCTGCGTACCTTGTAGCGGGGGATGTCCAGAGCCTGGCCACAGGGGACGCTGCCGGCTCCCTGCTGCAGCATCTGCAGCACGCTGCGTGAGCCCCAGAAAAGACCAGTAGGTGTTGTGGCGCTGATGACGATGCCCTTGCCTTCCGCAATATCAAGGGTATAGCCCTCCTCTCCCAACAGGGAATCAGAAGTAGTCAGGAAGGTAATATCCGGCTTTTCTCCATCACCTGCCTTCTGCACAGTGCAATTCAGCATGGTGGAGAGCTCATCCATGAAAGCATCCGTGCCTCCGGCTACTCGCACCACATTGCCCAGTTCATACTTTCCCTTACCGCCGCTCCAGTTCAGCAGGGCGGGGATGATATGGGGCTTGGGATTGGCGTTCTCGCACGAGGTGAGACCGCCTGCCACTGTGACGCTATAATCACGGGAAATGGCCTGTTCGCCGTTCTTGTTCACTACAAAGCTGACCTTGACTTCGGTATCGGTGAGCGGAATGGAAACGCTGCCATCCGGGTGGATGATTTGCTCATAATCTGCCCCCAGCAGTTTGATTTCGGTGCCGGGAACAGCCGGTATTTCCAGTCTGCCGCCTTCAATGCGGGATTGTACAGGAAGCGTGTCTGCAATCTGCTGGAGATTCTCTGCCATAAGCGGAACTAAGGAGAGAGCGGCCATCGTCAGTATAGAGGTCTTTCTCATGAGTGGTATGTTAGCAGATAGAAACTGGATTGCAAGCTAAAAACGTATGTCTGAGGAATAGGGGTGTTTCAGTTCTATTCGGTAAATTCTGCCGCTGAATGAGGAACCGAGGTTCTCCAGAGGAAGGATAAATGTATTCATCCGGCCATCCTGGCGGTGCGGGAATCTTACATTTTCCGGTTCGCCGGCAGACACACCATCGATGATGAGCTGGGTAGCCCCCATTCTGCCGATGAGTTCAAGAGTAACCTTTCTGCCAATGGGCAGCCGGGCGTTATAGGCAAATTCAAGAGAGTCGCTCCGGCGCAGGGTGATACGGCCGTCTTTGCCTGCCGCCAGGAGCTGTCCCTGGTCAGATTCCAGCAGGACCTGTTCCTCTCCCGGCACTGGTGATTCGGGCATCATCAGTTCCATGGTGAGGTGGTAGGCTGGGCCTCGGGAGCCCTTGCCCAGCCGGATGGGGGTGAGCCCGGGTTCCAATGAGAAATGCCCGGCAGACTGGTGCAGGGGATTGCAGCCGGGAATGGAACCCAGTCTGGCGGCCAGGGCCTTATGTTCGTCAAAGCTGCGGGAGACAGAGGGTTGCCCCCACATTTTTCCGGAAAGGACATTCACCATATCACTGATGGTCGTCCAAAAATCCACAGCCCCATAGCCGTTGTGCAGAAGGTCAATTTCATCATTCCATACGGCAAAGCTGGCACCCAGCAACTGAGGATGACCGGCTGGCAGCAAATCGGGGCCAATCAGGTTGGGAAGCCAGTTCTCATAAAGCCCTTTCTGGTTTTTGTCTGCCCGGTAATACCGGGCAAAGGGCACAATATAGAGAGCAGCATCGTGAGTATTGATGATATCATACCCCTGGCGGACGGATTCCCATGCCGTAGCCCAGTCCCGGCTCCACATATTCATCTGGACCCCCTGGCTGCGAACAGGCGTTGAGCCTTTCTTAGCCTTCAGGCTGCCCCAGATGCGCGGGGTGTGCCGCCGCTCCTGGATGTGCCTGAGCAGTCCGTCTGCAAACCGGCGGTAATCTTCCGGCTCACCGAAGAATTCATCAGCCCCTGCATGTACTACCTGGCAGTTTCCGAATGCCGGCTTGCTGCCCAGCAGGAATTCATCCCATACTTTGCAGGCAAAGCGGAGGCTTTCCGGGTTGCCTGCATCCAGCATTTCGCACCGGCGGTCGGGGTGCCGCATCGGCCCCTGGTAGATTAAATCCGGGCGTACGCGGGTAAAGGAAAGCGCGTGGCCCGGAGTATCGATTTCCGGCACAATCTGAACACCGCGCTGGCGGGCAAACTCCACAAGCTCCCGGAACTGGCTGCGGGTGTAGAACAAATCCTGAGCGGTGAGCATGGTGCCATCCTGTCCCTTCACAGAGCTTTCCAGCCGGAATGCAGAGTAGGATTTCCGGAAAGGCTCCTCGCCCTGTTTCACGTAGTGTTCGTGGAAGATGTAGTTATCGTTCAGGTGCAACTGAAGGTCATTCATCTTGAACCACGACATCAGGCGAATAACATTTTTAAGGTAGTCCAGGGGAACCGGGAGCCGCCCCACATCGAGCACCAGACCACGCAGCTTGTAACGCGGGGCATCCCATGCCAGACCAATGGGCAGTGCCCTGGGGTTCTGGGCGAGCATCTGCAGTAGCGTGCGGCTGCCCCAGTACAATCCAGTCTGTCCCGGAGAAGAAATGGATACTTTCCCTTCTGCAATGCCCAGGCCATAGCGTTCATCGTCCACCCCTTTGTATCGGTTGAACATAAAAGTTGCACCCTTGGCAGAGTTGCAGAGTGAGGCGGTATGCCCCTCCGGCAACAGGCTGTTCAGCTCGCGGATGAATTCCGGTATGAATGCTTCCTTTCCGTAAACCTTGATTTCACGCGGAAGCTCAAATTCTCCCTTGCCTCCTTTCCAGTTCAGTAATTCCGGGATAATCTGCGGCTTCGGGTTCGCTTTCCCGGTATCGTTGGAGCTGCCCTTGATGACCATTTCATAATCGCGGCTGATGGCGGATTTGCCGTCTTTCGATACCTCGAAGCTCACCCGTACCGGAGTGTCGCATAGCGGCGTGATAAGGCGGCCCTTGCTGTCGATAATCTGCTCGTAGTCTGCGCCAAGCAGGCGGATGTCTACCCCCTTCACCTTGGGAATGACCAGGCGCTTGCTGCCAGCTGCGGGGGCTTTTACATTCAGATTATCGGCAATCTGCTGCAGATCCTGCCCCGAAAGAGAAGATGCTGCAGACAGTACAAGAATCAGGCAGGAGAGAAATCTCATAATCCCTATCCTATCAGACCAGGTGCGGGGGTCAAGATAAAACGGCCTTGTAAGGGGAAAAGAAAACGCCCCGCAGGGGTGCTGCGGGGCGTGTGCTATAAAGGAGCAGGCTGTTTACTTACCCTGCTGGGCCTGGCGCTGGCGCTCAAGCGCGGCTTGCTGTTCCAGCATACGTTCCATGAAAGACTTCTTGGCACCCTTCTTCTTCTGCACTTTCTCAAGCGTGGGAGCCGGGAGACGGCGGATGATGAGCGTCTGCAGAATAGAGATGAGGTTGCTGGTGGTCCAGTACAGCCCCAGGGCACTGGGGTAGGTGTAGCAGAAGAGGAAAAACATGAGCGGCATCCAGCGCATGATTCTTACCTGGGCTGCATCACCCGTGGCGGGGGTCATGTGCATCTGCACAATGGTGGAAACCGCCATGAGGATGGGCAGAATGTTGACCGGAACCTCATACCCCATGAAGGGGAAGGAGAATACTGTGTCCATCTGGGAAAGGTCAGTCACCCAGCCGATGAAGCCTTCGCCACGGAACTCTGCGGCGGTTTGCAGCACGTAGAAGAAGGAGAAGAAGATGGGCATCTGCAGCAGCATGGGCAGGCAGCCACCCATGGGGGAGATGCCATAGTCGCGGTAAAGCTTCATCATTTCCATCTGCACCTTCTGCTGGTCGTTGGGATACTTCTCCTTCAGCGCCTGCATCTGCGGCTGCAGCAGGCTCATACGCTTCATACTGGTGTAGCTCTTGCGGTAGAGCGGCCAGATGAGCAGGCGGATGGTGATGGTCATGGCAATGATGGCCCAGCCCCAGTTGCCCAGCCAACCATGGTAAAGATTGACAAGCCAGTTCATGGGGTAGGCAATGATGGTGAACATGCCGTAGTCCATTACGCGGTCAATCATGCGGAAATCATCGGTCATTTCATCCAGCATCAGGTTGAGCTTCGGACCGGTGAAAATGTCAAAGGAGAAGCTCTTCTGGCCACCCATCATGGCATCAGTCTTGCCGTTGAGGAAGAAATCAGGCATGCCGAGAGCCACTTCCACGCATTCAGTCTTATCCCCGCTCACCTGCATAGGGAACTGGGCCGGGGCGGCATACAGGGCATTGTTGCCGCTGGCCTTATCGGGTTTTACGATAGAGGCGTAGTACTGGTTCATCACGCCAGCCCATTCAAGGTTTTCGAGGCCCTTGTCGTAGCTGCGCTGCTTTTCCTTGCCGAGCCAGGGGCGGAAATCGCTGGCACCGTTTTTCTCGAAGCTGCCATCCTCGAGGTGAACGTAGTAGGTGTAGTAGGAAGATTCATCCTTGGAAATCTGGCCCATGCCGCCGGCATAGAGGCCCCAGTCCTGGGCGTTGAGTGTCTGTTCAGAAGTATTCTGCACATCAACCTTGAGATTCAGCACATAGGCGTTACCCTCAATCGTGTCTTCGCCATTGGTGAGGGGCTTGAGGGAATATATCTTGCGGATGATGAGATTGCCCACGCGACCAAGCAGGGTGACGTGGTTGTCAGAGCTGAGGTCGGCACGGTATTCGTATACGGCCTGGTCAAACTGGGGTGCCCGGTCATTGGAAAGGCCGAACATCAGGGTGCCGATGCCCGCATCGGGGTTGGCATTCAGGCTGACATCTGTTCCTTTCAGTTCCTCACGGGTGCTGTTAATCACCTGGCCCAGCATCTCCACACCGCTGATGGCACCGCCGATATTGCTGAAATTATAGCGGGCGACGGGCTTGCCCTGGCTGTCCTTGCTGGTGAGGGTTGCAATGACTTTCCTTTCAACCGAAGGAGCCGGAGCTACCGGTGTGGTGATTGTTGCTGCCGGCGTGGTTTCTGTCGCAGCCGGGGCGGCCGGGGTAGCAACTGCGACGGGGGCAGCCGGAGCAGGCTGCTGCTGTTCCTGATTGCTGTTGTAGAACCACTGCAGGCCAAGGAGACCCACGCAGAGTGATACAACAATCCATCCTGTTTTGTCCATATCTGTTCTTGGGGGAGTTAGTGGTTAAGGGGGGGGCTGGTATCGGAAAATTTACTTACTGTGGCGTGGCGGCACAGGATCGTGTCCGCATCCGCCCCAGGGGTTGCAGCGCAGAATGCGCCATATTCCCAAGGCTGAACCTTTCAGCGCACCGTGTGTTTCAACGGCCTGGATGAAATAGGTTGAGCAACTGGGTGTGAAACGGCATCCGCTCATGGGACCGGCCAGTATGTGAAGCGGCTTGCTGATGAAGCGCTTGTAGAACAGTACCGGCAGAATGACGAGGCGTTTCAGCATCGGTTGGGGTTAAGAAGTGAAATGGCATCGCTTGAGCAGGCGTGTAAAATCCTTTTCAAGATCGGCATAGGCGGCTGTTGCGGCTGTGTGGCGGGGGATGATGACCACATAATGCCCACGGCTGAGGACATCTCCCCGTGCGCGCAGAATCTCGCGTATCCGACGGCGCAGCAGGTTGCGGACTACGGCATGACCGAGCCGCCTGGTGGTGATAATCCCGAAACGGGATTCCTTAAGACCCGCACCCTCGCCCGTGTAGGGCAGGGTGCTGAGTACAAGAAAACGCCCTGCTGCGGATGAGCCTTGCGCACGCACCATGGCGAACTCACTTGCTCGCTTCATGGTATGCTGCCGCTTGAGCTGCATCGTAAACAGGGCGTTGGTTTCTCCTGCAGGGCAGGGAGCACCCGGGGCG
>CAJGDB010000059.1 GCA_904502165.1 uncultured Akkermansia sp.
GCGGATGGAGTTGAGGAAATCGCCGTGCCTGATGAGGGCAAGACGGCGCACGGCGCGCCGGTGGTGCAGGGCCGCTTCCTCTGCGCTGGGGAAAACGTGGAGCTTCACGCGGTCCGCATCCTCGCGCAAGGCGGGGTAGCCAATGCCGCTTCCTACCTCTATCGAGGCAGGAAGGTCGCCGCAATCCCAGCGGGTCATGGGCGTGGCAGAGAACGAGCGTGCTGCTTTTCTGGCAAAGCGTTTTTCCTGGTACTGCGCCAGTTTCTCGCGCAGCCCTCCGGCATCTGTCCCCAGAGCCAGCTCATGCTCCTGGTCATCGCACACCCATATCTTGGTGATGAATTCCGGGGGCAGCTTGCCCATATCCACCTGAGAAGCGTTGCAGAACTTATTGCTGCGGCGCATGGCGAATTCGGCAATGGCCTGCGGCAGCGGACGGTCGGGTTCCCGGTCGAACCAATCCTCGGCAAAATCATCTGCCGCGCTGCTGATGGGCATGAGGTACATGCGGACATCCTTGGGAAGCGTGCGGAGGAGAATCTCTGCCCGGTCTGCCAGGTGGGCAGGTACACCCCATTGCGGCAGCCAGTCCGGGAACCCCTCCAGCTGGTCAATATGCACACCCAGGGTTACACCATCGTCTGCCTCGCCAGGGGCGTGGTTGTAGTACACGGCGTACTTCTGCCCGCCGTGTTCGATTTCATCCGGGTAGAGGTCGGCCCGCACCTCATCCTCACCGGGGTAGATGCAATCTTCATAGGGCACGCAGAGAAGCTGCCGGTTACGGGGCTCCATCTTATCGCGCCATCGGCGGAGCGCCTGCTCAGAGCAGACATCGGCCGGAATGACAGCATCAAAGAAACGGAACACTCCCTCGCTGCACCAGATGAGGTCGCGGCGGCGGAGTTTCGATTCCACCAGACGCACTTTTTCGCGCATGTGCTCCAGATGGCGGAGATAGGGGGCTTTGTCCTTCATCTCCTGCGCCATGATACCATCGCGAATCATGATTTCGCGGGCAGCGGCGGGGTTGTAGCGGGCGTAGCTCACGCGGCGGCCATCGATGATGGTGAGCCCGCCACAGGTCACGCGCTCTTTGGCAAAGACCTGGCCGCTGGCCTGGTCCCAGGTGGCATCGTAGGCGTGGTGAGCGCAGAGCTGCGGGGCAACCTGTTCCAGCCACACCGGGTCGAGCACGGCAGCGCGGCGCATATAGAGACGCGCGGTTTCCACCAGCTCTGCCCCCATGAGCCATTCGGCCCGCTTCTTTCGCTTAAAGAGCCCGGAACCGGGGAAAATCGAGAAATCGCGCCCGCCTGCACCCCGGTAAACCTTGTCCTCCGGCCGCCAGCAACCAATCTGCAGCGGGGCACCCGCCAGCAGGGCGCGGTGAATCATTTCCGGTGTGGCCTGCTTTGCCTCTTCGGGCAGGGCGGGGATGCGCCAGCGCATGGTATCCTGCAACGCAGACGCGAGGTCCTGCACCAGGTTGTGCCATTCGACCATGCGGAGAAAATTGATATAGTTCTTTGTACACCACTTGCGGAGCTGGTTGCGGCGCAGGATGTTACGCTCCTTGAAGTCGAGCGAGGCCCGCCACAGCGTGAGCATGGAGAGGAAATCACTGTCCTCGTTTTTCCACTGTGCGTGCGCCTGGTCGGCCTGGGTAGCGAAGTCTGCCGGGCGTTCGCGCGGATCCATGATGCTGAGCCCGGCCACAATCACCAGCACCTCTGCCAACGCCTTTTCCTTATCGGCCTCCAGCAACATGCGGCCCAGCCGCGGGTCCAGCGGCAGACGCGCCAGATTCCGGCCGGTGGTGGTGAGTTTCTTGTGGCGGTCGATGGCGCCGATTTCGCGCAGAGTCTTGTAACCTTCGTTAATCAGCCGCGGACTGGGCGGATCAGGCAGCGGGAATTCGCCCAGGGGCGGCAGTTTCAAATCCGCCATGCGGAGAATGACCCCGGCCAGGGCGCTGCGCTTGATTTCGGGGTCGGTAAAGGCATCGCGGTTCTCAAAATCGCTTTCGGAATAGAGGCGGATACACACGCCCTCTGTCACGCGGCCGCAGCGGCCTGCGCGCTGGCGGGCGCTGGCCTGCGAGATGGGTTCCACCTGCAGCCGCTGAATCTGCCGGCCTGGCAGGTAGCGGGAAATGCGGGCCAGGCCGCTGTCGATCACGTAAATGATGCCGGGAATGGTGAGCGATGTTTCAGCCACATTCGTAGCCAGCACAATGCGGCGGCGGCCTTTGGCGGGATGGAAGATGCGCTGCTGCTCACCCAGACCCAGGCGGGCAAAGAGGGGCAGAATGTCGGTCTGCGGCAGGTTCATGCGTTCCAGCTCTGCGGCGCAGTCGCGGATTTCGCGCTCTCCGGGCAGAAAGACAAGCGCATCTCCCCTGGCATCGTATTCTGACAACCACTCCACCGCGCGGCAGACGTGATCGGGGAGTTCTTCCTCGCTGTGGCGCGGGGGCATGTAGTGCATGTCTACGTGGTAGGTGCGGCCCTCGACACTGATGACCGGTGCCCCGCCGAAGAATTCAGAGAAAGCCCCGGCATCCATGGTGGCAGAGGAGATGATGAGCTTCAGCTCAGGCCGGCGCGCCAGCAGCAGCTTCATGTAGCCCAGCAGAAAGTCGATATTGAGACTGCGCTCGTGCGCTTCGTCCAGAATGATGGTGTGGTACTGGCGCAGGTCGCGGTCGTCCTGTGTTTCGGCCAGAAGGATACCATCTGTCATGAGCTTGAGCTTCGTGTCTGCCCCGGTGCGGTCATCGAAGCGCACCTGGTAGCCCACATAGCCACCCAGCTCGCAGCCCACTTCTTCTGCAATGCGCCGGGCCACCGCCACCGCAGCCAGCCTGCGCGGCTGGGTGCAGCCCAGCTTGCCGCGGCGTTTTCCCGCTACCTCCAGCGCAATCTTGGGCAGCTGGGTGGTCTTGCCGGAGCCGGTTTCACCCACAACCACAATGACCTGGTGCCGGCGCAGACCTGCGGCAATGGTCTCCCGGTGGCGCGAGATGGGCAGATCCGGATAATTGAAATGCAGGGCGGGTTCGGGCTCGCTCATGAAGAAAAATCAGAATTGCTGCATGGCTCCGCCTGCCAGACGCGATTGTTCTGCCAGGAACACCATGCGGTGACCGGCGATACTGTCCTCGAGCGTGGGGCAGCCGGGAGAGGTGCGTTCTCCGCGCAGCAAGGCCACAAAATCGAGCACAATGCTGCGGTCTCCGCCGCCGTGGGCATCGCCCTGCTGGAAGTCGGATATATCAAGAGTGCGCTCTGTGTACCCGCCTGGTGCCGTGGGGTCTACCTGGCGCACATGGAAACATTCTTCTTCAAAATCGCCATAGATTTCGCCCCGGGTGCCGGTCACATGAATGATGCGGCGGGGGGTGCTGGCGCCGCCGTTCATGGAGAAGGTGGCGGTGGCGCCATCCTGGTAGTGAATGAGCACGGACTGGTGGTCCACAATGCTGATATTGCAGCGGTGAACACAGCGGCTGTATGGGTTGTCCGGCTGGCGGAGGATGGCCTCTTTCTCGGCATTGGTGGCAGGGCAGCTGTTCGTGTCGTGCCACACGTTGTTGGCCCAGCGCAGGGGGTGTTCAATATAGAGCCTGCGGGCAGAGAAGGGGCATTCGCGTTCCAACGGGCAGTCATTCAGACAATGCGTTCCGGCTCCTTCAGGGGCTTTTTCTTCCTTGAACTGGAAGATGCCGCCGATACTGGAGATGGTGGAGGGCTTGTTGTCGCCCATGAGCCAGGACATGATGTCCAGGTCATGGCTGCATTTGGTGAGCAGCATGCCGGAACCGCAGACTTCTTCTCGGGCATATTTGCCACGCACAAAGGAAACGGATTCGTGCAGGTAACCCACCTGGTTGGCCATGTGGATGTTGATGACCTCGCCAATGGAACCAAGCGCGATGACGCGGCGGATGGAACGGTAGAAGGGAGTGTAGCGCAGCACATGGCATACCATGAGCTTGCGGCCGGTTTCGCGCACGCAGTCGATGAGCTGCTGCCCCTCAGTATCATTAAGCGCGTAAGGTTTTTCGAGCAGCATGTCGTAGCCGTGCCGCAGCAGGGGCAGGGAGGTGGTCACATGCAGGCGATCCATGGTGCAGTTGATGACGGCATCTGCCAGGCGGGGCCGGGCAACCAGTTCATCTACGGAAGCAAAGCAGCGGTCATCGGGCAGGTCGAACATGATGCGGGCCTGCTCGACGCGCTCCGGGTTCACATCGACCACGGCGACTATCTGCAGCAGTTCCGGGTTAGTGAGTGCAACAGAGGAATAAATGGATGCACGCGCCCCCATGCCGACAATGATGGCGGTGATGGGACGGGATTCCGGTTCCTGTGGCGTGGTGCTCATGGTTACTTACCCCAGCGGCGGGTGATGCCACCGTAGGAATCAATGCGGCGATCGCGGAAGAATGGCCAGATGCGGCGGTGGGCCTCCAGGGCGGCCAGGTCTACATCGGCATAGAGAATGGTGCGGTTTTCCACCGGGGCCTTGGCCACAATCTGGCCGCAGTAGTCAGCCACGAAGCTCTGCCCCCAGAACGTGGTTTCACCCTCTACTCCGCAGCGGTTCACCGCACATACATAGCATCCGTTTGCCACGGCATGCCCGCGCTGCACAGTCTCCCAGGCGCAATGCTGGGCGGTATAAAGTTCTTCCTCTCCCGGAATCCAGCCAATGGCGGTGGGGTAGAACAGGATTTCTGCCCCCTCCATGGCGGTGAGACGCGCGGCTTCCGGGTACCACTGATCCCAGCAGATAAGCACACCGATGCGCCCGAAGCGGGTCTCAAAGCATTTGTAGCCCAAATCACCGGGCGTGAAGTAGAATTTTTCCTCGAAACCGGGGTCCTGCGGAATGTGCATCTTGCGGTACATACCCAGGAACGAGCCATCGGCATCGATGACCCAGGCGGTGTTGTGGTAAAGCCCGGTGGCGCGTTTCTCAAAACCTGCTGCCACGATGACCACTCCCAGCTCCTTTGCCAGAGCGCAGAGTTCATTGGTCCATTCGCCGGGGACAGGGTCTGCCGTGTTGAACAGCTCGCAGTCCTGCGTGCGGCAGAAATAGAGCGTGGTGCACATCTCCTGCGTGCACACAATCTGAGCACCGCCGGCTGCGGCTTCGCGAATAGCGGCCACCTGGCGGCGTTTGTTCTCTGCGGGGTCGGCTACGGCCTCCTGTTGAATCAGGGCAATCCTCGGCATGGCCTTATTTTACCATACATTCGCGCGCGTTGCAAGCCTGGTGAATAGGTGAAAATGCGGCATGGCTGTGTTTTTGCCCTTGATTTTCATGCCCGGGGGTGGTATGGTGCGCCGCATGGCTACTGATAAGAAAATCACGATGAAGACCAGCAAAGGCGATATCAACCTGATGGTGTTCGCCTCCAAAACCCCCATGACTGCTGCCAGCTTTCTTAACCTGGCAAGTAAGGGATATTACAACGGGCTGACTTTCCATCGCGTGATTGCTGACTTCATGATTCAGGGTGGTGACCCTGAGGGTACCGGCTGCGGTGGCCCCGGTTACCAGTTTGACGACGAATGCCGCCCCGACCTCAAGTTCACCAGACCCGGCCTGCTTGCAATGGCAAATGCCGGCCGCACCTGGACGGGACAGGGTACGAATGGTTCCCAGTTCTTCATTACGCACGTTCCCACGGAGTGGCTGAACGGCAAGCATACCATCTTCGGTGAGGTACTCTCTGCTGCTGACCAGGAAGTGGTGAATGCCGTGCGCCAGGGTGACAAGATTGTATCCATCGAGATTCACGATGATTGCGCTGACCTCTTCGAGGAACAGGCCCGCAACATCGAGCGCTGGAACAGCAAGCTTCGCAAGTAAGTGTTTCTTTCTGCACGCAGGCACCCCCGCAACAGGAGGTGCCTGCGTTTCTTTAGCCTCCCGTCATGGTTTTTGCCGTTCAGGACCTGCATATTGAGTTCGGCCCCCGCGTGCTGTTTGATTCTCTCTCCTTTGTAGTGGCTCAGGGGGACCGCATAGCCTTTGCCGGGCAGAATGGGGCAGGGAAATCCACGCTCATGAAATGCATTGTCGGGGCGCTTGAGCCGGACCGCGGTAAGGTGCTGCTGCCCCGGCATACCCAGGTGGGTTATCTTCCGCAGGACGGCATTCATATCTCCGGTTCTCCGCTGCTGGATGAAGTGCTGGGTAGTGTGGGGAATATTGTGGAGCTGCAGCAGGTGGTGGATGAGATGTCTGCGGAATTGCAGCGGCTGGATGCCGCCAGTGCGGAATACAAGGAAACGCTGGAGGAAATCGGGCGGCTGGAGTTGATTCTGCAAGATCGCGATGCCACACGTCTGCGTCCGCGCACAGAGTCGATTCTGCGAGGTCTGGGATTTGCAGATAAGGATTTTACGCGCGACTGCGGTGAGTTCTCTGGCGGCTGGCAGATGCGTATAGCCCTGGCCAAGCTGCTGTTGCAGGAGCCTGAGGTGCTGCTGCTGGACGAGCCGACCAATCACCTGGATTTACAGAGCCAGCGCTGGCTGGAGCAGAGTCTTCGTACCTATCGCGGTGCTATCTGCATCATCAGCCACGATGTGGCGTTGCTGGACAGCCTGGTGACCCGTACCATTGCCTTCCACCACGGCAGGGCAGAGGAATATGCTGGCAATTTCTCCTTCTACCTCAAGGAAAGTAAGCTTCGTAAGGAAATTCTGCAGCGCCAGGCAAAGGCTCAGCAGCGCGAGATTGCCAAGACGCAGGAATTCATTGACCGCTTTCGTGCCAAGGCCACCAAGGCCACCCAGGTGCAGAGCCGCATCAAGCAGCTGGAGAAGGTGGAACTTATTGAAGTGGAAGATGATGATGCGGTGATGAGTTTTCATTTTCCGCCGCCCCCGCCCGGTGGTCATACTGTGGTGAAGCTGGAGAAAGCCAGCAAGGCGTATGGCCCGATTACGCTGCTCAATGAGTATGATTTCACCATGGAGAAAGGTGACCGCATTGCGATTGTGGGGGTGAATGGCAGTGGTAAGTCAACCTTTACCCGATTGATTTCTGGCACAGAGGAGCCGGATGCCGGTTCTTTTGCATTCGGGCATCATACCCAGGTGGCGTTCTTTTCGCAGACGCATGCCGATGTGCTGAATAATGAGCAGACCGTGCTGGAATGTGTCGAGGCTGCCGCCAGCCGCGAGACGCGTCCTATGGTGCGTAACTTGCTGGGGTGCTTCCTCTTCCGTGGGGATGACGTATTTAAGAAGATAGGGGTTCTTTCCGGTGGTGAGCGTTCGCGCGTGGCCCTGGTGTGCATGCTGCTCAAGCCTGCCAACTTCCTGATTATGGACGAACCGACTAACCACCTGGATTTTCAGAGTCAGGAGGTGCTGCAGCGGGCTTTGGCAGAATACCCTGGTTCGTATTGCATTGTATCGCACAACCGCCAGTTTCTGGACCCGGTTGTCAATAAGGTACTGGAATTCCGGCTGGGGTATGCCCCACGCTTGTTCTATGGTAATGTGAGTGCCTATCTGGAAACGGTGGAGGCAGAGGAACGCCGCTTGAAGATGCTGGCGCAGCAGGGGGCTGCTTCCCAGGATGCTCCGCAGGTAAGTGGTAACCGGAAAGATGCCCGGCGTGCAAGGGAATTGGCCCGCCAGCAGCGCAATAAGGTTCTCAAGCCGCTACAGCAGGAATTGGAGCAGGTGGAGGCTGATATTGCTGCCAGAGATGAGCGCAAGGAGGTTATTTCTGCCGGGCTGGAGCTGCCGGAGAACATGTGCGATAATCAGAAGCTGATGGAGCTGACGCAGGAATACCAGCAGCTTGAGCGCGAAACAGAGGCTTTATACTCCCGATGGGAGGAAATCAGCGAAGAGTTGGAACGCAAAACCGCTGAATTGGAAGCTGAGTACGGTGTCCTGAATGCCTGAATCTGAGCGAAATTGTGTCATACTGTATCCTGGTGGGTTGACAGCTTCCGTATTGTCTATATAATTCACGCAAATTTTGCCAAACTCTTGACAAAATCTGTAATGGGTGGAGTCTGCCCGCATTTTATCCACGATTATGTCGACCTCTAAGAAAAGTTCCGCTAAAACTTCTGCCAAGCCTGCCGCTAAGTCCAAGGCTGTGAAGGCAGAAAAGCCTGAGGAGAAAAAGGCTGCTGCCCCGAAGGCAGAGAAGAAGCCCGCCGCCAAGGCTGCCGCAGCCCCGAAGGCAGAGAAGAAGCCCGCTGCCAAGGCTGCCGCTGCCCCGAAGGTAGAGAAGAAGCCTGCTTCCAAGGCTGCCGCTGCCCCGAAGGCAGAGAAGAAGCCCGCCGCCAAGGCTGCCGCTGCCCCGAAGTCAGAGAAGAAGCCCGCTGCCAAGGCTGCCGCTGCTCCGAAGACAGAGAAGAAGCCCGCTGCCAAGGCTGCCGCTGCTCCGAAGACAGAGAAGAAGCCTGCTGCCAAGCCGGCGGAACCTGTTAAGGAAGTGGTGGCAGAAGAGAAGGCTCTTGCTGCACCTGATATGTTTGAGGTGATGATGGGGCTTGCTCCTGAACCTGTGGCTGAGGCGGTTGTCGAGGAAGCTTCGGAGGAACCGAAAGCTAAGGCTAAGGAATCCAGACCCCGGGAACGCAAGGGTAAGCATTTCACCCCGCAGATGACGGCGGCGGAAATGAATGAATTCTTTGCGGATGATGCAACGCTCAAGACGGCGTTCAAATCTCTTCTGGCTATCGCCAAGAAGAATAACGGCTATGTGACAGCCGAGGATATCGAGAACTCTCTGCCGCCGGATGAAACGGAGGATAATGACCACGCAAGACTCTTTGAGCGTCTGCACCTTGTGGGGGTTGAAGTGCGCGATGATGATAATTTCTCCGTGCGCCCGCTTTCTGCTGATGAACTGACCTCCAAGGATGGCCGTCTGGTGAACAGTCCTGTGGTGCAGGAGAAGATTAAAGAGCTGATCCGCCAGGCTCAGGAACAGGGATACCTGACCTATGACGACATCAACGATGTGCTGCCGCATGATATGATTGATCCTTCGGATTATGAGGAAATCATGGAGCGTCTGCGCGGAATGCAGTTTGATATTATCGATGCCTCTGATGTGGATACCTATGGCGAGCGCCAGCGCATGACGGAGAGCGGTGAGGAGGATGAGAGTGAAAAGATGGAGGCCAAGCTGGATATTCTTGATGACCCGGTGCGTATGTACCTGAAACAGATGGGACTCAAGGATCTGCTTTCCCGCCAGAAGGAAGTGGAGATTTCCCGCAAGATTGACCAGGCAGAAGAGGATTTGCAGCGTTATCTGCACCGCTTCGGTGTGGTGGCAATCTATTACTGCGATACAGCGGATAAGGTGCAGCATAACGAGGAGCGCTTCGACCGCGTGGTGGTGGATAAGAACATTGACCGCCGCGACAAGTACCTGAAGGAGCTGCCTCCTCTGGTGACCAAGGTGATGACTCGCCATGCCGAGGTGCAGGCCTGCTATGCCCGCCTGTGTTCGGCCCGCAAGCGCAAGAAGTCTGTCACCGCTCCGCAGAAAGAGTTTGAGGAGAAGCTGGAGGCTCTTTCTGAGCTGTATGCCGGATTCTCGTTCAAGGGTAAGGTTTATGAGGACTTTGTGAAGGAACTCAAGGAGTATCGCCAGCGCATCATGAAGGTGCTGCGCCAGCGCGAGGCTGACCCCGAGAACCCGCTTTACCGAGATGCTCTCAAGGAATTCGAGATGGAGCTCTGGATGCCGATTCCGCAGTTCCTCGAGAACTACAAGCTCATGAGCCAGAGTATGAAGGATGCCGAAGCTGCCAAGCGCGAAATGATTGAGGCAAACCTTCGCCTGGTGATTTCCATTGCCAAGAAGTATACGAACCGCGGGCTTGCCTTCCTCGACCTTATCCAGGAGGGTAACATGGGCCTGATGAAGGCGGTGGAGAAATTTGAATACCGCCGTGGTTACAAGTTCTCGACCTATGCCACATGGTGGATTCGCCAGGCAATCACGCGTTCCATTGCAGACCAGGCCCGCACCATCCGCATTCCCGTGCACATGATTGAGACTATCAACAAGCTTATGCGTGTGCAGAAGAAGCTGGTGCAGGACTTTGGCCGTGAACCCACGCCGGAAGAAATTGCTGCCGCTCTTGCAGAAGAACCCAACAAGGGAGCTGTGATGTCTGTGGAAAAGGTTCGCAGTGTGCTGAAGATGGCACAGCAGCCTATCTCTATGCAGCAGCCGGTGGGCGATTCTGACGATACCTCCTTCGGTGACTTCCTGGAGGATAAGAGTGCAGAAAATCCCATGGATGGCGCTTCCTACAATTCTCTGCGCGACAAGATTGGCGATGTGCTCAATACGCTCAATGCCCGTGAGCGTGCTGTGATTGAGCAACGCTTTGGTCTGAAGGATGGCAACCCCCGTACCCTGGAAGAAGTGGGGCGTCAGTTCAACGTGACTCGTGAACGTATCCGCCAGATTGAGGCTAAGGCGCTTCGCAAGCTTCGTCATCCTACGCGAATTATCAAGATTAAGGGCTATTTGCCTGACTCTGCTGAAGGTTGATTCTGCCAGATGGCTCTGTATGGCGGCGGCTTCCCGGAATAGGAAGCCGCCGCTTGCCATAAAAATTGCCGGATTGCTCACTTTTAGAGTGACTTTGCGTGGGGAATCTGGTATTCTGGTGGCACTTGCTATGAACGGCTTTACATCTCGCTCAGTTCTCCTTTCCCTTGTCTCTTCTCTGGCTCTGGGTTCTGCACATCAGGTGATGGCGCAGGATGCCGGAGCTGTCTCTGTCGCCGCGACTGAATCTGCTCAGCGTCAAATGGCTGCCCGTGAGGCTGCACAGAAGGTGCAGGAGGCCCGTACCGCTTATACAGAGGGTCGCTATGGTGTTGCGGTAGATTGCTATCGCGCTGCACTCGCGGCTATTCCGGATGTTCCGGCCACCCAGAAGCAGGTGAAGTTCATCAGGGACAGTCTGGCTGATGCCTTGGTGGCCAAGGCGATGGATTACCGCAAGGTCGGCCGGACGGATGAGGCCGTGGAGTTCCTGAAAGAGGCTCAGAAGGTTTCTCCCGGGCACCAGTTCGCTGCGGCAGAGCTTGCCAAGACGCTTGATCCTGTTCGTACGAATCCGGCGCTGACTCCCAAGCATGTGGCTGATGTTGGCGAGGTGAACCGCCTGCTTTCCCTTGCTTTCGGTTACTATGACCTCGGGAATTTTGATAAGGCAGAGGAGACATTTGCATCGGTTCTCCGCATAGATCCCTACAATACTGCTGCCCAGCGCGGTAAGGAGATGGTGGACAAGCGCCGCGCTTCCTACTACAAGACAGCGCATGATTCCTTCCGGGCCAAGGCTCTTACAGAGGTGGACAAGCAATGGGATGAGCATTTGCCTGTTGAGGACAGGCAGGTGGCGGTGGCTACATCGGAATCCGGTGCTGCTCAGGCTCTTTCCGATGTGGAGAACAGTATTGTGAAGGCTCTGCAGGAAATGGTCATTCCCAGAATCAGCTTCGAGGA
>CAJGDB010000060.1 GCA_904502165.1 uncultured Akkermansia sp.
ACCTGCATTCTGCTTGTCGGGGGTCTGTTCATCATCCTCATGGCTGTGAATCTGTTCATCGCAGCTACGTTCCAGGCCTGGTTCATACCCACCAGGGACATCAGGAAAAATGCCGTGCATTACATCACCAGCGGAGAAATACACGGAGACGCAGAAAAACTCCTCGAGAACCTCGTCACCAGAAAGGATGAAGCCCTCGTGGAAATCAGGCAGGAAATAGCGCGCATGGAAAATGAGCATCCAGGCGGCAGTCAGCAGCTCCGTACCAGCTCTGCCGATTACAGAGCCCTCTGCCTCATCCGCGATTTGCTGGAAGGCCACATCACCACCGAAGAATTATCGGAGAAAAGAGAAGAGCTAAACGCCAGCACACAGGCTGCCCGGGAACCCTCAGTTTCCGAACCTCCCACAGAGAAGAAGACAAAAAAGAAAAAGAAGAAGAAAAAAAAGGAAAAAAGCAGAGCAGGACTGAGCCAGGCGCTCATTTTCAAGCCGATTCAAGGCATTTATACAGAAGCTCCAGACAATCATCCCCAAAGAAAACAACGGGTCCGTGGCTCCGTTTCTCATCAGGAATGCACATAAAATCCCGACATACTGATTTATCAGCACATAGCGCATTATAACATTGCATTACAGAGCAAACACACTATACTTGGAACCAATAAACAACAAATTCTCTCATGCTCAGGAAATTCCTTCTCAAGACCACAACGACACTCGGGGTGCTGCTGTTCTCCCTGGGGTGCATTGCCCACGCCATCACAGCAAATGACAAGGTAGCCGCCGAGCTTTTCCAGATTCGCACCGAGACGGAGTTCCCGGAGGCTGTCGCCAAAAAGTTCGAAGCCATGAAAGCACCGCTGAAAGCGGTCATCGATGGCGGGGACATCAACGCCGTGGATGCGGAAGGCAAAACCGCCCTCATGCACACCGTAGCGGCTGGTGATATTGAATTCATCGCCTACCTGCTCTTCAAGAACGCCGATACCACCATCAAGGACAAGGCCGGCAAAACAGCAGCAGATTACACCAATAATGATGATATCAAAGACTTGCTGGCAGCTGACACCCTGCATGGAAAAACACTTTCCGACAGCGAGAAAGCCGAGATTCGCAAAAAATACGAAAAAGATTGGTCCGGCACCTACCTCGGTGTCAATAAGGATTGCGATAAGCTGATAAAAATTGTACAGGCAGGCTGGAAAAACACCGACACCAAGGGGAATGACGTTATTCATTCCCTGATTGCCGGACACACCCTCCGCAACATCACCCAGCTCATCACCATGATGAAAGCGGGAGCCGACATCAACCGCTGCTGCTATTTTGCCCCCTGGGGGCTCACCAGTGGTGATCAGACTCCGCTGATTACAGCCGTGAGCTACATGACCAGAAACTACAAGGAGGAACAGGTTGCTATTCTTCTGCTGGGTGGCGCAGACCCGAATATACTTGGCACGCCCATCGAACACAACACCCTGAAAACCACGCCCCTCTGCGTTCCGTTCCGCCGGAGTGTCGGTTCTATCCATCCCAATCAAGACCGTCTGTTCATCGCAGCAGGGGCCGCAAAAAGTTACCTGCAGGGCATGCAGGAGGTCGTCTTTTCCCGCACAGGTGACCGCTGTACGCCCAGCACGAAGGAACTTTTCCTCCGGGTGCTGAATGAAGCATTGGGTAAAAGGAAGCCAACCACCAATGAGGCAAAAACCATCCGCATGGCCGCAGATCGATACAAAGACCCCGGACTCATCAAGGATTTAGAGAAGCGCCAGATTCTTTCCAGCTCTGGCGAAGGAGATGTGGATGCCGCATGGCTGGCAAGCAACGTCATCAGGAAAGCATCAGGCCAGAATAATCCGGATGCTCATGCGGAAGCAAAGAAACTGGTCAAGGAAAAGAAATGGACGGAGCACAAGTCCGTTAACTTTCTGCTGGCAGTAACCGCAGAGAATCCGGCAGAAATCAAGCGCACCGCCAAGGAACTGGGCAGCATCAGCGATTTCATCAGGAACCAGTGCCTTCCCACTCAGAGAGGTTCATGGGTTGTGCACCCCACACACAGCAGTCCGTTCTCCCTCATCAGAAGTGTAAAGATTGCGAAGCTTGTTCTCTCCCTGGAGAAAAATCTGGTTCCCGTCCGCGTAAACTGGAGCTGCATGACCCCCCAGCTGCTGAACGTATATCTCAAGGCCAAATTGGATATGAACGCACCGAAATCTGATTTGGATGAGAATGCACGCATTCAATCTGGCATGAAGGCAGAAAAAGATTACATCGAATGGTCTCTCATGACCCCGGAAATGCTCGAGCTTCTGAAACCACATAGGGTGGAAGCTCCTGAAGACTTCCTGGATAACCACCTTGGCGACATGTCATACGACACCCTGCAGGCATTCATTGAAGGCGGCTTCAAACCCGGCAAAGAGGCCCTGGGCTCAGTAATTTATTCTGATATCAGCCCTGCCAGAAAAATTGACCTGCTGGTCAAGCATGGTGCCGACCCTCTGGCCAAAGATTATATCGACAAAGTTCATGCCAAACCGGAAGTTGTCAAGGCCCTTGTACGCGCTGGGGCAAAGAAGGATGAAGCACTCAAAAACATTCAGAGTAAAATCAATACTATAGAAAATGGTCCGGTTGCCTCAACTCCCGATGGCTCCAACAAATATTCAGATTACAAGACTCTCGTGATGGTACGGGATATTCTGGAAGGCAAAATTTCCACCGACCCCGCACCTGAGGCTGAAACGGAACCGAAGAGTGAAACCGCGGACGACAATGAAGAGGCGGACGGCGAATCAGAGAAAAAGAGCAAGAAGAGTAAGAAGAGTAAGAAGAAGAAAGGCGACAAAAAAGGCAAGAAGAAAAAGAAAACAGCCAAGAAGAAATAGTTCTCAAATCCCGGCGGGGCATCCCCCGCCGGTTTTCATTCCGTCTCCATCTTGCGCTGCGTGATGCTGCACGAGCGGGGCTGCCCGCCGCGTCTGCGGGCGCGTTTCAACTCCAGCTGGCGGGGGCTGGGCGCACCATTGAGCCGGTGATCCAGTTCTTCACACAGCGTTCGCCGCGCCAGGTAGCGGTTAATTTCGCGCTCCCGCTCACAATGGCAGCGGATGACAATGCCGCTGGGCACGTGGGTCAGGTACACACAATTATTCGTCTTATTGACTTTCTGCCCGCCCTTGCCGCTGCCGCGCACAAATTTCTCCTCCAGGTCGTTCCGGTGTACACCGAGCCGTTGCATCATCTCCTGGAGTTTCTGCATTTTTTCTGGAGATACGGGCATGCCCCTATGCTAGCTGAAGCGGCAGCAGGAATCAAGCGCATTCCATGAAATACAGCCCTGCGAACAAGAAAACACATTGCTTTTTCTGTCGGCAATGTTATAATCCAAGCATCAGGATAATACACGTATGTCACCTCTCTCCGGACTGAAACCTTCCCTGCTCCTGTTGTCTGCCGCCCTGCCCCTTGTTTCCATGCAGGCAGCGGCCGGCCCGTGGGATTCCCTGAAGGAAAGCATATCCCGCAAAGCAGGCTCCGGCAAAAAGGCAGAAGCCAGCCGGGAAGAACTCTGGGTACAGCGGGAAATGAAGGAATTCGCCGCCCTGAATTCCCTGTACAAAAAATCCGGCGACCCGGAAATGCATGATAAGGCAGAGGCACGCACGGTTTCCCTCATCAGAAAGCTCCGGGGAGTATATTCCTTCCTCAATGTCAAAATGGGAAAGGATACCCCTAAGGCAGAAATAAGCCTCGAAGACCTGAAACCCTGCCACACCGCCCACAGGGGCCAGCGGCTCGAACTCTACAAAAACTTTCTGCGGGCCAGCCGCAAATTCGTCAAGCGCTCGCGCACCGACCTGCTGAAAGTGCAGGCCGTCAGCTGCATTCTGCGCACGCATCTCTACGATGATTTTGAAACCTCCCCTGCCCGGGCTGTAACCAAGGCAGAAGCCGCCACCCTGTGGGGAAGGAAAGAGGTGCAGGAATTAGACAGGCTGATTGATTTATATCCGGATTGCAAGGATGAAGGCGTGTTGATCGAGGCCATTGCGCTGACCGAGAAGATACTGGATTCCTATGCCCCTCTCTACCCGAAGATTCATCCCCTTATACCCTACCGCACCTACGACTCAGAAAAGGCTGTTTTTGGTGTACCGCTGACCACCAGCGACCTGAAAGCCGCCCACGATGCACAGAAAGGCGCACGCGCCACGCTGTACAAGAAATTTCTCCTGAACAAAAATCTCTTCAACCGCTATGCCCCCATGTATACAGATTATCTGAAAGCGATTGAAACCATCCTTCTGACCCACCAGGAAAAAACCGCTGCGGCAGAACGCTCTGATTTCACCCGCAAGCGGGCCATGCACTTCGGCAGATGATTCAGCCTCCCTCAACCACCATCTCCCCCACTTTTCAACGATGAAGAAATTCCTTTACCTCCTGGCCTCTGCCCTGCTGTGCTGCTCCCCGTTGCTGGCGGATGAAGCAGATGAAGAAGAGCAGCAGATGCGGTGGGAAAACATCCGGAAGCTGCAATCTGCGCTCCAGTCCATGGACTATCTCACCACGGCAGAGCCCTCCGCTGCGCGTTTCTATATGTATTTCAGCGCAGCTTCGTGGAACAAGGCCAGCACCAGAGTTCTGCCGAAACTGATTGCTGATTACGAAAACATCAAGAAAGCCGGGGGTGAGGTGATTCTGGTAAACTACGACAGAACGGAGCGCGCCGCCCGGAAATTCATTGACGATTTCGGAATCGGCATGCCGGTTTTCCGCACCAGCACCAAAAAGGATGACAAGCTGGATTTACCCGGCTTCAAGCCCTCAGACACACAGCCAGAGGTGACCATTGTGGATAACGAGGGCGGTATCCTGTATCGTGGGCACGGGGCCACTTACACCAATTGGAACATCATCATCCTCAACGGGGTGAGCCTCGCCTCCACCAGCACCTGCGGAGACGGGAAAATCGCCGTTGGCGGTGCTGTAGCCGAGGCTCTCAGAAAGGTGAAATACGTTAGCGGGGCAAAGCCCCGGAACAACGCCCGTTTCTACATCATGCTCTGCTCTGCCCCCTGGTGCAGCGCCTGCACCGCAGCGATGCCCGGCATCATCAAGGAATATGAAGCCATCACCAAAGCCGGCGGAGAACTGGTACTCATCTGCGTTACGGGCAGCGAGGCCGAGGTGTTGGCCTACAAGGATAAATACAACATGCCCTTCCCGGTGGCGGCCCACACGCCCAGGAATATATGCGGAGCCAACATTCCCAACTATGTCGTCGCCTCCAGCATTCCGGAATTCACCACCTTATCCAGCGGAGGCACCATTCTGGGAACAGCCCATGGCGCAGAAATCAGCAAATGGAAGGAACACACGGCCCGATTGCCCTGATTGTACATACTGTCCCGCATTTCCCTTGCGATAAACATCAGCCCTGTGGTAAACTGATGCCCTGATGGCCACTCTCTGTATTCTGGACGGCATGGCGCTCATCTACCGCGCCTTCTACGCCTTTATCAACAACCCGATGCGTAATTCCACCGGGTTGAACACCTCTGCCATGTTCGGGTTCATCAACACCGTGGTGCACCTGGTGGAGAAGGAAAAACCCACCCACATTGTGGCCTGTCTGGACCCCAGCGGCCCCACCTTCCGCCACGAGCGATTCCCGGAATACAAAGCCAACCGCCAGGCCATGCCGCAGGAACTGCGCGAGTCCATTCCCTGGATTGTGGAAATACTGGCCGCCATGCGTATCAAGACCCTCCGCATGCCCGGTTATGAGGCAGACGACCTCATCGGCACCATTACCCGCATGAGCGATGAAGCGGGTAATATGCACGCCTACATGGTTTCCAAGGATAAGGACCTGGGGCAGCTGCTTTCCCCCACCTGTTCCTTCTGGCGGCCCGGCAAGAAGGGAAGTGATTTCGAGACCATCGGCGAAGCTGAATTCCTGGAGGAATGGGGCATCGAAAACCCGCGCCAGATTATTGATATTCTGGCCCTCATGGGCGATTCGTCCGACAACATCCCCGGCGTACCGGGCGTGGGCGCCGTATCCGCAAAAAAACTCATCTCCCAATTCGGCAGCATTGAGAACATGCTGGCACACAGCGATGAAATCAAGGGCAAAATGCGCGAAAAAATTGAGCAGAACGCCGATGCCGCACTCCTTTCACACGAGCTGGTCACAATCCGCCGCGACGTACCGCTGGAACTGAAGCTGGAGGAATGCCGGATTCAGGATTTCGATACCAGGGCACTGGCAGACATCCTCTCTAAGCTGGAATTCAAGGAACTTTCCAGGAAACTCTGCGGCACCCAGCCGAGCGATGCCGATATGGGCGAGCTCTTTGCCGCCGCAGCCACCCCCGCCGAGCCGGCAGAGGGCGACATGCAGCTGGATTTGTTCACCCTGCCCCAGCTGGCCGACATCAATTCCACCCCGCACCAGTACCACCTGGTCAACACCCCCGAGGCCCGCGCCGCGCTGGCCGCCCGCATGGAACAGGCTGAGCGCTGGGCCTTCGATACGGAAACCACCGGGCTCAACCCGCTCACCGACCAGATGCTGGGCTTCTCGATCGCGCTCGATGAACACGAAGCCTACTACATTCCCGCCGCTGAGGCTGGCTGGCTCGATTGCTTTGCCACGGCCTTTGCGGGCAGTGCCGAGAAAATCGGACTGAATGCCAAGTTTGATATTCAGGTACTGCACCAGGCCGGCATGGTGGTGAACGGGCCCTTCTTCGACTGCATGCTGGCGCACAGCGCACTCTACCCCGAGCTGCGGCACGGCATGGATGACATGGCCGAGGCCCTGCTGCAATACAAGACCATTCATCTGGAGGACATTGCAGGCAAGGGCAAGGAAATGGACACCGCCGCCGTGCCGGTGGAAACCATGGCCGAATACGCCGCAGAAGATGCCGATATCACGCTGCGCCTTTACCACGTACTGCAGCCGCAACTGGTGGAAGCCGGGCAGGATGAGCTGATGCGCCGCATCGAGTTCCCGCTCATCCCCGTGCTGGCCGGTATCGAGGAAGAAGGCATGCGCGTGGAGCCGGAGCTGCTGCAGAAGAGCTCCGATGCCCTCGGCGCACAAATTGACAGCATCCGCGCCCGCATCGATGAACAGGTGGGCCGCCCCATTAACCTGAACTCCCCCAGGCAGCTTGGTGAGCTCCTCTTCGATGAAATGAAACTGCTCGCCAAACCCAAGAAAACCCGCACCGGCCAGTACGTGACCGATGAGGAGACCCTCCGCAAGCTGGTACCTGTTTCTCCGCTGGTGGCAGATATTCTGGAATACCGCGAGCTGAGCAAGCTGAAAGGCACCTATCTGGATGCCCTGCCCCGCTTCATTTCCCCGAAGGATGGCCGTATTCACTCCACCCTGCTGCAGATGGTGACGGCCACCGGCCGGCTGGCCTCGCAGAACCCGAACCTGCAGAATATCCCCGTGCGTTCCGAAGCCGGCAAGCTCATCCGCCGCGCCTTTGTGGCCCGCGATGCCCGGCACCTCATCCTCTCTGCCGACTATTCGCAGGTGGAGCTGCGCCTCATGGCCGCCCTCTCAGCCGACCCGGGCATGATTGCCGCCTTCACCTCCGGCCGCGATATCCACGCCGAAACCGCCGCCCGCATCTACGGCGTGCCGCACGATGAAGTAACAGCCGATATGCGCCGCAAGGCCAAAACGGTGAACTTCGGTATCATCTATGGCATCTCGGCCTTCGGGCTCTCACAGCGACTGGATTGCCCGCGCGGCGAGGCTGCCGGGCTCATCGAAAGCTACTTCACCCAGTTCCCCGGCGTGAAAGACTGCATGGATAAGCTGGTAACTCAAGCCCGCGAGCGAGGCTACGCTGAAACCCTCTGCGGACGCCGCCGCAAACTGCCCGACCTGAACAGCGCCAACTTCAACCTGCGCGCTGCCGCCGAACGCACGGCCATCAATACCCCCATTCAGGGCTCTGCGGCAGATATGATCAAGATTGCCATGGTGCGCGTGGCAGAGCTGCTGCAGGGCAAGCGCAGCCGTCTCATCATGCAGATTCACGACGAACTCCTCATTGATTTGCACGAGGACGAGCACGACCTCATCCCGCAGATCACCGAGACCATGTGCAGCGCCCTGCCCCTGCCGCACGGCGTTCCGCTGGAGGTAGAGGCCACCACAGCCCCCAACTGGCTGGACGCGCATTAAATTGTTGATTTCGGATTTTTGATTGTAGATTTCAAGGCCTCTGGGTTCAAATATGCAGCATACCATTACCAAAGATGAAATGTATCAGAGAACGATACAGTTCTCTACACGCATTCTTCATATGGTCAAAGCTATGCCGAAAGGAATGGCTGAAGATGTCATAGCCAGGCAACTCATCAGAAGCGCAACCTCCATCGGAGCCAATTATCGTGAAGCATGCCATGGCAGGTCGAAATCCGACTTCATTGCCAAGATAAAGATATGTGAGGAGGAAGCGGATGAAACCCTGTATTGGCTTGAACTTCTGGTCAATTCAGGTATCATGAAACAAAGCAAAATGCAACAACTCATTGACGAAGCCAACGAACTCGTAGCCATTTTCACCGCATCAACCAAAACTGCTCGCTCCAGCACATACTCGCCCGAGCCGCTGGCTCGCTAACTTTTCAAATCTAAAATCAAAAACTCAAAATCCAAAATTTCATGATAACTCTCGTAGGTTTAGGATACGACATTCACCGCTTCTCGGAGCCAGAGCGCCCGCTCTGGCTGGGCGGTGTACAGGTGCACCCCACCAAGGGGCTTGCCGGCCACAGCGATGCCGATGTGCTCTGCCACGCGCTGGCAGATGCCATTCTCGGTGCCATCGGCGAGCCGGACATCGGCTACTGGTTCCCCCCGGGCGATGAGGGATGCAAGAATATCTGCTCCCTCCGCATCGTGGAGAAAGCGGTTGAACTCCTGCACGCCCAGGGTGGCCGAGTCGTGAATGTGGACTGCGCCCTCATTGCAGAAGCTCCGAAAATCATGCCTTTTGTGCAGCAGATGAAAGAGACGCTGGCCCCCATACTGGGTGTAGCCCCCCGCCGTGTAGGTGTAAAGGCCACCACCAATGAAAAACTGGGTGCCCTGGGCCGCAGCGAGGGCATGGCTGCCTTTGCGACTGTTTCTGTTCAACTCCCCGACGAAACCTGATACTCCGCCATGAACCCGGAAATTGACCTGAACGCTTTTGCCGCCGTCGAAAACCTGAAAGCGGCCGGACTGACCCTCACCACCGCTGAAAGCTGCACCGGGGGCATGATTGCCGCCGCCATCACCGAAGTTCCCGGTGCATCTGCCGTATTCCGCTACGGCTGGGTCACCTACTGCAATGAAGCCAAGGAACGCCTCCTGGGTGTACCCGCTGAGCTCATTGAGGAGCACAGCGTCGTCAGCGAGCCCGTTGTTGCCGCCATGGCCACCGCTGCCATGCGCCAGAGCGGCGCAGACATCGCCATAGCGGTTTCGGGCAATGCCGGCCCGACCGCAGCAGAAAATGAGCCCCCCGTCGGCACTGTCTGCATGGCGCTTGCCCGGCGCGGCGCAAACCGCCCGGTGCATACCGAAACCCTGTTCCTGCCCGGAATGTCACGCCGCCAGCTCCGCGAACGGGTCACCGCCAGAGCGCTGCACCTCATCGCCGGTGCCGCCCATTGACACCACCTCCCCCCCCCACTTATCCCCCCCTTTCTGCCTCTTTCTGGCAGCAGAAAAGCCCGCGAGGATACTTCCTCGCGGGCTTTTTGCTATAAATATAGTCAGAGTATGAAAACTCTTACTTGCGGCGACGAGGGGCTTCTCTTCGATACGCCCACTCAGGTCTTACTTGCGCCTGCGGCGCATAGCCAGACCGGCAAGGGCCAGCAGGCTCAGTGTAGCCGTGGCAGGCTCGGGTACAATTTTCGCCATGGACATACTGTGTACGACCTGATTCATACGGTAGGAGCTGGAGCCACCACCTCCTAACGTAATATTCTTGATATCGCCGCTTAAAGAGTCCTTAAGAGTACACTCTGCTGCCAAAGCGGAGTCCAGGTAGAGAGAAACCTTACCATCAATGACTGTCAGTGTGGCCGTATGCAAACCACTGGTTAAAGCGACGTTATGGGTCGTCTTCGCAGTATGCTCACCATCGATATTAATGTAGTTGTTCTCATTAAGATAGGGTCCAAAACGGAGCGTATTCTCCTCCAGCCCCGCAATTACTGGCCAAGGCTGATTAGCTACAATAGTTTCAGGCGTTGTAAACGTGATTGTAAATTGAAAATCATCAGTCCAATCGACCCCGGTATCGCCACGAAGGTGAGGACGAGCCGTGGATGTTACATTTCCTTCTTCGTCTTTTACACAAGAACTTGCAATGCCGCCGGAAACGAAATTCATATCCCAGCTTTCTGTAATAACATATGTAGAAGTCCCGTCGATAACTTGATATCCTCCTTCGTACTCAGTACCAAAGTTTACAGTCCAAAGGGTCTCGGTCTCAACGGCACCAGCGGCTGCTACCCCAGCCAAGGCCATGAGAGCTATTAGCGTCTTTTTCATTGTGATGTGATATTGTTGTTTAGATTACGCAGCCAGTCGGGGCGTACTTCCTCGCGCGATGGAATAGTGTTCCCAGCAAGCTGCGCCCGCAGTATATCGCATTTCAGATGCGGTTCTACCGAGATGCAAACATTTTGCCGAGTAGCGCCACCCCGTTTATTCTTATAAGAATGAAAACGATCCCTGAATAATTCATATTTAGGGATCCAAGAATATGACGGCACTTAATACAAGGTATGTGTAATACTACATGTAGGGATGATTTAAGGGAAATAGGGCATGCAGGTTGATTTTATTACATTGAGGGATAATTTTAAAAGATTTATTGACAAATATGCTTAGTTGTATATAATTTGTTCAAAAGCAAAAAATAGATATTTTGAATCGTAATCACACTAGTACCCCCTCCAGAGGGACTCTCTATTACCGGGAGAGCGTGGGCAAGCTGATGAAAGTCATGCCTGGTTTTTTCGTGCCTGCTGATTCTGTCCTAAGCGATGTAAATATGAT
>CAJGDB010000061.1 GCA_904502165.1 uncultured Akkermansia sp.
CGCGACGTGCTGCTCTTCGTGGACAACATCTTCCGTTTCTCCCAGGCCGGTTCCGAGGTATCCGCTCTTCTGGGCCGCACGCCTTCTGCCGTGGGTTACCAGCCCAACCTGGCCGAAGAAATGGCAGGTCTGCAGGAGCGCATCACCTCCACCAAGAAAGGCTCCATCACTTCCATGCAGGCTGTGTACGTGCCCGCTGACGACCTGACCGACCCCGCTCCCGCCACCACCTTCTCCCACCTGGACTCTACTGTGGTGCTGGAACGTGCACTGGCCGCCCAGGGTATCTACCCCGCAGTGGACCCGCTGGCCTCCACCTCCAAAGCACTGGCTCCCGAGCTGGTGGGCGAGGAACACTACCGCGTGGCACGTGGCGTGCAGCAGACCCTGCAGCGCTACAAGGACCTGCAGGATATGATTGCCATTCTGGGTATGGACGAACTCTCCGAGACAGACAAGCTCACGGTGAGCCGCGCCCGCAAGATTCAGCGCTTCCTTTCCCAGCCCTTCAGCGTGGCAGAAACCTTCACCGGCATCAAGGGCGAATACGTGCCTGTGGCTGAAACAGTCCGCGGCTTTGCCGAAATTCTCGACGGCAAGTGGGACTCCGTGCCTGAAGTGAACTTCTACATGAAGGGCAGCATTGATACAGTTGAGAAAGCCTGATTCCGCTCATGCCCATGCAATTCAGAATCATCACCCCGATGCGGACTGCGCTGGAAGCAGAGGTAACTCTCATCCGGGTGCCGGCCAGCAAAGGTGAAATGGAGGTACTCCCCGGACACGCCTCCATCATCACCTCTGTTGCGAATGGGGAACTCACCTACATCTGCCCCGGCCAGGAAGCCGAGTCGCTCTTTGTCGGCGGCGGTTTCCTGCAGGTGGACAATGATGATGTTCTGCTGGTGACAGACACCGCCCTTTCGGTGGATGAAATCGACACCTCTTCCGTAGAAGCAGCGCTCGAGCGCGCCCAGGCCGCCTTCCGCGATGGAGCCTCCGTCCTCGACCGTGAGGAACAGGCCAAACTCGAAGCATCCATTGCCAAGCAGATAGCCATACTTGACTTCCGCAAGAAACGCAGAATCTGATTCCGGTCATACTATTTCATCAAGCCCCCGCCGTTTCATTACCGCGGGGGCTTATTGTTTTCTCACCAGCAGCGTAACGCATTCAACATTTTACGCTTGACTTTCCGCAGGCAGCAGGCTAGGCTTCCTGCATGATGAAACGTACCCTCAATGCGCTGGTTCTCCTCACCGGGCTGATGCTTCTTGCCCCGGTCACCACCCAGGCCAAGACAGATGCTCCCGAAAAGACAAGTGAGAAAGCAACCCGGAAGGGCCCCAGCCCGGTAGCCCTCACCATAAGGAAGGTAAAGAAGGTACGCGGTAAATTGAATGATAAGGCAGACTATTTCATCTACCTGTTCTCGGCCAGCTGGTGCGGGCCCTGCCGGAAGGAAATGCCTGAAATCGTAGAAACGCACAAGGAAATGATGGCTACCGGCAAGGTAGATATCATCCTCTTCAGCCAGGACGACACACCTAAGGCTGCTGCCGGTTTCGTCAAAAACTTCGGCATTAAATTCCTGACGGTCATGGGAAATGACAAGGATGCCGCCAAAGTTCCCGGCTTTGCCCCACCAACCGGCGGCATTCCCCACTGCATTGTGGTTGACCGCGAAGGCAAGCGCATCACCTCGGGGCATCCGGTCTTCATCTTCCCTAAATGGCAGAAGTACACCATTGATAAAGAAGATTCCGCCCCGTTGCCTTCCAACTGAAGTCTTTTTCTCAGCCCTTCCATTACGGCAGGGCATTTTCCCTTGCGGCCAGGCCTCCGGCCGCACTTACGGCTTGACCACAGCAAGCATTTCTGGTAGTCTTCAAGGAATGCTCAAAAGACTACTCAGCTGCCTGATTCTGATGTGTACCCTGCTGGTAATGGCCGGGTGCAGCCAGGAGGAGCAGAATCGCAAGGTTATCCGCATCGGCGGGTTTCCTAACGTGACCCATGTCCAGGCACTTGTAGCGCGCAATATGACCCGCCATGGAAATGGATGGTTTGAACGCTACCTGCCCGGCTATTCCATTGAGTGGTACACCTATAACGCCGGACCGACCGCCATGGAAGCCATCTTCGGCCGCACCGCAGACCTCACCTACGTGGGGCCCAGCCCGGCCTTGAATGCCTATGCCGTATCTGCCGGGCGTGAAGTTCGACTGCTGGCAGGCGCCGTAAACGGAGGCGCAGCCCTCATGGTGGCCCCGGGCAGCGGCATCACTTCTGCCGCAGATTTCAAGGGCCGCAGCATAGCCACCCCCCAACTGGGTAATACGCAGGATGTTTCCTGCCGGGCATGGCTGACGGCGAATGGTCTGAAATGCACCCTGGAGGGAGCCGGAGACTGCCGTGTTGCCCCCACGCCGAATTCCATGCAGCTGCAGCTCATGAAACAGGGGGATATTGATGCCAGCTGGACTGTGGAACCCTGGGTCTCCACCCTGGAAATCCTGGCAGGAGCCCGCATTCTAGTGCAGGAGCCGGGTGTTGTCACCACTGTACTCGTGGGGCGGGTAGCCTGGCTCAAGGCACACCCGCAGGAAGCTGCTGCCATCATCCGTGCCCACCGGGAGCTGACCCAATGGATTATTGACAATCCGGAAGCCGCCCAGGCACATGTTGCAGACGAGCTCACACAACTCACCCAGGCCCCCATGGATCCGGAACTGGTACGCAGCGCATGGAAGAGGCTTACGTTCACCGATACAATCGACCAGACCGGACTGGAGCAATTTGTCAGAGATGCCCAGGCCGCCGGTCTTCTCGACCGTGTGCCACCGCTCAATGAAATGATTTACAGACAAGACTGATGACACAGGAGAAGCTACACCAGGAAATACACAATTTCCCCACCGCCAAGCTCAGTATTGAGCATGTGTGCAAGGATTTCACCACCTCCCGCGGCACCGTGCGCGCGCTGGATGATGTATCGCTCACCATCAATGAGGGCGAATTCGTCTGCTTCGTTGGTCCGAGCGGCTGCGGTAAATCCACCCTGCTCAACATCATTGCCGGCCTAGAAAAGCCAGACAGCGGCATGGCACTCATCGATGGTACCCCCATCACCGGTCCGGGGCGTGACCGCATGGTCATGTTCCAGGAACACGCACTCTTCCCATGGCTGGATGTCATCGGCAATGTGATGTTCGGACTCAAGCAGAAACCCAACCTCACTGATAAAGAGCGTCTTGAAGTAGCCAAATACTATCTCTACCTGGTCAAGATGGACCGCTTTGCCCACGCCAACATTCATGAACTGAGCGGCGGCATGCGGCAGCGCGTGGCACTCGCCCGCTCGCTGGCACCCAATCCCAAAATCCTGCTCATGGATGAACCATTCTCTGCGCTGGATGCCATGACCCGCGAGCGGCTCTATGGCGATATCCAGGACGTATGGGAAAAGCGCCGCAAGACCATCGTCTTTGTTACTCACAACGTGCGCGAGGCCGTCTGCCTTGGCAGCCGGGTCATTCTCTTTTCTCCGCATCCCGGCCGGGTGCGCGAGGAATTCCCGGTTTATCTCGCCCGCCCTCGTAATATCAATAATCATGACCTGGCCGACCTCTCGCAGAGCATCACTTCTGCGCTCAAGGGCTACACCGCTAACGAATCCGACTAAGCTGCCATGAAACGAGTTCTCATCACCATCATCTTCTTTGTGTTGCTCGTGCTGGTATGGGCAGCCCTCACCGGAGACATGGCCGCATTCGGGCTCGATACCAGCCTGTGGTCACCCTATGTTCTGCCACCGCCCAGCACTGTGGCTCAATACCTGTGGGATAACTCCGTCAACGGAAAAATCCCCCTCTCCATGCTCATTACCTTGCGCCGCCTGCTGGTGGGCTATGTCATCGGCCTCATCCTGGGGGTGCCGCTTGGCATGCTGGCAGCGCGTTTCCGCAGCGTGAATGATACGCTGGGCATGCTGGCCCTGGGGCTGCAGGCTCTCCCCAGCGTGTGCTGGGTACCCCTTGCCTGCATCTGGTTCGGGCAGACAGAATCAGCCCTGCTCTTCGTGGTCATCATGGGTACGCTCTGGAGCGTGCTGCTCTCCACCCAGAACGGCATGAAGAACGTCCCCCCCATCTACGCCCGTGCTGCCCGCACCATGGGTTCCAGCCCGCTGCACACACTAGTATTCGTTACCCTTCCCGCCTCGGCTCCCTTTGTTGTGAGTGGCATGAAGCAGGGCTGGGCATTCGCATGGCGCTCTCTCATGGCGGCTGAAATATACGTTTCCGTCGTTTCCGGCTTCGGCATTGGTCAATACCTGCATTATGGCCGTGAACTGCAGCGCATGTACCAGGTCATCGGCATCATGTTCATCATCATTGCCGTAGGCCTGCTGGCCGATAAGATTCTCTTCTCACCGGTAGAGTCCTGGCTGCACCGCCGCTGGGGAACAGACAAGGAATGATTGATAACGGACCTTTTGAGCCATGACGCCTCACTGGATTTCAGAACTCAGAGACCTGCTGGGTGATTGCGTACGGACAGATGAAGCAACCCTCCGCGAACACGCAGCAGATAAATGGCACGCTTCTGCCCTGCCGCAAGCCGTAGTGCTGGCAACGGAAACCGGACAGGTTTCTGCAACATTGAAGTTCGCCAGCGAACATGGGATTCCTGTAACCCCCCGGGGTGCAGGTGTGGGCTACGTGGGTGGCTGTGTGCCGGTGAAAGGCGGCATTGTGCTCTCCGTGGCTTCCATGACCCGCATTCTGGAAATCAACCCTTCGGATGGTGTGGCAGTAGTCGAGGCGGGCGTGCTGACAGCCACGCTACAGGAAGCCTGTGCCCGCGTGGGCTGGTTCTACCCGCCGGATCCGGCCTCACGCAAGGAATCCAGCATCGGCGGCAACATTGCCACCAATGCAGGCGGTCCACGATGCCTGAAATACGGAGTCACGCGCGCCTATGTACTGGGGCTTACCGTAGTACTGGCAGATGGACGCATTCTGCGCTGTGGAGGGCGCACGCACAAGAACAAGCAGGGATTTGACCTGGTCGGGCTCTTCTGTGGCAGCGAAGGCATGCTCGGCATTGTAACAGAGGCCACACTCCGCATTATCCCTACGCCCCCGGCACGGGCTGCGTTGCATGCCAGTTTCCCGCAGTTTGCACTGGCTGCAGCTGCTGTGCAGAACACCCTGCAGGGCGGGCATCTTCCCTGTGCCATTGAGATTACCGATGCCTACACCTTGGCAGCCGCACGCAGGCACCTGGGGCCAAGTGCCCTGCCCGCCGAAGCCAAGGGCCATATCATCATTGAAATTGATGGTCAGGCAGATGCCGTTGCCTCTGAACTTGAATCCATTGCCGGCATTCTGCGCGATACAGGCGCAAGCAATGTGGTCTACGCCCGCACAGAAGACGAGGTAGAAGCTATCTGGCAGCTGCGCCGTGAATTCTCGTACAGTCTGAAAGCCACCGGGCTCACCAAGCTTAATGAGGACATTGTCATTCCCCGCTCACAACTGGTTGACCTGGTCAGGTTCTGTGAAGACATGCAGCAGGAGACAGGTATTCCCGTGGCCTGCTTCGGCCACAGCGGCGATGGCAACATTCACACAAACATCATGGTACTCAAGGATGCAAAAGGGCGCGACATCCGAGAACCTGCCGATGCCCTGGTCAACCGCCTTTTCAACTGGGTTCTGCAACATGGGGGAAGCATCACCGGCGAACATGGCATCGGCCTCGCAAAAGCCCCCTGGTTTTCACATGCCATCGGTACAGAGGCCATGGAGCTGCACCGCGCACTCAAAACCGCCCTCGACCCGGCAGGCATCCTCAATCCCGGCAAAATGGGGCTGTAACGCAATAATAGGTTGACAGAAACGCCCTTTACCCCTAGCATACGACAAGCACCATTTCCATTATGAAAAAACTACTTACCTTTATCATCATCGTCATCATCGCGGTTCTGGGAACAGTATTCACCCTCACCCAGACCGGGCATCTCAAGGGCGTGGGACTCAGCGCTCCGATTGAGCTCAGCATGCGCGATTCCCTGCTCTTCAACGGCAAAGTCATCAAAGTAACCAATACCGACAAGGAAACGCCCCTCAACTGCACCCTCTCTGTGAGCACCACCAGCGGAGACATGTCCAAGAAGCATAGCTTCCGCCTGCATCCCGGCGCTTTCTACGAAATCGGCATGGTGGAAATGCAGTGGAACTTCAAATCTGGTGAAAAGGCGAGCATCAAAACAGAAGGTTACCTTCTGCCGACTACCATCCAGATTCCCTGATAGCAAATCCGCATCCCCCTTTCCCCGGCCCGCAGCACAAAAACTGCGGGCTTTCTGCGTTATGACTCTACACCAGCTTGCGCGGCGATACAGAGCATGCTAAAGTGAATGTATGGATAACGACCAGATGATTAAAGTGATGTCCTACCTCATTGGCTACCGCGTAGGAAGCCAGGTCATGCCGCAGATGCTGCCCGGACTCCAGGGCGATGATGTGCTGGCCGATATGCTGGGTAAGGGATTCCAGGATGGCCTTTCCGGCAACATGGACATGAGCCTCATTGACGAACACGTCAACGAATACCAGCAGACCTTCCTCTCCATGCTCCAGAAGCGTGGTGATGAAAAAGCTCAGAAGAATCTGGAAACCGGAAAGAAGTACATGGAAGAAAACGGCAAGCGCGAAGGTGTGACCACCACGGCCTCCGGCCTGCAGTACGAAGTCATCACCCCCGGTACAGGTGAAAGCTACGATGCCACCAAGCACGGCGAAGCCCCCACCGCAGAAGTGATGTATAAGGGCACACTGGTAGACGGCACCGTATTCGACCAGAGCCAGGCTCCTGTCAAGTTCAATATCCGCCAGGTCATCCCCGGGTTCACCGAGGCTCTCAAGCTCATGCCCGTGGGCGCCAAATGGCGTGTCACCATTCCTGCAGACCTGGCCTATGGTGCCAATGGTCCCGGCAGCATAGGCCCGAACAGCACCCTCATCTTCGAGATGGAGCTGCTGGGTCTCACCAAGTAAAGCCCCGCACGACCATGGCAGACTATTCCTCCCGCCGCACCACCATCACCCGCGTTGCCCTCTTCGGGCTGCTGGGTGCCGTGCTGTTGGGGTATGCGGTATGCTGCCTTGAGGGTAAGGAAAAAATGCTCTTTGCCGGCATCGGCATCTTTGATTTTGTCTATGCCGCCATTATCTCCTACCCCCTCTGGCGCAAAAAGAAGTAACCCCTCCCGATAAATCTGAAAACAAAGAGCCGCCTCCCTTTCCGGAAGCGGCTCTTTTCTGTATTGATATGCCCTTATTTCTTAGGGAATGAAATCTTGACCTTCTTGCCCCGCCAGGCTCGCAAAAATGAACTTTGCAAACGAGCCGCTGAATGGTAGGGCTTGATGAGAACTTCCGCAGCCTCCTGCGGAGACTGTCCATCCAGCAAAGCCTGCAGGTAGGCCTTCATGGCATCAATGCCGCGCTTTCCATCCAGATGCACAAAGAACGCAATCGTCAGCACAGAAAGCGTGTAGGTATCCTTCTCCTGCTTCATGCAGTCATACATAGTTTCCTGATCCATCGTCAGGAATTCCTCCAGCTTGAAGTCAAAATCGAGCATACCATGCTGAGCGCGCTTCTTTGCCGTATGAAGGATGAGAGAGAAACCACGCTCAAAATCCAGTTCCTCACCCACATAAGGCACATAGCCCACATATTCAGCCCAGCCCTCATTGGCCCAGATAGGCAAGCGGTTCAGCACAAACTGCTGGTGAGTCAGCTCATGCACCAGGGCATGCGTGTCAATGTCCTCACGCTCCACAGCACCAGAACGATTCAAGCCAAGAGACTCGAAAGGAATCATCACGCTTTCCATCTGAATGGCCTCCTCAGAAGTCGGGGTCATGCCCTCTGTCGATGAAAAGCCAAACACACCGGCAGAGCGCTCCGGGCCACCTGCCGCGAGATATGCCGCCATAGTAGGCTGCAGAATAATGGTGAAAAGCTTTCCCTTGCGGTCATCTGCCATACGCTTGACAGGCAGCACCTCACTCACGGCCTTATTGGCAGCATAGGCGCATTCACACAGGCGAGCCACCGTCTGCTGGGCATTCGGTGCCAGTTGCACCGGGGAGAAATAGCGATAATTGTTGGAGGAAAACACAAAACCGCTCTGCCCCGGCCTCACAGCTCCCTGCGTCAGCTCCGTCTCCTTGGGTACAGAAACCTGGCGTGGCCAGTCACCCGGGGTCTTCACGCGCACATTACGCACCCCCATTTCGCGCAGCTCGCGCTTTTTGCGGCTGGCCGCCTTGCGGACATCGCGTTCCTTGTCCACCCCGGCGCGGGCCTTGCGCGAACTCCGGGAAGCAGCCTCACCTTCCTCCTCTGCTCCGGCCATGGAAGCCAGGGGCAGCAGAGCAAGAACACCAGCCAGCAGGTAGGGCCATATCTTCATAATTCATCAACGGGTAAGACCATCCCGCTTGGCCTGGTTCCAGTAGGCGTACTCCGAGCGGTTGAAATCAACATACTCCGGAGAAAGATCCGTGGTGTACACCACGTAATCTCCGCTGCCAAGGTTCAGGTTGATGCGGATTTCAAACTCACGGGCCTGCACCAGCTCACGGAGATCATCGCTGGGCGTATCCGTCTGCTCACCACCGCGGCAGGCAGGCAGCCCCGCAATATCAATATCAATCTTCTCCTCAACCACCATATTGCTGGAGTAACCCACAGCATGAATGATACGGCCCCAGTTCGGGTCACCTCCATTCCAGGAACTCTTCACAAGATTGGACTTAGCCACCCCCTCAGCCACCTTGCGGGCTTCTTCCTGAGAGGGTGCGCCCTCCACCTTCACGGTTACAAACTTCGTCACACGCTCGCCATCCTGCACAATGCGCTTGGCCTGCTCCAGCATCACATAATGCAGAGCAGCCACAAAGGAATCCCAGCCCTCGGCACCAGGAGCCAGTTGCACGCCGGACGCACCATTGGCCATGACCAGGGTCGTGTCATTCGTGCTCATATCACCATCGATCGTGATACGATTGAAGGAATGAGCCACCCCTTCACGCACAATAGCATCAAGATGCTCGCGAGCCACGCCCGCATCGGTGCAGATAAGGCAGATCATCGTTGCCATGCAGGGAGAAATCATACCTGCACCCTTGCAGCAGGACCCAATACGCACCGCCTTGCCGCCAATGGTGATTTCCACCGCAACCTCTTTCTCTCTGGTATCACTTGTGATAATGGCAGATGCCACATCGTGCCCTTTCTCTGCAGAAAGGTTGGAACAGAGCTCCGGCAGGCGCGGCGTGATTCGCATCATCGGCATCGGCAGGCCAATCACACCCGTGGAACATACGGCAACCTCGCTGGGGTTAAGCCCCAGCTGTTCTGCCACCACGCGGCACTCTGTGCGGGCATCCTCCACACCGCGCACCCCCGTGCAGGCATTGGCATTACCACTGTTGGCCACAATGGCGCGAATATTGCCGCGGGTCAGGTGGTGCTCACTCACGCGCACACAGGCAGCACGCACACGATTTGTCGTAAACGTGCCGGAGGAGGTAGCCGGCAGCTCGGAATAAACCAGCGCCAGGTCAAGGCGTGTCGCCTCGGGCTTCTTGATTCCGCAGCTCAGTGCATTTGCAACATATCCCTTCGCGGCGGTCACGCCACCCTCAATGCTCTTCATGGTGCCATCAGACATGGTAAAATGTAGATTCTTGGTACACCCCCACTTTGCCACATTTTCCCCGTATCTTCAAGACAAAACACCCTCTCATGGCACAAAAGCAGGCTGCTGGCCAAATGAACCACCCCGGCAACCTGATGGTCACCGGGGTGGTGTCAACTTTTCTCTCTCTTTTACTGAACCTCGCTCTCGCGGGTACGGCTTCATTTTACACAAATACCCTACCAAGTCAAGAGGATATTTTGCAAAATCACACTATTTTTGCAGAATTTTGTCTAAAACATCAACGCAACGGGCATTTTCGCGCTCATTACCGATGGTAATGCGGATAAACTCGGGCAATCCGTACGCAGCCATAGGGCGCATGATGCCCCCCTGGGCCAGCGCCTTGCGGAAAACCTCCACACCATTGCCCACATTCACCAGAATGAAATTCGTATGGCTCGGCACATATTCCAGCCCCCGGGCTTCAAAGAAATCCACATACAGCTGCCGCCCCTTGTTCACCATCTCCACCGAGCGGGCAATATGCTCGGCATCATCCAGCGCGGCCAGCGCACCCACCTGGGCAAAGGAATTCACATTGAACGGCGAACGGGCCTTGTTAAGCAAATCGGCAATCTCCGGCGTGGTGATAGCATAGCCACAACGGGCACCCGCCAGGCCATAGGCCTTCGAGAACGTGCGGAGAACCGCCACATTCCTGCCCTGCTTCACAAACTTCATGCAATCTGTCGGCTCCCCGGCAAATTCGATATAAGCCTCATCAACAGCCACCACTACATGCTCCGGCACGCGGGATATAAAGCTCTCCAGCTCCTCCTGGCTCACCATCGTACCCACCGGGTTGGTCGGGTTCGTGATAAACACCAGGCGGGTCTGCGGCGTAATAGCCTCCAGCATAGCACCCAGATTGTGGGTCCACTTTTCACGATTAGGAACAGACACATAATCCGCCCCCATGAGCTTCGCCACAATCGGATAAAGGGTAAACGCATAATCGGCAGCAATCACCTCCGTCCCCGGGCGCAGGAACGCATGCCCCAGCAGCTCAATCAGCTCGCTGCTGCCATTCGCCACCACTGTATTCTCAAAGGCCACACCATGCAG
>CAJGDB010000062.1 GCA_904502165.1 uncultured Akkermansia sp.
ACCAGTTCCGCACCACGGGTCACACCAATCTTGATGCTCGTTCCCCCGAAATCAACTGCTATGGCAAGCGGTGTACTCATAGAAAATCACAATACATCTGCCCATTCAGGTGAGGGCTGAGGCGCCCCCAGCCCGCAGATACGATCAATCATGGCATCCCATTTTTCCTGCCCCTGCAGAATATCTATCTGAATACGGAGGAAGTAAATGGGAACATCCATTTCCCCCGGACGCAGGAAGCGGACGGCATCCTTTTCCGTCGTGACAATCATATCCATAGCGCGCTCGGCACAGCGCTCCACAAAGGCATCCAGATCCTCCTGGTCAAACCAGTAGTGGTCAGGGTAACTACGGCGAATCTCCACATTGGCACCAAGAGAAGCCACTAGGTTCTCAAAGCTTTCCGGGCGGGCGATACCGCTCAGGCAAGCCACGTATTTGCCCTTCAGAGCCTCCAGGGGCAGCTGCTCTCCGGTAAATATGTTTTCCAGCAGCACCGGCGCATGGTTCGTCACAATGATATCAGCCACCTTATTATACTTGCGGATAGTAGCAATGAGTTCATCCTGCGGCTTACCCTCACTCTTGGTGAGAATAATGTAGCTGGCGCGCTTAAGACTGGCGCGGGGTTCTCGCATGGTGCCACGCGGCAGAAGAGCCCCGGTACCGAAGGGGAAACCACAGTCCACCAGCACAATATCTATCTCGTGCTTGAGTTTAAGGAACTGCATACCATCATCCAGAATAAGGGTATTGCTCCCCAGCTGTTCGATGGCAAAAATACCGGATTTCACACGATCCTTATCCACTAGCACGGCCACATTATCCAGGTTACGGGCCAGCATGAACGGCTCGTCCCCAGCGTAAAGAGGGCTGAGATAGCGGGTGACACCATCGCTGGCAATCTTGGGAATACGCTTGACCCTCTTCCCGTCCTTATCAAGCCATACCTGGGGCTTTTCCAGATCATGGCTCTTATACCCACGGGTGAGAATAGCGCATTTGCGCCCCCGGGAAGCAAGGCTCCGGGAAAGCAGTTCGACAACAGGAGTCTTGCCCGTACCGCCAGCGGTGATATTGCCCACGCTGACCACAAATGTACCGAGGTAATGAACCGTCTTGATACGCCGCCGGAACAGGAACAGCCGCACCTGCACCAGAATCCAGAAAAAGAAGGATGCAAAGCGCAGCAGGCAACGCATAAGCCACGCACGGAATCCGTGGGCTCGACCGAATACCACTTCAGTTCCCCACTCTGCAAATTCCTCCGCTCGTGTCTTCATGGTTGTTTATCGTATCAGCTGAGCTGCAGCAAGTCAATATCAGAACTCGCAATTACGGGGCGTGCGCGGATAGGGCAGCACGTCGCGGATATTCTGAACTCCGGTCACAAACATGATAAGACGCTCAAAACCCACACCGAACCCCGCATGCGGCACCGTGCCGTAGCGGCGCAGGTCATTGTACCAGTAGTAGGCTTCCTTATCCATGCCCATACGTTCAATATTGCCCTCCAGCACATCCAGGCGGTCTTCACGCTGGCTGCCGCCAATGATTTCACCAATACCGGGAACAAGCACATCCATGGCCGTGACAGTCTTGCCATCATCGTTCAAACGCATGTAGAACGGCTTGATTTCCTTCGGGTAATTGTACACAATCACCGGACACTTGAAATGCTTCTCTGTCAGGAAACGCTCATGCTCGCTCTGCATATCCATGCCCCAATACGGCTTGTACTCGAAGTTCTGCCCGCTGGCCTGCATAATTTCAATAGCCTCGGTGTATGAGCAACGCACAAAGGGTTTCTCTGCGACCTCCTCCAGACGAGCGCGCAGCCCCTTGTCCACAAACTTACAGAAAAACTCGAAATCACCACTCTCATCAGCCAGCATCGTCCGGGCAATATGCTTGATGAAGGATTCGGCAATATCCATGTCGCCATAGATGTCACAGAACGCGATTTCCGGTTCTATCATCCAGAATTCTGCGGCATGGCGGGAAGTATTGCTGTTTTCTGCACGGAAAGTTGGTCCGAAGGTATAAATATTGCTGAGCGCACAGGCAAAGGTCTCACCCTCAAGCTGCCCGGATACCGTCAGGTTTGCAGGCTTGCCGAAGAAGTCGTTATCGTACCCCTTGTTCTCTGCCAGCGGGTCAAGCGTGGTAACATGGAACATCTCACCAGCGCCCTCGCAGTCGCTCGCAGTGATGATGGGAGTATGCACCCACACAAAATCCCTCTCCAGGAAGAACTGATGCACAGCAGCCGCCATACGGGAACGCGTGCGGAAGATGGCACCGAACAGATTGGTACGCGGGCGCAGGTGGGCAATAGTACGCAGGAACTCAGGCGAATGTCCCTTCTTCTGCAGCGGGTAGGATTCCGGGGAGGCACCCACAAGCTTGATTTCCGTAGCCTGAATTTCCCATTTCTGCTTACCGGGGCTCTCAATCAGGCGGCCGATAATGCTCACGGAAGCACCTGTGGTCATGCGGCCGATTTCCTCGTAACCGGGAATACCGGCATCTGCCACAACCTGGATGGAAGCCAGACTGGTGCCGTCATTCACCTCAAGGAACGAAAAAGCCTTGGAATCGCGTCGGGTACGCACCCATCCCTCTACCAGAATCTGCTCCATCGGAGCAGCACTATTCAATGCATGTTTAACCAGTGTACGCTGCATGATGTGTACTCTATTTGTTGCACGGGATTCTAACACTACCGCACCTGTATGGCGAGCAAAAAAACTGGCATTGACAAATCCGGGGCGCAGGGGTATGCTCGCCGCATGAACGCCAGCGAAAAGGCCCTCCAATACTTCCACCAGGGATTCAACTGCGCTCAGTCCGTCTTTGCCGCATTGGCAGACCAGGTGGGGATGAGCGAACGCGATGCCCTGCTCTTCGCCTCTGCCTTCGGGGCCGGACTCGGGCGCATGCGCGGCACATGCGGGGCTTTTTCCGGTCTCTGCCTTGTAGCAGGATACCGCCATGGCAACCTGAGCGGAGACCCCGCCGACAAAGAGCATATTTTCTCCCTGACCCGCCAGCTGGCCGACGACTTCAGGAGGGAGTTCGGCACGCTCACCTGCCGGGAACTGCTGCACCTGGACGAGGAAATGGAATCCTCTGCCCGCCCCAGCGAGCGCAGCGCCGCATACTACGAAGCGCGGCCCTGTGAACGATGCGTTACATTCTGTGCAGAAAGAGCTCAGCGGCTCCTGGACACCTGAACAGTCCGTTCCTGATAATGTTGGCATGCTTTTTTCTTGCTACGCATGCGGGCGCGTGGTAGGATATGCGGTAGCATGAAAGTTATCACAATTTACGGCAGCAAGAGCGACCTCCCCTTCATGGAACCGGCTCGCGAGTATTTCCAGGAAAACAATGTAGAGCATGAGGAGGTTATCTACTCCGCCCATCGTGACCTGCCTGCCCTCATTGATTACCTCAAGGAGCTTGAGGCTAACAAGACCAAGGCCGTTCTGCTGTGCGTAGCCGGTCTTTCCGCAGCCCTTCCCGGCGTGGTAGTCATGAATACCGAGCTGCCTGTCATCGGCATTCCCGTACCCTGCGGCCCGCTTAACGGCGTAGATGCCCTGCTGGCTATCTCCCAGCTTCCCGGTGGTGTACCCGCCACAACTGTGGGTCTGCACAAAAAGACCCCCATCAATGCCGCCATGGCAGCGCACCGCATCATCAAGCTGGCTGAATAACAGATACAGGGGGAAGCCCCCGGGGGATTATCTCTGATAAGAAGATGAGCACACCAAAAGACCTCTTAACCATTGACGCACTGAGCGATACCGACATCCGCAGCATCCTGCAGGGAGCTGCTGAAATGAAACAGGTATTCTGCAGTGGAAGGACACACCCGGCCCTTGCAGGCAAGTCCGTACTCACGCTGTTCTATGAGCCGAGCACCCGCACCCGCTCCTCATTCGAACTGGCCGCTCGCCGCCTGCAGGCAGATGTCACTACCTTCAGCGTGGCAACTTCTTCCGTGGTAAAGGGAGAAAGCGTACATGACACCATTGACACGCTGATGAGCATGCACATGGACTACATCATCGTGCGTCACAAGAACAGCGGCATTCCGGCGGTTATCGGCCGCCATGCCAAAGCCTCCGTCATCAACGCCGGTGATGGAGCCCATGCCCACCCCAGCCAGGCCTTTCTTGACGCCTTCACCCTGCAGGAAAAATATGGTGAACTTGCAGCTAAGCGCGTAGTCATCATCGGAGATATCCTGCACAGCCGTGTAGCTCGCTCCACCAGCACCATCCTGAAACGGCTTGGTGCAGAGGTTGCCTACATGGGGCCAGGCCCGCTGGTTCCCCTTCAGAAGCACACCGGAATTCCCCGGTTCACCAACTGGGATGCCGTCTTTGACTGGAAACCGGATGTCATCTACCTGCTGCGTGTACAGAATGAGCGCATGGATACTCCTTACTTCCCCTCTGGCGATTACCACCAGGCATTCGGCGTGACAGAGGAGCGCCTCAAGCGCATTGATGCACTGGACATGAGCATCATGCATCCCGGCCCGGTAAACCGCGGCGTAGAACTGTGTGACGCAGCCATGGAATACCGCAACAGCCTCATCTGCGACCAGGTGGAAAACGGCGTGGCCGCCCGCATGAGCATTCTTTCATACCTCACCCCCCGGACTCAGAATAATGACTAGTACCTACATCCGGAACGCCACGTGGGCACCCACCGGCGAACGTTTCGATATACGACTGGCCCCCGGACACAGCCAGCTTGTCCCCGAAATGGGGAATCTGACCATCAGCGATGCGGAGGTTCTCCCCGCCGGGCGGATGAATATTCCGGAACGAGCCCGCATCATTGATGCCGAGGGAAAACTGATTCTCCCGGCTCTGTTTGACCTGCATGCCAAGGTGGAAATCGAAGGCCGCAGCAAACGTGAATCGGTCACCCGCACCGGGCAGGCTGCTGTGCAAGGTGGTGTGTGGGGTCTACTGGTGCAACCCACCGCCGGCTTCATGTTCGACAACAGTGCTGCGCTCGACAGCTTCCGCGAAGCCGTCGGTCAGCGTTCTGCTGCCGAAATGATTCCTGCAGGCTGCATCTCTATGGGCATGAAAGGCGAGCAGCAGGCACCCTACAACACCCTAGCCGCACGTGGTATCTCTATTCTGAGCGATGGAGGAGAACGCCCCGGCAACCTGCTCATGATGCACCGTGCCATGAAATATGTGGCTGAGCTGGGCATGACCCTCGCCATCAGGGGCGATGTACCCTCCATCACCGCCAACACCTGCATCCAGCCCGGCAGCACTTCCTACAAGCTGGGTCTGCACGGCACGCCCGCCTGTGCCGAGGAAATCGGCATTGAAATCATTGTGCGTCTGGCTCAGGATGCCGGCTGCCGCCTGCATGTGCAGAGCGTGAGCACGGCAGAGGGCGTTGAAATCATCCGCCGGGCAAAGGCAGCAGGAGCAGCCATCACGGCAGAGGTTTCCCTGCACCACCTCCTGTTCACCCACGAGGACATTGGTGATTATGACACCAACTACAAGACTCTGCCCCCCCTGCGCGATAAGGCTGATACAGAGGCCCTGCTTGCCGGTGTGAAGGATGGTACCATTGACTGCATTGTCTCAGATCACACACCCTGCACACCCTTTGCCAAGAAGCAGGATTTCCCGACGGCCCCCCAGGGCATGTGCCTGCTGGACCACTTCCTGCCGACGCTCTACACCAAGCTGGTGAAGCCCGGCAAGCTGACATGGGGTGAACTGGTACGCGCCTGCTGTGTGAACCCCTGCTCCATTGCCGTGCCGGAGGTCATGAACCCTGCAGAGCCCGAAGGCATGCCGCTGCTGATGTTTGATCCGGAGGCAACAACCCTGGTCAACGAACACAACCTGCCCTGCGGCACACTCAACACTCCGCTGCTCGGGCAGACACTCTGCGGCAGCGTCACTCTTCCTCTCCAATAAACGCCATGATTATCTACATCATCAGCGACGGTAAGAAAGGTCACCTTTCCCAGACAAGGGGGCTGGCTACTGCCCTTATTGAACAAGCCCAGGAAAAAGCCCCTGGCAAGGAACACGCCTGCTACGAAGTGGACATCACCTCGCTGAGCTGGTTCGGCAAGCTTTTCTACAAAGGTAAGGAGCTTACCTACCCGCGACCGGATTTGATTCTCTGCGCCGGCCATGGTACCCACCTGGCCGCGCTGAGCCTCTCCCGCCATCTTCGCAGCCTCTGCATGGTGTGCATGAAACCCAGTCTGCCTGCTGGCTTGTTTGACCTGTGTATCACGCCTCGCCATGACCTGCCGGATGGATTCCAGGCCAATGGTCGCATTTTCCCGACCAATGGAGCCATCAATGGCATACGCCCCATGCCGGATGTTCCCAAAAACCAGACCCTCATCCTCATCGGCGGTCCGAGCAAGAGCTATAACTGGGATGCAGAACTAGTCCTCAACCAGCTTTCCTCCATCGCTCGCCTGACCTCCACCCCCATTGTGCTCACAACCTCTCGCCGCACACCGGCAGACTTTGTGGCCGATGTCACGGCGGCCTGCCCGAATATCCGTGTGATTCCCGTAGAAGAAACGGGCCCGAACTGGGTGGCAGAGAATCTTTCCAAAGCCAAGGAAGTATGGGTCACGCAGGACAGCGTGAGCATGGTTTACGAAGCGTTATCGAGCGGAGCTCCGGTCGGTATCATCGAAATGCCCGCCAAGGAAGGCCCGCACAAGCCGGATGCCTCCCGCATTGCCCGCGGCCTGAACATGCTCATAGCCGATGGCAGCGTCTGCCGTTTTACAGAATGGGCCAAGACCAACGAAATTCCGCAGACCGGAAAGGTCATGTATGAAGCAGGCCGGGCTGCTTCGTATATTCTGGAGCACTTCCCCAAATTACTGCCATGAAAGTGATGCACCTGCTGCCCTCCCTCAGTTCGGGTGGAGTGGAACAAGTTGTCCTGGAACTCTGCGAGGGTCTCTGTGCCGCAGGGGTGGAGAATATCGTTGTCTCCGCCGGTGGCAGCATGGTGCCCGCCATTGAGGCAACGGGAGCGCGGCATATCACCCGCCCCATCGGCAAAAAGAGCCTGCTCACGTTGCTGCAGGTCGGAAAAACAGCCCGCCTCATCCGAGAGGAGAAGCCTGATATTCTGCACCTGCATTCCCGTGTTCCCGCCTGGGTGGGGCATCTTGCATGCCGCAGGCTCGCTCCTGCAGAGCGTCCGGCCATCATATCATCCTTCCATGGTTTTCATTCGGTGAATGCCTACTCCGGCATCATGGCCAAAGGTGATAAGGTGATTGCGGTTTCCCGCTGCATGCGCGAGCACATACTGGAAAACTACCCCTCTACCCCTGCGGAGAGTATTGTGGTTATTCCCAATTCGGTAGATGCCACGCGATTTAACCCGGAATACAAGCCCAGCGCCGAATGGCTGGAGAAATGGTATCATGACTACCCGGAATTAAAGGGGAAATACACCCTCTGTCTGCCGGGGAGAATCACCCGGCTCAAAGGGGCTCCTCATCTGGGCCCCATCTTGCGCCAACTCCGCAGCAAGGGGATACCGGCCCACGCAGTTGTCGTAGGCGAGACCAAAAAAGGCAAGGAATCCTACCGGGACGAAGTTCAGGCTGGCTTTGCCGCAGAAGGCGTGGCAGACTGTGTGACCTGGACCGGGCATCGGCGCGACCTTGCCGATGTGCTCAGCGCCTGCGATGTGACCCTTTCCCTTACCCTGCAGCCGGAATCATTCGGCAAGACCACGCTCGAAGCTTTGTCGCTCGGACGCCCGGTCGCGGGCTATGAACATGGTGGTGTGGGCGAACAGCTGGAGCAGTTCCTGCCTGCCGGCATGGTTCCCACCTGCGATACGCAAGCCATGGCAGACACTCTTGAAGCCTGGTATACGGAACGCCCTGTACCGCTCACGCCGGTGCCGGCACCTTACCGCCGGGACGACATGATTCGGGCGCATATTGCCCTTTATCAGGAATTCTGCAAGCACTAAGGAAACCATGAATATCCTTCACATCAGCCCTCGTCTGCGCCCTGGCGGCATCAACCAGCTGGCGGCTGATCTGGCAGCGGGTTTGCAGCAGGTCGGTTTTCGCAATGCTGTCATGGCACCGCCGAATGAGCTGGTGGGCCGCATGACGGCGGCATCGGTGCAGCACCACAGTTGCCGGGCTCTCTCTTTATTCACCTATTTCTCGCAGATTAAACGCCTGCGGCGGGTTATTCAGAGCACCAAGGCACATGTAATTCTGGCCTACACCACCCAGGCTGCCTGCATGGCCTGGAAGGTATGTATGGAACTCCCGCAGGAGAAACGCCCCTGCATCATCGGAATTCATACCACCTATCCGAAACACCTGGGCTGGGCGGCCGCGCTGGATTGCTGCGATGCTACGGTCGCCATTTCCACCCACCTCCGCAATGAACTCATCCGCCGCGCCAAGTTAAGCGATGAACGCAACATCTGGGTGATCCCCTACGGCGTAAACGAAGAGCTCTGCAACCCGGATTACCGCCCGGCAGAGAGCTGGATGGAGCAATGGAAGAAGAGCTGCAAGCATAGTGAAGGTACGCTTTCCATCTGCATTCCCGGTGCCATTACCCCACTTCACGGGCTGGATGACCTGCCCGCCATTCTAGCCAGGCTGGAACAGATTAAAGTGCCTGTCCATGTCTACATTGCAGGAGATACCGCCAGAGCCGACCATAAGTACCTCAGTTCCATCCGTCGCGCGCTCAAAGAGAGCAAGACAGAGCACTACGTGTCCTGGATTGGAGCCCGCAACGATTTGCGAGATGTAATGAGCGCATGCGATATGGTGCTTTCCCTTGCCAGAATGCCCGCCAGCCATGACCGCGTGATTCTGGAGGCTCTGGCCCTGGGCAAACCGGTAGCGGGTTATGACCACGGAGCCGTCGGTGAAATGCTGGATACTTTCCTGGCAGAAGGCCGCGTCGCTCCGGGTGATATAGCAGGTATTGCAGACAGAATTGAGCAATGGCATGCCTACCTTCCGCCTACCGAAGCAACCCTGCCGCACCCATACCGCCTTGGCGATACCATCCGGAGCATTGCTGAACTCTGCACCGCCGTCAGCGAGGGCCGTAAAGGCTGATTGCCCCGGCGTTGACAAATCAGGCAAAATGATGTAATCTTTGCGCCCACGTTCCATTTCCGATGATTAGTTTCACGAATCTTTCCCGCTACACCGATATCGGCTCCAACTGCTATATGCTCGATATGGATGGTGTTCGCATTATTTTGGATTCCGGCATGCACCCCAAGAAGGATGGAGCAGCTGCCACGCCCGAATTCAGCCTCATCGGCGCTGCCTCGCCCGATACGATTTTTGTGACGCATTCACATCTGGATCACATCGGCACACTGCCTGTTCTACAGGATAAATTTCCGGCAGCAGAGGTGAACATGACCGCCGCTACATGTGAGGTGGGGCTGGCCATGCTGCATAACTCAGTCAATGTGATGACCGCCAAACGCACCCAGGAAGGCATCATCGAATATCCTTTCTACACCCACATGGAGCTGGACCACGCCGCCCGCTGCTGGATGCCCCGCCCCTATGGCACCTCTTTCAGAATCGGCCGCAGCGGCCGGGTGCTGGCCACGCTTCACGATGCCGGCCATATTCTGGGCAGCTGCGGTGTGGAACTTGAAAGCGAAAGCGGCACAACCATCCTGTACACCGGTGATGTGCAGTTTGACAACCAGACCCTCATTGCCGGGGCGGACTTCCCTGAAAGTGGCATCGACATCCTCATCATGGAAAGCACGCATGGCTGTACAGAACGCCCTGCAGATTACACCCGTGCAGGAGAACTCCGTCGCTTTGCCGACACCATCCGCGAAGTTCTTGAAAACAACGGCGCCGTGCTTATTCCTGTTTTTGCTCTGGGTAAAAGCCAATGCCTGCTTACGGAAATCGGGCGGTTCAAAGAACAGGGGCTCATCCCGGATGTGCCGGTGTATTTCGGTGGGCTCAGCTCGAAGATTACAGCGGTATACGACAAGCTGGCCGACAGCACGCCGCGACTCAACCCCGGATTCCGTATCAAAGAGCATGTGGAGACCCATGGGCTTCCCCGCCAGGGGAAATCCCCGCTGGTTGCATCCCCCGGCAACATCTATCTGGTATCCAGCGGCATGATGAGTGAACACACAGTTTCTCACATTCTGGCAGAACAGATTATCACCCACCCGAATGATGCCATCCTCTTTGTCGGTTATAGTGACCCTGAAACCCCTGCCGGTAAGATAAAGGCCACACAACCTGGTGAAATGGTGAATCTCCGGGCCAAGGGAGGACAGGCCTACCCTCTCAACTGCCGGGTGGAATGCTTTAATTTTTCCGGTCATGCCACGCGGCAGGCATTGATTGAATATGCCCGCTCTCTTAATCCGAAGAAGGTGCTGCTGGTGCATGGTGACCAACCGGCGCTCGATTCGCTCAGCGAAGCCTTGCGCGAGGTCATGCCGGACTCAGAAATCATTGTTCCCGAGCCCGGCAAACCTGTCCGGCTGGATTAAACCATCATCACCTCACTTACCATGATGATCAACCTCCTGGGTAATGGCCAGGAGCTTGAAATCCTTATGCCCGCTATAGCGGATACAGAG
>CAJGDB010000063.1 GCA_904502165.1 uncultured Akkermansia sp.
ATGTCCTCAATCTTGGTGGATTGCGTCCAGGCACCCTCCTGGGGAATGGGGGCGGGGCCGTGATTGCAGCCCTTCTTGACGCAACACATCTGTTCGACTTCGTGTGTGTACTGCATAATGTGTGATTATGTTATGTTGGAAAAATGCTCGGCACCGCGCGCACGCGCTGGTGATACCTTGCTGCCGCTATTATAGCGGTTTTTCCAGAATTGGCGAGCATAAAAACGCTTGTATCACACAAAAACACCTGGCAACCCACCCCTTCCGGGGTGGATTGCCAGGGTATGAGGGACCAACCGGGCTGCCAATTCAGCCTTTCAGGCCATAGCGGGCTGTTTCACCCAGTTGTTCTTCAATGCGAAGCAAGCGGTTGTACTTTGCCAGACGGTCTGCCCGGGAGAGCGAGCCCGTCTTAATCTGCCCGGCGTTGGTGGCTACCGAAAGATCAGCAATGAAGCTGTCTTCTGTTTCTCCGCTGCGGTGGGAAATCACGGCGGTGTAGGCGTTGGTGGTAGCCAGCCGCACAGCTTCGAATGTTTCGCTCAGCGAGCCAATCTGGTTGAGCTTCACCAGGATGGAGTTGGCCACACCCCGCTCTATGCCCCGGCGCAGGAAGTCCACGTTGGTTACAAACAGGTCATCACCCACCAGCTGGCAGCGGTCGCCCAGGGTGTTGGTGAGGTACTTCCAGCCTTCCCAGTCGTTCTCTGCACAGCCGTCCTCAATGGAGATGATGGGGTAGCGGCGGATGAGCTCTTCGTAGTAGGAGGTCAGCTCAGCTGCGGTGAGTTTGTCTCCGGTGCTCTTGCGGAATACATAGAGGCCACTTTCGGCATCGTAGAATTCCGAGCTCGCCACATCCAGCGCCAGGGCCACTTCCCTGCCAGGTTCATAGCCGGCATTGGTGATGGCTTCTACAATGGTATCCAGGGCTTCATCTGCACTGTGAAGGTTGGGGGCATAGCCTCCTTCATCACCCACGGCAGTACTCAGCCCTTTCTTACGCAGTACGGCTGCCAGCGAATGGAAAACCTCAGCACCGCAGCGCAGCGCTTCCCGGAAGGTGGGCAGCCCACGGGGGATGATCATGAATTCCTGAAAATCTATCGGGGCATCAGAGTGTGCTCCGGCATTCAGGACGTTCATCATCGGAACCGGCAGAACATGGGCATTCGGCCCGCCCAGATACCGGTACAGGGGCTGCCCGGTGGCCCAGGCTGCGGCCCGTGCAGTGGCAAGGGATACTGCCAGTACGGCATTGGCCCCTACCCGGCTCTTATTGGGGGTTCCGTCTACTTCTCTCATGCGGGCATCTACGGCTATCTGATTGGTAGCATCCATTCCCACCAATGCGGCGGCCAGTTCGGTATTGGCGTAGTTGACAGCCTGAAGCACGCCTTTCCCGCGGTAGCGCTTCGGGTCACCATCGCGCAATTCGCAGGCTTCGTGTTCTCCTGTGGAGGCACCGCTGGGTACCGATGCATGGCCGAATGCACCGCCCGCAAGGGTTACTTCGGCTTCGACTGTCGGGTTCCCACGGGAATCCAGTACTTCCCGGGCATGTATCTTTGTTATGCTTGTATTCATCTGTTGTTAGTCCTTTCTAACTTTCTTCTGGCGGCAGTATACTGATTCACTCCGCAAATTGCAAGCTTTTTCTCTATAATTTTAGCAGTATTTTGTATTTGTTCACGCTCGCCTCCTCTTTTCGGCAGACAGGCAACGACACAAATACATTCACACACAAAGTCTTACACAAAAAAACTCCCATTCCCGGCTCAGCGGAAATGGGAGGAGCAGAAAAAGAAAAGAATCAGCTACGTGCGTTATTTCAATCGCGGCGGCGGGGACGCTTGCTGAATTTATCATAAAACACGCGTTCACTTCTCTCCTGGCGACCATAAGCTTCACGGCGGCCCAGGAAACCGGAGTTTCCACGGGCATCACGCTCGCGGCGGATGCCGGAATTATTACGGCCGGAGTATGAAGCCCCGCGGCGTTCACGCTCACGGGGACGGAATTCGCGTTCATGAGGCTCATTACCCACAGAAGTCGGGCGGCCCTTATCTTCACGCACATTTACCTCATACCCGCAGATATGGCAGGTTCCCAGGCGTTCGATCAGCTGGGGGGCAATCTCAGGAGACACCTCGATGAGCGTGTGCTTGAGGAAAAGGCGAATATCACCCACCATTCCCTTGGGAGCACCGCCTTCGTTGTAGAACAACCCGGCAATATCCTTGGGACGCAGGCCCAGCAGTTTGCCGCCGTTCATGAACAAAGTGACGCTCTGCTGCAGACTGCTCCAGTCGTTCCCCTTTTCCACGGGTGTACCGGCATCGTCCGTCGCGCGGGACGGACGGGAGAATTTGCTGGGTCTGTCTTCCGGAATGGGCTGCAGCTCTCTGCTGGTCTTGGCTACCAGCAGATTGAACATGGCCGCGAGCAGCTGTTCGACCGGCATATCAATATCATTCAGCTCTTCCGGCAATTCGGTGACGCTGGCTGCCTTTTCCAGAATTTCATCCACCAGGGATTCGCGGCGCACTTCCTCCACCTGGGTACCCGTCATGACTTTCTCACGCTGCATACGCACCCCTACAAAACGCTCCAGACGAGCCAGGAGCGAGAAGTCTCTGCGACCGATGAAGGAAACGGCCCTGCCCTTGCGTCCGGCGCGGGCGGTGCGACCAATGCGATGCACGTAATCCTCCGGGTCACGCGGCAGTTCAAAGTTCACCACGGTGTCAACATCATCAATATCCAGCCCACGGGCTGCAATATCTGTGGCCACCAGCACGGTGAGATTTCCCTTACGGAAGGAGTCCATCACGCGTTCACGCAAGGTCTGCGGCATATCACCATGCAAACGGTCCACGGCATAGCCACGGGCCAGCAGGCCATCTACAATATCATCCACCACACGCTTGGTATTGGCAAATACCAGTCCGCGCTTCATGCGGCCCATTTCAATCAGACGACTGAGCACCTCAATGCGCGATGAAAACACCACTTCATAAACAATCTGTTCGCAGGTGGGTACTGTCAGCTGAGGGCGTTCAATCGAGATTTCCTGCGGCGCTCCGGCCACAGATTCCACCAGATTGCGGATGGCCGGGGACATTGTGGCCGAGAAGAGGAGAGTCTGGCGGTCTTCCGGCAGCATGGCCACAATGCGGTCAATATCCTCCTGGAATCCCATATCCAGCATTTCATCTGCTTCATCCAGAATAAGCATGGATATGGAGTCCGTCTTCAACTCACCCTGCTCCATGAGGTCAATGACTCGCCCGGGAGTACCGACGACAAACTGAACCCCGCGCTTCAAGGCGGCCAGCTGAGGCCCGAACGAGGAGCCTCCATAAATCGGCACGGCAGAAACACCATCCAGGAACAATGCAAGCTTATCGACCTCCCGGCAGATCTGCACGGCAAGTTCACGCGTAGGAGCCAGGCAAAGTACCTGAACCGACCGCACCGAGGGGTCAATGCTTTCAAGCGCAGGAATGGAGAATGCAAGAGTCTTGCCCGAACCGGTATGGGAAAGGCCCAGAATGTCTGCCCCGCTCAATGCCGGGGGAATGGCCTGTTCCTGTATGGGAGAAGGGGTTTCAAATCCGAGCACCTCAATGGCCTCCAGAATCTCCGGGCAGATACCAAGTTCAGAAAAAGTCATAGACGGCGCAGAGAATGCCTGAAAGCATATCATTTGTAAAGAAAAATCTCCAGCATGCACAAACTCAGATTACTTTATCCGTCTGCGCGGCAAAAAAGGAATTGCCATGGCTTCTCTCTCACGCTATACTTCCCCTGCATGAGCGAACAACAGGAAGATTACAACGCATTCAACAGCTGGGACTCTTTCGGAGCCACCCTCATGCTGGGCATCATGCCCGCCATCATGTACTACGTATTCACCAAGGCGGATAAAGGAGAACCCGATATCTCCCTCATCGTCCTCATTGTACTCGCGGCTGTACTCATCAGCCTCGCGGTGCTGGCGGTCTCTCTCGTCACCCGCTGGCGCATCATCGGCACGATGGTCAACATTGCCAGTGCCATCCTTACGCCGGTCTACATTACCATTGCAGTATGCGCCTGGCTGCCGGACGCTGAACCTGCCCAGCCGGCCCCTGCGTCAGAGCCCGCGGCTCAACCCACCCAGGCACCCTGATGCAGAGCTTTACTTTTCCTGCTCTTCCTTGATGATTTCCTCGTACTCCTGCACGGTTTCCTCGATGAAGAGAGTGACGGCAGAGGTCATGGTCTGCCCGTAATAGGCACAGGCTTTCTGGAATTTCTCTACTAAAGCGCTGTCTACATACAGGCCCAGCATCTTCTTGTTCTCGGCTCGTTGTCTTGGTGCCATGGTTATTTATGCGTCAGGGGTGGAGGGCAGGCCCAGAATGGTGCCAGGCATAATCTTGTGCCCGGCAAAGAAACTTTCGGCATTCATTTTGCGTGCGCCCGAGGGCTGCATGGTGGTGATGCGGATGGCGCCGCCACGGCGACCGCCACAAGAGATAAGCATACCCTCCGGCCCGGATTCCAGCACCATGCCCGGCACGGCATCCTCAGGTTTGCGGACATTGAGGAACATATCCACCGGCGGAAATATCTTCAAGGTCTTGTCCTGCCCGCTGTGCACGGAGGGATAGATGGTGAAGGTGCCCGGCCATGAATGATAGGCGCGTATCTTGCGCGCCACCTGCAGGGCTGGCTGGCTCCAGTCTATTTCGCCATGTGCCCGGAGCAGCTTGGGGGCGTAGGTCATGAGGTTCTCATCCTGTTCCTCGCTCAGGGTATTCCCGGCAGAAAGAATCCCGATGGCTTCCATCAAGGGTTCAGGGGCAAGCAGCGCCAGGTCATCATGCAGACTCTCGCCGGTTTCCGTTCCTCGCAAGGGAATGACTTTCCGGCAGATGATATCCCCGGCATCCAGCTTTTTGACCACGTGCATAATGGTGATACCCGTTTCGTCATCACCGGCTTCTATGGCGGCCTGTATGCACGCCGCTCCGCGATGGCGCGGCAACAGCGAGGCATGGGCATTGATACAGGCTACCTTCGGCACATCTATCACTTCCTGCGAGAGAATCTGCCCATAGGCCATCACGACCACGATGTCCGGCTCATACGCCCGCAGCTGCTCCACGGCAGCGGCTTCGCGCATCTTTTCCGGCTGGAATACGGGGATTCCAAGCTGTTCGGCCACTACTTTCACGCGGGGTGGGGTCAGCACCAGATGACGCCCTACCGGCCGGTCCGGCTGGGTAATGAGCGCTACCACCTCCCCGGTGGCGGCAAGTGCCTGAAATGAGGGAATTGCTATATCCCCCGTTGCCATCATGACGATTCGCATGCCGACTAAATACACGATTCCTGGTGTTTAGTCAAGACTTATTTAAGTTTTCCTTACTAAACGTTCCGGAAACTGCCTCCAGCCTCCCGGAAACAGCAGGGTATGGCTGGAGGTGTCAGCAGAAGGAATTTACGACAGACGAGCCATATTCCTCCCGCCAGTTTTCTTCAGCATCTGTCACTTAGAAACAACAGGGCAGCTGGCTATCGACAACGCAAAGCAGGTGTCATTCCACCTTTATCTCCATTTCCTTCTCCACCATCCTGCCATACTCATTCAACAACTCGTAGCGAAGGGTATCCACGCCTGTGAAATCTGCCTTTGGTGTATAAACAGCCTTAGCACCACCCTTATAGTCAACCCTGCCGCCCTTGGCAGTTGCAGCATGCCACTTGATGCTGGATTTCCCGGCAAAGCTCAGCAATTGCTCAGTCCCACAGGGAATGGTCAGCGAGGTATTGCGGGAGATGGTTGTTGATTCCGGCTGCACCAGGTAGGTGATATCCCAGCGCGGAAGTTTCAGTTTATCAAGCAGGCTGGCGGCTCCTTCTGAGGGGAACATCTTGAAGTGGGCAAAATAAGGTCGGACATCGCGCCCGGCCGCTTCCGATAAGGCAACGAGATAGCGGTCTATCTTTGCCTGGTCTATCTCTGCCCCTTTCAGGAAATCCCAGTGATACATGGCATCAGTCTTATCGCGGAAACGCTTGATGACCTTCTTGATGCTCTCCCAACCGAAATCCTCTGCGTAGGCAATCATCATAGAGGTCACCGGATACGACCAGTGGTGAACGCCTCTGCTATTGATCTTGTACCATTTTTCCTGCATGATTTCCTGCATACCCTTGTCATTCGGGTCAAACAGGCGGCGCAGGTGGCGGTCATGCGAATCCTTCCAGGCAAATTCCTTCCCCTTGCGGGACTTCATATAATACCCGCCCCAATTGGGCGTAGCTTCAGACCAGAACGAGAGTTCCATTTCTCCGAAATCGCAATGATGCCCGTGCTCATGGAGGAACAGGGCTGCATTCTTCTCTCTCATGGCCTCCATGTTCAGCAGGTGCGGGATGCTCTGCGGATGCCATTGCAGCGGCCACATGGCCACGCCCTGTACTGCATAATGTCCGCAATGCATGCGGAACGGGTGTTTCGGATAGTAGGAATAGAAATCTTCCAGGTCCTTGTTATTCTGGTTCCACCAGGTCATCACCTCGGTCGGGTTACTCAGATTCTGCAGTATATCCCGCGGCAGCACCATGACCATATGTTCGCTCACCAGTTCACCCCAGGGAGCCGGAGCCTGCTTTATTTTCTTCCACTCTTCATCTGTATGCCTTCCCAGAATGAAGCGGGGGGCCTTCATTGCGCCTTCTATGGTCACCGGGGTGCGCTTCAGCTCAACATTCCTGGGTACTTTCAACAGCATCAGTCCTCCATGCGGGGTCACAAAGGTGGTGCTTTCCTTTTCCAGCCCGAAATGACGCGTGGTGCCCGGCATACAGACAAGCGGCATATTGCGGTAGTGGAAATGGTGTCCCACCTGCATCTCGAGCCCTTTTCCTGCCAGCTCCGGCGGCAGCGTCACCGTCACAGCCTTCCCCGGCATGGCGTATAGACCGGTAGAGACATATTCATTTCCCCACTTATCCCCCCGCGAATCCAGTTTCTGCGTTAATTTGACACTCTTGGCCTTGGGTGGAATCTGACCCAGGGATGCCGCAAGGCGGTGCGGGCCATGCTTGAGCAACTGTTCTTGGGAGAGTGATTTCAGCCAGGCTTCCTCCATGAGCAGCAACTGCTTGGCAAGGGGATTGCGAACCGGTGTTTCCGGTGTTGCCTTGATGCCGGCAGCCACCTTCGCATACACTCGCATTCCCTTCTCAAATGCAGCAGGGCTTTTGCGCTCAAGCTCCCGCTGCACCTGGGTAAGCGCGTCCATCAGCATACCCCGGTCTGCCGGCGACAAGGAATCCAGCCAGCCTGCCAGGGCCTTCGGTGCCTGGTTTCGCATGGTATCCCGCAGCTCCCTGCTCCGCTCCTCTTTCGCCATTGTCTGCTGCCATTGTTTCAGCAAGCCCTCATCGGGGCTGGGTTCCAGATACTTCCGGGCAATGATTTTCTTCTTCATTCCCGGCCCTGACCAGGCAAGGGATACATGGTCATCATTGATAGCTTCCTTATAAAGGATCTGCAGATAATATTTCTTCCCTTTGACAAGATGCACCTTGCAGGAAGGCCGTCCATCCACAAAATGATGCCGCGGCATATACGCCCCCACCTCGCACACCTTTTTCAGATGCGCCCGGTCGGCATCTGTACTCAACCATAATTCTGCCGTATCATCTGCCGCCAGGTACAGTGTATAATCCCCGGTCTCCGGCGGGGTGAGCAATGTGGTTATACGCAGCCCGAAGTTGTCCATGCCCGAGGCATGCTCATCTATTCTGCTCCTCGTGAATACCTTGTCAGGCCTGCGTTTCTCTGCAGCTTCAACCAGGGCAGGAATCCTGCCGGTCTTCACTTCCACCCATTGTTCCACCATGACTCCATTCCGGGGAAGCTCTGCTGCAGTTGATGCCGCAGCAGCCGCCGCCAGAAGAAGAATACCTGCTACGGATGTACGATGTGTCAATAGAGTCATGGCCGTGTTAAATGCTGATTCTTCTCTAGTTTGCCACACCCCGCCTCACATGCAAGCAAAATCACCCCTGCCCTATGCAAAAAGTAACCACCGCAGCTGCCTGTGGCAACTGCGGTGGTCCTGATTCGAAGCTTCAATTGCTCCGGCCGTCGGCTCAGGCCTCCTCAGAGGTGGAACCAGTAGCCGTTGTGGTGGCGGGAGCCACAGGAGCAGTAAGCTGGGGCAGGTCGATGATTTCAATCAGAGCCATGGGGGCGCTGTCGGTCATACGCTGGCCGAGCTTCACGATGCGGGTGTAACCACCCTGGCGGTCCTTGGTAGCCTCGGCCACCACGCTGAACAGCTTGGCCACAACCTTGGGCTGGGGCAGCGTTGCGAGGGCCTGACGGCGAGCGTGCAGGGAACCATTCTTACCGAGGGTGATCAGCTTCTCCACGTAGGGACGAAGAGCCTTGGCCTTGGCCAGAGTGGTGGTGATGCGGCCGTGGCTGATAAGGCTGCATGCCTGGTTGGCAAGCAGGGCCTTGCGGTGGGAAGCATTGCGCTGAAGCTTGGCTTTCTTGACGCCGTGTCTCATAGTCTTTTAATGTGTTAGTGTGTTAGTATTGTTCTGTTGGAATCTTTACTCATCATCCTCGTCGTCACCGAAGGAATCCTCGATGTTGCGGGAAATAAGAGCCTGCAGGTCCGTGGCGCGGATCTCATCGTTGTTGTCGCGCAGGCGGGAAGCCGGTGCGGGGGAAGCGAGGAGCTTGGCATCGAACTGCATGCCGAGGGACAGGCCATGCTGCACGAGCTTGTCCTTAATCTCGTTGAGGGATTTCTTACCGAAGTTACGGTACTTGAGCATTTCGCTCTCCGTCTTCATGGCCAGCTGACCAACGGTGGTGATGTTGGCGTTGTTCAGGCAGTTAGCGGCACGCACGGAAAGTTCGATTTCGTTCACGCTCATGTTAAGCAGCTTGCGGAGCTGGGCGGTGTTGGCATCCTGCTCGGCACCATTGGCCTTGTCGAACTCTACGCGGCGGCTGTCAGCGTCCACGAATACGTCGAGGTGGTGGCGCATGATGCTGGCGGCCTGCAGCATGGCATCGGCGGGGCTCACGCGGCCATCGGTCCAGATATCGAGCACGAGCTTGTCGAATTCGGTCATCTGGCCTACACGGGCATTATCCACAGCGTACTTCACGCGGGTCACCGGGGAGAAAATGGAGTCAATCGGAATCACGCCGATGGGGCGGTCCTTATCGTTGTTATCCTCTGCGGTGTGGAAACCACGGCCCACGTTCACTTCGAAGTCGCAGTCGAAGATGGTGCTCTGGTCCAGGTGGCAGATGACCTGATCCTTGTTCACCACGGAGTAGATGTGATCTTCCTGAATGTCACCAGCGGTCACCACGCCCTGCTTCGTCACGCGAAGGGAAAGGGTGCGGGGTTCCTTGCCATGGTGCTTGAACTTCACCTTCTTGAGGTTGAGGATAATTTCAGTCACGTCCTCCACCACGCCGGGCAGAGAAGTGAACTCGTGCTGGGCACCGGCGATACGTACGCTGGTGATGGCAGCACCCTCCAGGGAGCTGAGCAGCACGCGGCGAAGCGAGTTACCAAGGGTATGACCAAAACCGGTCTCGATAGGCTCGGCAACAAAGGTCACGTGGTTGGGATCCTCCGGGTCAGCAATGCGCTTGAGCGTGTTGGGAATCTCGAAATGGGCCAGCTTGATGGGCCCCTGCTCCTGAATGATTTCGTCAGACATATTTGTGTATTTGTGTGGCCGGGTTTCCCTCCTTGCGGGCTCTGCTTCCTATGGGAAAGGGAGGACCAACGACCGGATTTTTAATAAACCCGCGCGGGCCAGAGAATACAGCTAATTGATTCACTTAGCAAGCCTTTTCTTCAAAAATGTCATCTTTTGTTCCAAATTCACCTTATATCGGGCGTTATTTCACAAAAAAAACACAGCGATTTTTCTCTACACCTGCTTCTCGAGTACGCTATGTGCGGCTGTTTCCGCAGGCTCGGCCAGTTCCATACCCATGCGTTCCGCAGGCAAGGCGGTTCCTGCCTGTGTGCGGTGAGTGAGTTTTAGGGGGGGGATGAGCCCTCCTTCAGTGATTCACCTGTCATTCTCCCATGACCCGGGCAATGGCCCAGCTCCAGGGGCGGTGGAAATCAGGGTCTCCGCTCTGGTCGTCAGAAGTGGTCAGGAAGAGGTAATCCGGGCTGTTCAGGATGCAGGTTGCAGCCAGGCGGCAATTGAAGATATCAATGCCCAGAATCCGGAAATAGGAAAGCGGTAGGTGCACGCTGCAACTCCAGCCTTCCGGGGTGACTTCTCCCCGGGTCCGCACTCCCACCGGAAGCCCGGCGGCAGCGTCGCGTACGCGGGGCGCAGAAAAGGCACATGCCCACCAGGCGCCATTCGGGCAGAGGTTGAATTCAAGGTACTGCGTTCCTTCGGCATCTGCCACAAAGAATTCGGCTGTATCAAACATCCACAGTTCCTCGGTGAATTCGCCGGGCTGAGCCTCCGGATGAACAGTCACAGGGGCAGCCTGGGCGGCTCGGAATACGAGGTAGTCTTCCTCCAGCG
>CAJGDB010000064.1 GCA_904502165.1 uncultured Akkermansia sp.
GGTGCGCTTCTGCGTGCGCAGATTCCACCAGGGGGAGAGGAACAAGCCCAGCCCCACACACCAGAAAGGAATGGAGAAACAGGCAAAAATGGCGCTCCCCTGCGCAGCGCCCCAGGTCCAGAAAGCAATGAAGCCCAGCCAAGGAAGCGAGAAAAGGAAAGAGCCCAGACTCCCGGCGCTGAAAAGCCGGGGTACAGGCTTGCCTACCCAGAGCACTTCTTCCTTCTGCATGAGGTTGGCTTCCACCATCTGGCGCTCAGCAAGGGGCAATTCTGTATCGGAAAGTTTCATGGCAGTTAACGGGGATAAAAAAGCGCCACCCCCGCAGGGGAAATCCACGGGGGTGGCGCGAGTTGAAAGCGATTAGTGAATGCGCTTCAGCAGCCAGGGCAGAAGCTCGCTGATGGCGACGCGCTCCTGTTCCATGGAATCGCGGTGGCGGATGGTCACCGTATCCTTGAAAGCGGGATCACCTTCCTCGCCCAGGGTCTCGAAGTCCACCGTGATGCAGAAGGGGGTACCCACTTCGTCCTGGCGGCGGTAGCGGCGGCCCACAGCACCGGCTTCATCGTAAAACACATTCATGAAGGGACGCAGCTCAGCCTCAATCTCGCGGGCGATACGCACCTGCTCAGCGTTCTTCTTGAGCAGCGGGAAGATAGCGGCCTTGATGGGAGCCATGCGGGGGTGGAAGTGCATGACGGTGCGGATGTCGCTCTTGCCGTCCTTGCCCAGTTCCTCTTCATCAAAGGCTTCGCAGATAACGGCCAGCACGGAGCGGTCGCACCCGGCAGAGGGCTCCACCACGTGGGGGATGAAACGCTCGCGGGTAGCCTCGTCGAAGTACTCCATAGGCTTGCCGGAGCCCTCCTGGTGGCGACCCAGGTCATAATCGGTGCGGTAGGCGATGCCCATGAGCTCCTGCACACCGAAGGGGAACTCGTACTCCAGGTCGTAGGTCTTCTTGGAGTAGAAGGCACGCTCTTCATCCGGCACGTCGAGAATGTGAATCTTATCGCGGGCAATACCGATGTTCTCGTAGAACTGGAGGCTCTTCTCCAGCCATTCGTCGGTCAGGCGGAAGCCGTCCTCGCCCTTGCAGAAGTATTCCACCTCCATCTGCTCGAACTCGCGGGAGCGGAAGGTGAAGTTGCGCGGGTTGATTTCGTTGCGGAAAGACTTACCAATCTGGGCGATACCGAAAGGAATCTTGTTGCGGGAAGAATCCAGAATATTCTTGTACTGGCAGAAGATGCTCTGGGCCGTTTCCGGACGCAGCCAGCCGGTGCTGGCGGGGTCATTCTCATCGGAAGTGGCGCCGATGGTGGTCTTGAACATCAGGTTGAAGGAGCGGGCCTCCGTCACCAGGGAGCCATTGGCGGGGTTGTAGCGCACGGAATCGGTCACCGCCTCGGTGCTTTCCTCGATGAGCTCCAGGTCAGCAGGCTGAGTACCCTTGCCGGCAATCTGACTGTAGTACTGCAGGGCACCCTTGCGGGCAGCCTTGGCACTCTTGTCATCCGAGCCCTCCACGAGCATGGAGAATTCCTTTTTCGTACTCCAGGAACCATCCTTGCGGGCAGCGCCCTTCCACCAGTAGGCCACGCCGCTCTGGGCAGGAATCTGGTCGGCGCGCAGACGTTCCTTGGTGAGCAGGCAGTCGCACAGCGGGTCGCAGAAACCACCCACGTGGCCGGATGCCACCAGCACCGAGTTGTGCGTGAGGATGGAACCATCCATACCCACAATATCCGGGCGTTCCTGCACGTGGACACGCCACCAGTAATCCTTCAGATTGCGCTTGAGCTCAACACCCAGGGGACCATAGTCCCAGCAACCGTTCAAGCCGCCATAAATCTCAGCGGCCTGAAAAATGAACCCTCTGCGCTTGCAAAGGCTGACGATTTTCTCCATGCGGACGGGATCAGTCTGTGTACGGTCTGCCATAACGCGGGTTATTCTACTACAAACCCCGTTATTTGCAAGCCTAAAAGGAACCAGGCCCGGGCTTCCGCCCGCAGTTTCTTCACCAGGAGTATGCCTCTATGGCCTCCTTCATCTCGCGCACAGCCCCTGCCAGCCCTGTGAAAATGGCGCGGCAGATAATGGTATGGCCGATATTGAGTTCCGTGAGATGCGGCACCACGGCAAGCTCCGCCAGATTTCCCACCTGGATACCATGCCCGGCGTGCACCTCGATACCCAGAGAATGCGCCAGCTCAGCCGCCGCCACCAGACGCGCCGTCTCTGCAGCGCGTTCCTCGCCCAGCGTATTGGCAAAACGCCCGGTGTGCAGCTCCACCATGGGAGCCCCCACGGCAGCGCTGGCGCGGACCTGCCCGGCATCGGGGTCGATGAACATGCTCACCCTACTGCCGTTGGCCAGCAGAGCCGCCACCAGCGGGCGCAGCTCATCCAGATGCCCGGCCACATCGAGCCCGCCCTCGGTGGTAATTTCCTCGCGGCGCTCCGGCACCAGGCACACAAAGTCCGGTTTGAGACGCAGGGCGAATTCCAGCATGGCGGGGGTGGCCCCCATTTCCAGATTCAGCGGCAGATTCACCTCGCGGCGCACGGCAAAGGCATCGGCATCCTGCATGTGGCGGCGGTCCTCGCGCACGTGCAGGGTAATGGAATCTGCCCCGCCAGCCTGGGCCGCACGTGCAGCCGCCACGATATCGGGCTCCACATTGTGGGAATCAAGCATAGTGGCATAGCGGGCCTGGCGCAGCGTGGCCACGTGGTCAATGTTAACACCGAGATGCATACTGAGTATAAGAGTTGCTGAAATGAAAACTTGTTGAAAAAAGAACCCCGGCCCTGCCCTCTGCAGAACCGGGGATTCTGAAAATCTGCTGCTTTAGTGCAGGAAGTGGCGGGCACCCGTGAACACCATGGCGATACCGGCAGCATCGGCAGCGGCAATCACCTCTTCGTCACGAATGGAACCACCAGGCTGGATGCAGGCGGTAGCACCGGCATCAATAGCCGTCTGCAGGCCATCAGCGAAGGGGAAGAGACCATCAGAGGCAATGACGCTGCCCTTGAGGTCGAGCCCGGCCTGACCGGCTTTCCACACAGCAATCTTGGCAGAGTCAACGCGGCTCATCTGGCCGGCACCGATACCCAGCGTACCATTCTTGTTGGTGAACACAATGGCATTGGAATGCACCTGCTTGCAGACACGCCAGGCAAAGCGCATGGCCTCAAGCTCTTCTGCCGTGGGTACACGCTTGGTCACCACCTTGGCTTCCAGGTTATCAAGCCCCATTACTTCGTCATCGCGCTTCACGGTCATGAGACCACCGGGAGCGGTACGCACCATGGGCACCTTGCAGAATTCGCGCCAGGCATCCATGTCGATACGCATGATGCGGCAGTTCTTCTTCTTGGTGAGGATGGCGCGGGCCTCGGGCTCGTAGTCGGGGGCAATAATCACATCGGTGAAGATAGCGCCCACGATGCGGGCAAGAGCCTCGGTCATGGGGCGGTTCATCACGATGACACCACCGAAGGGAGCCTGCGTATCCGTCTGGTAAGCCCGCTTCCAGGCTTCCACCAGGTCCTCATCATCCTGGCCCACACCGCAGGGGTTGGTGTGCTTCAGAATACCCACCGTGGGACGGCGGAAGTTCATGATGAGGGAAGCAGCGGCATCCAGGTCAAGAATATTGGTGTAGGAAAGCTCCTTACCCTGCAGCTGGGTGAAGATGGAATCAAAGTTACCATACATCACGCTGGGCTGGTGGGGGTTATCACCATAGCGCAGCGTCTGGTTGAACGGCAGGGAAAGCGTGAAGTTGTTCTTGGTGCTATCCTCGGCGCGGTGGCCAAGATAGTTGGAGATAGCGGTATCATAAGCAGAGGTACGCATGAACACCTTGACGGCCAGCTTCTCGCGGGTCTTGAGCGTGGTATTGCCCTGGTGGTTCTCCATTTCCTCGAGCACGGTGTCGTAGTCAGCCGGGTCAGAGACGACCGTCACAGAAGCATAATTCTTGGCCGCAGAACGCAGCATGGACGGACCGCCGATATCAATCTTCTCGATAGCCTCGGCCAGGGTCACACCCTCCTTGGCGATTGTCTCCTCAAAGGGATACAGGTTCACGCAGACCAGGTCGATAGTGGGGATATCGTTCTCCCGGGCCTGCTGCTGGTGTTCCTCCAGGTCACGGCGCTGAAGCAGACCGCCATGAACCTTCGGGTGCAGGGTCTTCACGCGGCCGTCAAACAGCTCAGGAGCCCCGGTGTAGTCAGAAATCTCCGTAACCGGCAGGCCCAGTTCCATCAGGTAGCGGCAGGTGCCGCCCGTGGAAATGAGCTGAACATTCTGGGCCACGAGGCCCTTGGCAAACTTATCAAGCCCGGTCTTATCCGATACGGAAAGCAGGGCGCGCTGAATTCGTGTTGTTTCCATGATAGATTCTGGTTGGCTCCGCTAAAGCGGCGGCGTAACTTACAATGTTCCAGAGCAAAATGCAAGCCCAAAATCATCATACCCGCACTTAACTGCTAATTTTACGCAATGAATAGCGAAAACTCATTGACTAAAGCGGAAGCTTGCGGCATAATGTACGCATCGAAACAACTTTTGCCATGTCTTTCAACATTCAGAATGTCGTCATCGGCGGGCAGGAACCTTTCTTCCTGCTCGGGCCCTGCTCTCTTGAAAATGAAGCCTTTGCCTGGGAGATGGCCACCGCCATCAAGGAAATCTGCACCCGTCTGGGTGTGCAGTTCATCTTCAAGGCATCCTACGACAAGGCCAACCGCACCAGCGTGAAGAGCTTCCGCGGCCCCGGCATCGAGGAAGGCTGCCGCATCCTCTCCGAAATCGGCAAGGAACTGCAATGCCCCGTGGTGACCGACGTACACACCGAGCAGCAGGCTGAATACGCAGCCCAGTTTGTGGACCTGCTCCAGGTTCCTGCTTTCCTGAGCCGCCAGAGCGACCTGCTGGAAGCCTGCGCCAAGACCGGCCGCCCGGTCAACATCAAGAAGGGCCAGTTCCTCGCCCCGTGGGACTGCAAGAACATCTGCGAAAAAATGGAAGCCTTCGGATGCGACAAGTACATGCTCTGCGAGCGCGGCACTTCGTTCGGCTACAACAACCTCATCGTCGACATGCGTGGCATGTACTGGATGAAGCAGTTCGGTTGCCCGGTCGTGTTTGACGCCACGCACTCCGTGCAGCGCCCGGGTGGTCTGGGTGGAGCTACCGGCGGCGACCGCGAGCTTGCCCCCGTACTGGCCAATGCCGCCATGACCATGGGCATTGACGGCGTATTCATGGAAGTACACAAGGACCCCGACCACGCCATGAGCGACGGCCCGAACCAGGTGTACCTCAAGGACCTCGAAAAGATTCTCGGCAACCTCATGCTGGTACGCAAAGCCTGCCAGCAGATGGCAACTCTGTAATGAGACACGCACTGACACTCCTTTCCCTGCTGCTTCTGCCCCTGCAATGCTGGGGGCAGATGCAGGCCGATGCCACCACGGAAGACGAGTTCCCGGCACTGCAGTTTCTGCCGCCCGGCACCGTAGTGGAAGGCATTTCCATACCCCGCTACGAAAACCACCGCGTGAGCGCCATGCTCCTGGCCGATAAGCTCATCGTCAGGAACAGGAAGTCAGTTATCCTGGAAAAGCTCAACGCAGCCCTCTATAGCGAAGATAACACAGAGACCAATGTCCGCACGGATTCGGTTTCCTATAACTTCGCCACGAAAACAGCCCGCAGCAGCGGTGATGCAGAAGTGATTGACCCGCGCTTCTCCGCCAAGGGAAAAGGAGTCGTCTTCAACACCTCAACCGGTAAAGGATTCCTTGCGGGCCCGGTACGCACAACCATTGCAACAGCCCAGCTGAACAAAAAGAAAGGGAAGAAGAAATAATGAAAGCTGCAGCCATTGCCGCACTCGCTATTCCCGTATTCTGTGCTGCGGCCGATTACAACGCAGACATGCAGAACACCCGCAGCCAGGCAGATGCCTGGAGCGAGGCGTTCTCCCAGGTCAGCACAGACCTGGAAGCTCTGGGAGTTGAACTTCCCGCGCCCGGCAAAGACTACACCCACCCCGCCGCAGATGCCCAGCCTGGAGAAACGCTGGTAACTTCGGAACTGGGCATGATGTTTGACAACTCAAACTCCCGCATCATCTACCTGGGGAACGTGCGCCTGCTTGACCCGAGGCTGACTCTCTTTGCTACCGGGCAAATGCATATCAACCTGCCCGGAATGACTCTCAGCAGCAAGAAAGCTGACACGCCGCCTGCGGACGACACCCCCCCGGCAGAAACAGAAGCTCCCGCAGAAGAACTCTCCGCCGACACCCCGGTGAATGATGAAGACCCCGCCGCGCCGGAAGAAAGTGTCTATACTGGAGAGAAAGCCACCATCATTGCAGAAAATGCCATTGCAGACACCGTGCAGAATGCCATTCTGCTCTACTCACCCGGTGAAGGCGGAGAGATTCAGCTGGAACTGGGCAGAAACAAGGTACACATCTGCACCACAGGCAAGGGAGCAACCCCGCGCATTCTGGCGGACCCGCAGGGCAACCTGTTAATGGAGGGCGACGATATTTACCTGAGCATGGAAGACAAAAAGGGCGGCAGCTCTGAACTTCGCACCACGGGCGGGCACCTCTTCTACCATGCAGAGACCCACACCCTATACGCCCCCGGGCAGAGCCAGTACAAGGGCACTCAGGGCACGCTGGCCTGCACCGAAATGCTCACTGTCCTTCTCGCCCCTGCTGCAACGGCAGAAGAGGCAAAGCCCGCCAAGGGATTCATGAGCCAGTTTACCGGCCTGCGTTTTGATGGCATTGAAACTGCCACAGCCAAGGGACAGGTGGTAGCAGTTGCCAGCGCCAGAGAAGGCCGCCCGGCCACCCGGGCAGAGGGTGATGAACTGCACTACAACGGAAAGACGGGCGAGGTTTCACTTCTCGGCAGCAGATGCCACCTGGCCTATGCGGACTACGTAGTCAATGCCGATGAGGGAATCCACCTGCTGCAGAATGGAGACATTGAACTGCGGGGCAAGGACATCAGTGGTTCCTACTCCCGTCTGAACAAGGACACAGGCAAATCCCTCCCCGGCACCTTCAAGGCCAGGGCCAATGTCATCTTCCGCGCCGAGCTGGGCACCATCACCACCGAAAAAGGTATCACCCTGGCAGATGAGGAGATGGACTTCTCCTGCGAAGGCCCCACACACCTTGTATTGAGCCGCAAACCGGATGCAAAGAAAGCCGAGCCGAAGCCCGGCATGCCGAACCTGGCTATTGCAGAGTATAGCGATGTATCCCGCGCCCGTGCCACAGGCAACGTCATTGCCCATCGTTATGAACCCGGCACTGGTAAATGCCTGGGTGAACTGAAGGCAGAAACCGTCGTGACTGACCTGACCACAGGAGAAACCCTGCTGACCGGAGCCACGGGGCAGCCGCTCATTGCCCTTTACAACGGCAACCGCGTGGAAGCCATGCCCGCCGAGGGAGAAGCCGCCACCATGGAGCTGCTGGCCAACGGAGACCTGAAGCTCAAGGGGGCAGATATCACCACGCGCCTGCTCAGCGACAAAGGTACCACCACCGCCCGCTGCAAGGACTATGTGCTGCTGGTACGCGCAGAAGACCGCCTGCAGACTGGCAGCTCCACCCGCATTGTCTCCGAATCCGGCATCCTGACGACTAACGGGCCGCTGAATGCACGTCTTGTAGCCAAGGATAAGCCAGGCTCCCGCGAAAAGAAAGGCGGATTCCCGAGCCTGAAATTCAACTACACCGGCATTGAGCAGGCCACTACGGATTCCGGCTGCACCGTACAGACGGAAAAGGGCTCCATGCAGTGTGAAGGCGCCGTGAAGCTGACCATGGATACCGAAAACAAGGGTGGGGACAAAATGCTGGGCGGGCTTAAATACGCCGTAGCCCGCGGCAATGTCATGATTGCCGGCAAGGACAAGACAGGCCGCCTGCTCCGCGCCACCGGCGACAAGCTTACCGTGGATGCCGCTACCGGCATGAAGATACTCAGCGGCAGGGAAGTCACGCTGGCAGACATCAACAACACCCACAAGGCCACAGGCGCGGGTGCTGCCATCAGCATAGATGCCGAAAACAACGCCACCATCACCGGTGCCGCGCATACGACCTACGCCACGAATATCCACGAGCAGATTAACAATCAGAAAAATAAGAAAGCCGAACAATAACTATGGACATTCTTCTTCAAGCCAACAACCTCTGCAAATCCTATGGCGAGCGCCAGGTGGTGAGCAATGTGAACTTCACCGTCCATGCAGGCGAAATCGTGGGGCTGCTGGGTCCCAATGGTGCGGGCAAGACCACCTCATTCTACATGGTGGCCGGGCTGGTTCGCCCCGATACCGGCTCCGTGAACTTCTGCGGCAAGGATGTCTCCGGGCTGCCCATGCACCTGCGCGCCCGTCTGGGCATGGGGTATCTGCCGCAGGAAGAATCCATCTTCCGCAAACTTACGGTGAATGAGAACCTCATGGCCATTCTGGAGACCCGCTCCGACCTCACCCGCAAGGAAAAGAAAGCCAAATGCGATGAGCTGCTGGAGCGCTTCAACATCACGCGTCTGCGGAAGAGCCAGTCCATCCAGCTTTCCGGCGGTGAGAAGCGGCGTCTTACCATTGCCCGCGCACTGGCAGCCAATCCCAAACTGCTCATGCTCGACGAACCCTTTGCCGGTGTGGACCCGATTGCCGTGCAGGACATTCAGCACATTGTAGCCTCTCTGCGGGAAACGGATGGACTTTCCATTCTGATTACCGACCACAATGTTCGTGAAACCCTGGGCATTGTAGACCGCGCCTACATTCTGTTCGAGGGCAAGGTCATCAAGGAAGGCAGCGCAGAAGAGATTGCCAACGACCCCAAGACACGCAAGATTTACCTTGGCGAGCAGTTCAAGATGTGAACAACGGCGCAAGGATATCAACAAGCTCTGCATACGAGGCCACACGCGAAAGCTGTGGCCTCATTGCCTTTGTGCCGGGAATTCCCTTGGCATAAGCCAGCAGGCGTGAGCGCATGGCGCGCATGGTCACCAGTTCATTCCCATAGTGGGCGCTGTCGAGCGCCATGCGGGTATGGCGCAGCATGAAATCGAGCCGTTCCTGCGGGGTGGGTGGTTCCGGGACCACACCGGAGCGCAGGTATTCCCGGGCCTGCCGGAAAATCCAGGGAGCATTCATGGCTGCACGGCCAATCATGACCGCCGAAACAGCCGTTGTTTCACGAGCCCGCTGCACATCCTGCGGAGTCGTAATATCACCATTGCCAATCACGGGGATATGCACCAGGTGCGCGCAATGGTCAATCATCCCCCAATCAGCCGTGCCACCATATTGCTGGGAACGGGTGCGCCCGTGAATCGCAATAGCCTGCACACCGGCATCCTCCAGCCGCAGCACCGCTTCGGGCGCACAGATATGCTCCTGATCCCAGCCGATGCGAATCTTCGTAGTCACAGGGCAGTCATTGCCCAGCTCCTGCACCACAGCCGCCGCAATCCGCTGCAGCAGCGGCAAATCCTTCAGCAGAGAGGACCCTCCGTTCTTACCCACCACCTTTGGCACCGGGCAGCCCGCGTTGATATCCAGAAAATCCGGCTGCATGGCATCCACAATAATGCGGGCCGCTGCCGCACAATGCTCCGGCACGGAACCGAAAATCTGCACCCCGAGCGGGCGGTGGGCATTCTCAAATTCCACATAGCGGCGGTTGCGTTCCCATGCCTGCAGTACCCCTTCGGCCGATACAAATTCGGTCACCATCACATCTGCGCCCTCTGCCTTGCACAGCGTGCGGAAAATGGGGTCGGTCACCCCGGCCATGGGAGCCAGGTACAGCGGGAAGGAAGAAAAATCGGGCAAAGGCATGGCAATTTACCAGAGTAAGGATTCAACCCAGGCCAGATAGGCAGCACTCAGTTCCGGGCCATAGAACAACCAGATAAAGGCAGCAGAAATAAGCGCAGGGCCAAAGGGCATGGGTGTGCCACGGCCTATACGCGCCACAAGTGCCGCCGCAATACCGATGAAGCTGCCCCCGACCAGTGCAAACACCACCCCCTGCCAGCCGCAGAGCGCACCAATAGCCAGCGCCAGCCAGGCATCGCCGCTGCCCATGGCCTCCTTACGGGCGGCATAGCCACGGCAGGTGCCCCGCAGTTCCTCGTGTTCCTCCAGAGAAATGCGCGTACCATCAGCCAGGGTAAGGAAATCCACCGTAAACACGAGTTCCCCCGGCTCGACGGCATGAGTGCTTTCCGTTGCCGCCATCAGGGTGAAGCGGTTTGTTCTTTCCATGAACAGCTCGCTCCAGAGCAGGCGTTCATCACCCAGCAGCAGTTCCACATCCTCTCCATCGGCAGCCTGGTGCAGCACCCATTCTGTCTCTTTCTCGAAAAGCTGCTGCTTTCTGCCAAAGAAAAACTTGCCGGTCATTGCCACAAGCCGGAACAGAAGGAAGCCCCCCAGGGCCCCTGCACCGCTGCTCTGCAACCCATCGGCCAGCTCCAGCCCCTCACCGGCA
>CAJGDB010000065.1 GCA_904502165.1 uncultured Akkermansia sp.
CAAAATATGCCGTCATTTCCGCTCCGATACAGAGATTAGACTTGCACGAAAGAATCAAGGGGAGTATAGTTTCGCCCCGAAATGAAAGCGCTCGTCAAGACCAAAGCCGATAAAGGACTGGAACTCATTGATGTGCCGATGCCTGAAGTCGGTCCGAATGATGTTCTCATCAAGATACACAAGACCGCCATCTGCGGCACCGACCTGCACATCTGGAACTGGGATGCCTGGGCCCAGCAGACGATTCCTGTGGGTATGCACGTGGGGCATGAATTCTGCGGTGTCATCGAGCGTGTGGGGTCTGCCGTGACTGAGTACAAGCCAGGCGATGTTGTATCCGGCGAGGGTCACATCGTCTGCGGCCACTGCCGCAACTGCCGCAAGGGGCTCTTCCACCTCTGCCCGAACACCAAGGGTGTAGGCGTAAACCGCGCCGGCTGCTTTGCCGAATACCTTTCCATTCCGCAGAACAACGTTATCCGCATCCACAAGGACATGACCATGGAGATTGCCTCCATTCTCGACCCCCTGGGTAACGCCACCCACACCGCCCTTTCCTGGGATCTCGTGGGTGAGGATGTTCTCATCACTGGTGCCGGTCTCATCGGCTCCATGGCCGCAGCGGTGTGCAAGAAAGCCGGCGCACGCACGGTCACCATCACGGATGTGAGCGACTACAAGCTCAACCTTGCCCGCACCATGGGGGCAGACCGCACGGTCAACGTGCTTTCCGGCGATAGCATTGCCGCTGCCCGCGAAGATCTTGAAATTGCAGAGGGCTATGGTATCTGCCTTGAAATGAGCGGTGCTCCCGCCTGCCTCAAGGACATCATCACCCATTCTGCCTACGGCGCCTGCATCTCCCTGCTGGGCATCCAGCCCGGCGGCTCCGGCATCGACTGGAACACCTTTGTGTGGAAGGGGCTCAAGATGAAGGGTATCTACGGGCGTGAAATGTTCGGCACCTGGCAGAAGATGGATGCCATGCTGCGCTCCGGGCTCGATGTTTCCCCCATCATCACCCACCGCCTGCACTACACAGAATTCGAAAAGGGCTTCGAGGTCATGAACTCCGGCAAATCCGGCAAGGTGGTCCTCACCTGGGCAGAATAAACAGCCAAGGCGCAACTTTCATTCACCAGGCACCGGGATTTTTCCCGGTGCCTTTGTTTTCTGAGGACTTGAAACTGACAAAAAATTAACATTTTTTTCTGATTTGCGCTTGACGCACTACGAAAAATCAGATATATTGCTCTCGTCTTCGGGACCGGACGTAAAACAGGTCTCCGGGCTCGAAAGGGTCCGATTCATAGGGTAGTTGGGCACCTGGGAGCTGCAAAGCTCCCAGGTGACTTCCTTTCAGGGGGTAAGGATTCCGGAAACTCTCTTCCATAAGCCTCTTATGAGCCCGGAAACCGGCTGGGAATGACCACATATCGACAGGGTTTGTAATAAGTTGGATTTAGGCTAACATTTAGCTTGCAATATCGGGCATCTGTGCTACAATCCGCGCGCGGGGTAAATCCTCCCCGGGTGCTACATCATGAACAAACTCCTTCATATTGCAGCAACTCTGGTTGCTTTTCTCTTCGTTAATGCGGTTCCCGCTGACGCAGCAGGAGAGGCTGAGGCCTCCACTAAAGCCGTGAAGACACCCACCGGAAAAATCGCCTGTTTTGAGGATTTGCGAGGGCGGGTTCTGGCGGTTCCCTCCTCCACCGTGCAGGATATCTATGTAGAGGAACACTATCCGGATATACGTCTCGACCGCTTTGATACAGAAGCAGATATGATGCTTTCCCTGCAGCAGGAGAAGTGCGATGGAGCCATTATGGACGATGTCATCTGCTATGCCCTTGTCCGCAAGACAGAGGGGGTCACCATTCTGCCCGACAGCCCTGTGCCCCCCTGCCAGATGGGTGTGGTGTTCGGCAAGCACAATGCCGAACTCTGCAAGCAATTCAACGCCTTTATCGCCCAGCTCAAGGCCAATGGTGAGCTCCAGCAGATTATGGAACGCTGGATCAAGCATTTCGACACTGCAGAAATGCCCAACCTTCCCTTGCCCACCAAGGGGGAGCCCATCCGCGTGGCTATGGAGCCCTGCACTGAACCCATTGTTTTCATCAAGAATGAGAAGATTGCCGGTTTTGATGCAGAGCTGATTCAGCGATTCTCTGTATACATCAACCGCCCGGTGGAAATTGTGGAAATGGAGTATGACTCGCTCATCGCCTCCACCACAACCGGCAAGGCAGACATGGCAGCCTCCGGCATCCTCATCACCGATGAACGCGCTGAAAGCGTACTTTTCTCTGACCCGTACTACGACAGCCATTCCCGCGTGGCTGTGCTCACCAAAAATGCCGATGCTTCCATTATTGCAGAAAATGCAGGCACACAGAGCCTTGGCATCTGGGGCACCATCAAGCGCAGTTTCGTGCGTAATATCATTGAGGAACGCCGCTACATGCTCCTGTGGGATGGCCTGAAGGTCACGGTCTACATCTCCTTCTTTTCTGCGCTGCTGGGCACATTGCTCGGGGCTGTCATCTGCTACATGCGTATGAGCCGCTGCAAAATATGCAGCTCCTTTGCCCGTATCTACATTGATGTCATGCGCGGCACACCCGTACTGGTGCTGCTCATGATGATGTGCTACGTAGCCTTCACGCAGTTCGACAACACGCCGGTAGCTATCATCACCTTTGCTATGAATTTTGCGGCCTACGTGAGCGAAATGTTCCGCACCAGCATCAGCAGCATCGACAAAGGCCAGACGGAGGCAGGCATTGCGCTGGGATTCTCCCCGGTACGCACCTTCTACCACATTGTACTGCCACAGGCCGTGCGCCGCGTACTGCCCGTATATAAAGGAGAGCTCATCTCGCTCATCAAGAACACCTCCATTGTGGGTTATGTGGCCGTGGCAGACCTCACCCGCGCCTCCTACATCATCCGCGGGCGCACGTTTGACCCCTTCTTCCCGCTTCTCATGGTGGCACTCATGTATTTCCTGATTGCCTGGTTGTTCACCTATATCCTTGACCGCATTGGCAATAAAGTCTGCTGATTTTTTCTGAACGTACACCCCACTTTAGAAAACGATGATTCAAATCAAACACCTTCAGAAAAGCTTTGGCAAGATTGAAGTGCTGACCGATGTCAACCTGAACATCAAATGCGGAGAAGTCATCTCCATCATCGGCCCCTCCGGCACTGGCAAAAGCACCTTCCTGCGCTGTCTCAACCTGTTGGAACAACCCACCGGCGGCAGCATCGTCATCGATGGTGAAGAAGTGCTCAATGGCCGTATCAACACCTCTAAACTGCGCCAGAAAATGGGCATGGTGTTCCAATCGTTCAACCTGTTCAACCATCTTTCTGTGCTGGATAACGTGTGCATCGGGCCGGTGAAGCTGCTGGGCAAGAGCCGCAAGGATGCAGAAGAAAAAGCCATGGAGCTGCTCAAGCTCGTCGGTATGGCCGAAAAGGCCCACGCCATGCCCGATGAACTCAGCGGTGGCCAGAAACAGCGCGCCGCCATTGCGCGCAGTCTCTCCATGGAGCCCGAAATCATCCTCTTCGACGAGCCCACCTCCGCGCTTGACCCCACCATGGTGAGCGAGGTGCTTTCGGTTATCCGCGCCCTTGCCCGCCAGGGCATGACCATGGCCATCGTAACCCACGAGATGAGTTTTGCCCGCGATGTGAGCACCCGTGTGGTGTACATGGACAAAGGCATCATCTACGAAGAAGGCACGCCGCAAGAAATCTTCGAACATCCCAAGCGCGAGCGCACACGCGTGTTTGTGAACCGCATACGCGATTTCCATTTCGCTTTCCACAGCCCGGACTACGACCGCTTCCTGCTCAAATCCGAATGGCAGGCATACTGCAACAAGTATTTCCTTACGCGCGAGAGCATGCGGAAGGCCCAGCTCATCGGTACGGTGCTGTTCCGCAACCTGCCGCTGGACAAGGGGACTCTTGATTTCTACTTCCGATACTCTGAACAGACGCGAGAAATGAGCATGGAAGTATTGCTGCCTTTCGGCGTTGAACCGGTTGAGCTGGAAAACAACCCGGTTATCAACGATTTGTGCTCTGATGTAGATTATAACTACGAGGATGACCGCGTGAAATACAAGCTTAAACTGCGCCACAGGAACCGCTGATTCGAAGAGCCCGACATCTTCATGAGCCCACCGCCCGACCGGTGGGCTCGTTTTTTTGTTCAGCACTTGCAAATCAGTTGGAAAAAGAGAACAGAATCGACTTGCCAACCGGGCGTTTCTCATGTATAATGCGCGCGCATCCAAGCGATGATTCAAGCTATGTCCGGCAATCTCACTTATAAGCAGTCCGGCGTCGATACTATTGAGGCGCAGTCTTTTGTTTCTGATATCAGTGCACACGTAAAGCGCACGCAGAAAAACCGCCAGCTTTGCAATGCTTTCGGTCTTTTTGCAGCCGCTTACGACCTTTCCTCCTACAAGGAGCCGGTGATTGTGACCGGCACCGATGGCGTGGGCACCAAAACGGAAATCCTTTTCGATATGGACATGCTCGAGACCGCCGGCAAAGACCTGGTAGCCATGAATGTGAACGACCTGCTCACCACTGGTGGTGATCCCCTCATGTTCCTCGACTACCTCGGCATTTCCAACCTGGAGACAGAGCGTCCGCGCATCACCCGCCTGGTGGCCGGCATGTGCGACTACCTGGAAAGCTGCAACTGCATCCTCGCTGGTGGTGAAACTGCCGAAATGCCCGGCGTTGTGCCTGAAGACCTCGTAGAAATGGCTGGTTTCAGCATCGGCTGCGTAGAGAAGAGCGAGATGATTGATCCCTCCCAGGTGGCTGTGGGTGACATTCTCATCGGCTACCCCAGCGATGGTTTCCATGCCAACGGCTGGAGCCTGGTGCGCCGTGTGCTGGCCCAGAACCCCGACCTGCTTACCAAGGAAGAGCTGCGCGACCTGCTCGCACCCACCCGCCTGTACCATGATGTGGTGTACGATATGCGGAAGCTCGGCATCACGCCCAAGGCCTATGCCCACATTACCGGCGGCGGCCTGCCCGAAAACCTGGAGCGTTTCCTTGGCGACAAGGGCGCCGACCTTGAAATCCCCTACTGGGATAACGAACCGGCCCAGAAGGTGCTGCAGTTTGTGGATGCTGAAGACCGTTTCCACACCTTCAACATGGGTATCGGCTGGGTGGCCATCGTCTCCCCCGATCAGGTGGAACAAGCTCTCACCGCAGGCCCCGGCGGCACCGTCATCGGCACCATGCGCGAGGGCAAAGGTATCAAGGTAACTGTCCGCAAGTAATTTCAGAAAGGAGACATTACCATGTCCGCAGCAATCCGCCTGCTCAAACCTCTCTCATACTTCGAAGAGAAGTACGGGAATCCCGAGTGGGCATTCAACAAGCTTTTCCTCCTCATGGAAAAGCAGCGCAACCGCGGCCAGGATGGTGCCGGTTTCGGCTGCATCAAGTTGAATATGCCGCTGGGTGAGCCCTACATCTTCCGCTCCCGCGCGGTAGGCGGCTCTGCCCTTACAGACCTCTTCACGGCGCAGCAGCGCAACCTGCGCCACATGCGTGAGGATGGTATCATCAACGGCTCAGATGCCGCCACCTTCAAGAAGCACTTCAACTTCGGTGGCGAGGTGCTTATGGGACACATGCTCTATGGCTCCAGCGGCGTGCAGTACGAAGAAGGCAACTGCCACCCCTTCGTGCGCCGTTCCAACTGGCCCACCCGCACCCTCATGCTGCAGGGCGATTTTTCCATGACCAATGTGGAGGAACTGCACGAGAAGCTCATGGAGCGCGGCCAGCACCCGGTGTTCGACACCAACACCCAGGCTATTCTGGAGGAAGTGGGCTACCACCTCGATGAAGCTCACACCGACAAGTACCGCGAGCTTCGCAAACAGAATGTGGAGGGGCGTGAGATTCCCCAGATTATCTCGGCTGAGCTCAACCTCTTCGACGTCATCAGCAAATCCTGCACGAACTGGGATGGCGGCTATGTCATCATGGGTGCTGTGGGTAATGGCGATTTCTTCTGCCTGCGCGATCCGCACGGCATCCGCCACTGCTACTACATCCAGACGGATGAGTTCATCGCCATTGCGAGTGAGCGGGCTCCGCTCATGAGTGTCATGGAGGTGGAGGAAAGCGATGTGCATGAACTGGGCGCTGCCAACATGATTCTGGTGAAGGCCGATGGCCAGGTGAGCATCAAGGAATATACTGTCCCCGGCAAATTCACCCCCTGCTGCTTTGAAGATATCTACACCTCCCGCGGCAATGACCCGGTCATCTACCGCGAACGCAAAGCCCTGGGCGCAAACCTTACTGAGCAAGTAGTGGCCAGCCTGGATAAGGATGATTTTTCCAAGGCTGCCATCACTTTCATTCCGAATACAGCAGAGGTTTCCTACTATGGTCTGCTGGAAGGGCTGCGCGCCTACCGCCGCAACAAGGTGACTCAGGAAATGATTGAGGCCTTCCGCAAGGGAGAGATGAGCGAAGAGCTTATCAACGAACTCATCCTGCGCCGCTGGCCGCGTGCAGAAAAGATTGCCCACAAAGACATCAAGCTCCGCACCTTCATTTCTGAAGCAAGCAGCCGCAAGCAGATGGCATCCATGGTATATGACCTGACCTATGGTGCCGTGGGCGAGGACGAAGTACTCGTAGCCATTGATGACTCCATTGTGCGTGGCACCACGCTCAAAATGAGCCTGCTGCGCCTGCTTTCCCGCACCCGTGCCCGTAAGATTGTGATTGTTTCCTCTGCTCCGCAGGTGCGTTACCCGGACTTCTATGGTATCGACATGTGCGAAATGGGGCAGTTCGTAGCCTTCCTGGCAGCCATTAACCTGCTGCACCGCAAGGGGCTTGCCAACATCATCACCGATGTGTACAACGAATGCCGCTACCAGCTTACCCTGCCAGTAGAGAAACGCACCAACCCGGTACGCCGGATTTATGGTGCGCTGACCGAGGAGGAAATCACCAACGAGATTTCCCGCATGGTCACGCCGGATGACTCCCCCTGCGAAATCCAGTGCGTCTACCAGACCCTCGAGGGGCTGCATAATGCCATCGAAGCCCCCTGCGGCGACTGGTATTTCAGCGGTCATTACCCGACCCCGGGCGGCTACACCCTCATCAACAAAACCTATATCGAATGGTACGAAAAGACCAGCGGCAAGGCCCGCGAGTTCGTACTGTAATCGATACCCTCTGCCAGCCTGAGGCTGGGGGGTGGGGCTTCCACCGGAACCATACCCCGCTCCCCTGCCCGGGCAGCAGCCTGACCCAACCCCACCCTATGCAAATCCATCATGAAAGAAGCCTCCAGAGAATCGTTTGCCGAGCTGCCGGATGAGGAACTCATCGCCTGCACGCTCGAAGGCAAAACCCGGGCATACGATGAACTCATCCGCCGCCACAGCCGGAAACTCAACGCTATGCTCATTCAGATGCTCAACAGCGAGGCGGATGCATACGATGTAGCGCAGGAATCCTTCCTGAAAGCCTTTCATTCCCTCCGCTACTTCAAAGGCAACAGCTCCTTCTACACCTGGCTCTATTCCATTGCGCTGAACAATGCCCGTAATTTCCTCCGCAAACGCAAGAGGGAGCGCAGTTACAGCCTTGATAACGATGAGAAAGGCAACCCACTCGAAAAGGACAGCGAGCTGGCAGACGGGAATCTGGAAGCAGACCCTATCCGCAAGGCTCAGGTGAATGACCTTCGGGCAAAACTGGCGCGCGCTATCTCCCAGCTTTCACCAGCCCACCAGGAGGTGGTAAATCTCTGCGATATCCAAGGGCTTTCCTATCCTCAGATTGCCAAGCTCATCAACATCTCTGAAGGCACCCTGCGTTCCCGCCTGCACTATGCCCACCGCCAGCTCCAGGGTATTCTGGCAGATGAAGTATAAAGCCTTGACCCACCGCGATGCTTCATGTAGAATACGGAGCAAATGAAGAATCCCATTGTCCGCAAGGTGGAACAGGTGCCGGTGAGCCGGTTTTACGAAAAATACCGCAGCACGCTTGAGCTGCAGTTGCTCAACACGCCGCTGGGCATGTCGCGCCCGATTGTGCAGGCTGCCTTCAACAGACCGGGTCTGGCTCTTGCCGGCTACTTCGGCTATTTTGCTCATGAGCGCATCCAGGTATTCGGGGCGGCAGAAATGGCGTATCTGGGGACCATGACGCAGCAGGAACGCGCCGAGCGCCTTAACCACATCTGTAGTCTGGATGCCCCCTGTCTCATCTTTGCGCGCGGGGTGGATGTACCTTCCGATGTGCTTGAAATTGCCGATCACTATAATCTCTGCGTGTTCCGCACAGCGCTGCTCACCATGGACTTTGTGAACCGCGCCACCTACATTCTCGAAAATGAGTTTGCGGACAGCACCACAATGCATGCCTGCATGGTCGACGTGCGCGGCGTGGGCGTACTGATCACCGGTAAGGGAGGTGTGGGTAAGAGCGAGATTTCTCTGGGTCTGGTAGAGCGTGGTTCTTCTCTGGTGGCTGACGACATGGTCCGCATCCGTAACCTCGGCGGTGATTTGATTGCAACCGCACCCCAGCTGAGCAGCGGCTTCATCGAAATTCGCGGCCTGGGCATCATCAATGTAACCAACCTCTTCGGGCTTAAGGCATATCGCAAGGAGAAGCGAATTGACCTTGTTATCAATCTATTCAGCGGAGAAATGAATGAAATGGAACGTCTTGGTCTGGAGCACAAGTACATCAACATCCTGGGGGTGGAGGTGGAACACCTGAACCTGCCGGTGGCACCTGGCCGTGATATGTGCCGACTTGTGGAGGTTGCTGCCCTTGGCCGTTACCTGCGCGATAGTGGCTACGATATGGCCAGCGAGTTCAACAAGCGCCTTAACAAGGAAATTGCCAACCGCACCGTTTATCCCGGTAACGCCGAATAAAGAAGATGAGTACCCCTCTTTCAGATATCGTTTCCCTGCTTGATTCCACGCTGCGGATTTCAGAAATCAAAGATGCCTCTGTGGCCATGAACGGTCTGCAGGTGGAAAATAACGGCACTGTGACCAAGGTGGCGCTGGCGGTGGATGGCTCCCAGAAAAGCATTGATGATGCCATTGCTGCCGGGGCAGACCTGCTCATGCTGCATCATGGAATTTTCTGGTGCGGTCTGCAGGCGGTAAAAAGCTGGTGGAAACATAAACTGCAAAGTTGCCTGAACAATAACCTGGCTGTTTACTCTGCCCATCTTCCGCTGGATTTGCACCCCACCCTGGGCAATAACGCAAGCATGGCAAAAGCCCTGGGCTTACTGGATGTGCAGCCGGAGGTGGACTACCACGGCACCCTCATCGGGCTTTCGGGCTACTTCCCGGGAACCATTGCCGAACTGAGTGCGAAATACGCCGAAATCACCGGAGCGAAAATCACCGGGGTGATACACGATGGCAGCCTGCCCGCAGGGCGTATTGCTCTTTGCAGCGGGGGGGCAGGCGAGGAAATTTACCAGATGCACGCCAAGGGCTATACCACCTATCTCACAGGCGAGGAAAACCACTGGGTAAGCAACGCCGCCCGCGATATGGGTATCAACATCCTCTTTGCCGGGCACTACGCAACCGAAACCTTCGGCGTGCGCGCCCTGGGGGCTCTGCTGGAAGAACAATTCGGGCTGCCCACGGTATTCATTGATAACCCTACCGGCATGTAACCATGCTCATTATTGTAGAAGACCAGCTCGGAACGAGGCTTGACCAGTATCTGGCCGCACAACTGCCAGAGCTCTCCCGCGCGCGCATCCAGGCGCTCATCAAGGACGGCGAAATCACCGTTAATGGCAAGGCTACCAAGGCGAAAACACCGGTGGAGCGCAACATGCGTATCGAGGTGAACATACCTGACCCCGAACCAGCCGAAGTCCAGCCGCAGGATATTCCGATTTCTGTACTCTTTGAAGACAAGCACGTCATCGTCATCGACAAGGAAAGCGGCATGGTGGTACACCCCGCCGCCGGCAACCCGGATGGCACGCTGGTAAATGCCGTTCTTTTCCATTGCGGCGATTTATCCGGCATTGGCGGAGTGGAACGCCCCGGCATCGTGCACCGACTCGATAAGGACACCAGTGGTTGCATTGTTGTGGCCAAGAATGACCAGGCGCACCTCTCCCTCACCACCCAGTTTGCCGAGCGTGACACCGGCAAAATCTACCTGGCTGTCGTCCAGGGCTGCCCCAAGGAACAGAAGGGTACGGTCTTCACCAATATCGGTCGCCACCCGGTCAACCGCCTCAAAATGGCAGTGGTGAACCCCGGCAGCGGCAAACCCGCCATCACCGACTGGGAGGTGCTGCACTACGATGCC
>CAJGDB010000066.1 GCA_904502165.1 uncultured Akkermansia sp.
ACAACACTCTGAGTTTAAGCATCTACGAGGGTTCAGCTGCAGAATTCCGTATTGCTCTCTTCTCCTCTTATCAAGAATGGGATAAACCGGCAGAACATCCATTATGGAAAAGCATATTCAACACGCTATCCGACAATGCGCTCTACTTATACTCAGAGAAAACCAAGATGCAAACCTTCCTGAAGGAAGTCCGGACTGAATTGCCTGAACCCTATTATGCAGTCATCAGCAACGATGTGGCAGCGCTGGAGGAAACGATTAAAACAGCTGATAAAACGGCGTTGGACGGAGTTCTCCGCGAAATTGCTCCTCTTCTCTGCTACGCCATAACGCTCCACCACAACGACTGCCTGAAAATTCTGCTCAATGCAGGATTGTCTCCGGATGTGATTACGGCCGGCATTTTCAATGGTATCAGTGAAAACATGCTGATGATTGCCTACAGATACAAGAACATGAAGGCTTTCAACATGCTTGTGGAAAGAGGGGCAGATGTCTCAGCCCCAGCGGATCATGGGAAAACCATCATCAATGACCTGTTTGAAGAGAAGGACAAGAAAACGCTGGACTATGTCATGTCTCAGCCCTCTTTCAAGGAAGAAAAAGTCCATCCCCTCATGATGGCCCTGATTAAGGAAGATTATCCAAAAATCGAGGAACTGATGTCGGCAAGCGCACTCGAACCCAAACTCTACGCCTGGGATTGGCGCGCGTATTTTGATTGGGTTGTTGCCCGGAAGGATGCCAGAGCCCTGGGGTTGATTTACCATTCCAGCCTATCGGATACCAAACAATGCAGCCCGGAACTGCTCGATGAGATAAAGAAATTGTCCGAGGACCCGGCTTTCCTGTCCTCTAAAAAGGAATTGACAGCTGCATCCATTTCCCCCGATACAACCAATCCGGATGAAGCGGTTATTCTTCTGGAAGATGCCGCAGCAAGAAACTCAGTAGCAGATATCAGGAAATACCTTGCAATCGCCGGGGTGGATGCTAATGGTCGCTCAGGGCATCCCTCGCCTCTCATGCGGGCCGCAGAGAAAAACGCCACCGAAAGCATCAAGCACCTTCTGTCCATACCCGGCATTGATATCAATGCCCAGGCCTGGCATGGTGAGGTAGTGTTCACCGCTCTGGATTTTGCCATTCAGAACAAGCACACAGAAGCAGCAGAACTTCTCCGTAAGGCAGGAGCAAAAACAAAGGCAGAAATGTAAACATGGCAGAGAACAGCGGGATTCCGGTTGTTCTCTGACGCGCTTTGCACTTGCAGCAGGCAAGTCAGAGTGCTAGATTAGAATCAATGAGCAGGAAGAGCATACTCGTGGCAGAGGATGATGCTGCCATCCGGCGCGTGCTGGCCGATACGCTGGCAGGCGCAGGCTATGAAGTACGCACCGCACCTGATGGAAGAGCAGCACTGGAGCTGCTGCTTTCCACCCCCATCGACCTGGCGCTGCTGGATGTGAACATGCCGGAAATCAGCGGGTTCAAACTACTGCGGATGATGCAGAAGGAATGCCCCGGTATCCCGAGCATCATTCTCACGGCCTGCGGCGAAGAACAGGACCGGGTGAAGGGCCTGCAGCTGGGCGCAGATGACTATGTGGTCAAGCCTTTCAGTATAGCCGAACTGCTTGCACGCATTGCCGCCGTGCTGCGGCGCTCACCAGGGCGCCAGCTGGCGGTGGCCCAGGTGCTGAAATTCCCCGGCGGCGAACTGGATGGAGAAACCCGCCGTGCCAGGCTGGACGATGGGACCCCGGTTCCCCTCACCGAAAAGGAATTCGAGCTGTTCCGGTATTTTCTTACCCACCCCGGGCGCATCATTCCCCAGGAGGAACTGTTGCTGCGGGTATGGGGAAGCCACAGCAACGCAGGGCAGACCCGCACGGTGGCCGTCACCCTCACCCGCCTGCGCGAAAAGCTTGGCAGCACCACTTCCGCCTGCATTGAAACTATCCGCGGGCGCGGATACCGCTGGAATGAAATATGAATAAGAAACTCACCCTCATCATTACTTTTTTCACCCTGCTGACCCTTGGTGCCGTAGCATGGCTTGCCTACGAGGCCGCCACGCTGGAAACCAGACTGCTGCAGATTGACAAAGAGGCCCAGCAGAAACGACTGGTGGATTTGTCCCTTCCACGCATTCAGGCCGAAATCAAGCGGTTGCTGGAGCTGGAGCGGAACAAACTTGGGTATGCCCCGCCTATAGGCCAGCTGGTGTATGCGCCGGATACAGAGAACATGCCTGATTATGTGCGCGGATACTTCCTGCTCACCCCGGCAGGCCTGCAGGTACCGGAGGGTCAGGAAGCGCTGGCAGAAGAAATTGAAGGAAAACCGGCTATTATTGACACCATTCGCCGCAAGGCTTTCAACCCGGCCGCCCCGGTCTATGACCACACCAAACCGACGCACCAGACGATTGACCACAAGTCACAGCTGCCCGTTTTCGGTGTCTATGAGGTGCAGGATCCCGATTTCACTCAGCCTATGGAAATGAAGGGAAATCCCGGTCCTTTCTATTCCTGGTACTATATTGATGACATGGTGTACATGAGGAATATACCCACGACGCATGGTTCTGCCGCCGAGGGCATTCTGCTGGATGCCGGAAAACTCGCAGAGCGCCTCATGCCTTTTGTGGAACCAGCGTTGAAAGGGGCCTCCATTTCTCTTTGCGGAAAGAAGGAACCGGCCAACCTCTCTCCCCTGCCCATGGTACTGCGTGCAGGCGATGAAGTGGAGGTGCCGGATACGGCGGCCCGCCGAGAGGCCATGCGAGGCACGCTGGCCTCCGCCTGTCTGGTGACGGTACTGGCCATCGGGATTCTGTTCGGGCTGTTGTTCTTCTATGCCCGGACAGAACGCCGGCGGGCAGATTTCGTATCCGGGGTGACCCATGAACTCCGTACGCCGCTCACAAGTTTCTCGTTGATGACGGAAATGCTCAAGAACAAACTGGTACCGGCAGAGAAACTTGATGAATACCATGAAACGCTGCACCAGGAAAGCCAGAGACTGGGGCATCTGGTAGAGAATGTGCTGGCATTTGCCAAACTGACCCGCGGCAGACAGCGCGGCAGGGCAGATAAAGGCAACTGCCCGCAGTTGATTGACAGAGCTCTGGAAAAGGTGGAATTCAGGCTCAAGGAAGCCGGTTTCCGGGTTCAGGTGAAGCATGACAAGCGCACCGAACTGCTCACACTGCATACCGATGTCATTTCCCTGGAGCAGATTTTCACTAATCTGGCAGACAACGCCATCAAATACGCCGCTACGGCAGAGCACCCCGCCATTCACATTACCACCATGCGCGGACACGATACCCTCAACATCCGCTTTTCAGACAATGGCCCGGGTATTCCTGCAAAATTACAACGCGGTATCTTCCGCCCCTTCTCCCGCTCTGCCAGAGATGTGGAGGGACGCAAACCCGGAGTCGGGCTCGGGCTGGCACTTTCCCGCGATGTAGCCCGCAGCATCGGCGGCAATCTGGTACTGGAGAAGAGCGATGACAAGGGTACGGCTTTCACACTGACTCTACCCTTGTAAGCAGTCTTTACGTTTTGCCATAAGAAAACCTCCCGCAGTACCGGACTGCGGGAGGTTTTTTCCGTCAATCGGGGAAAGAGGAATCAGAGCTTCTTCCAAGGCAGAGCAGCCAGAAGCTTGTCGAAGCCAAGACCAGTACCGGCAGGAACAGGGAATTCCGGGGTAATGTTCATACCCAGCTCCTCGGAGAACGCATTGGGGCGGTACACATGGTGGGTAACCAGGCCGCACAGGGGTACATCCTCCGCAGGTTTGCCGGTGTAGAACACGGCGGCATTGTAAGCAGCCCAGCACTGACCGAGCGGGTGATCCATATAGGTGGTGAACACGGGAAGCCCCGTGGTGCTCTGGTGGCGGGCGGGCTTCACAATACGCATCATGGGCTTGCTGGTGCGGGCAGGAATGCTGGTTTCATTCTGCACCGGCATATCATACCCCAAGGGCATGCCGGCATCCTGCAGGCTCTGCCAGGCTTCTACATCATAGTAGCAGGGGTCTTCCACAAAATCGATACGCTGGCGCATGGCCTCGGGCAGCATATCCCAGAACTGCAGGGCTTCCTCCGGGGAAAGAGTGCAGTTGAAATCAATGCGCCACTTCCAGTCCGGCACCATGGCTGCCAGGTTCACCAGACGCTCCACTGTAGCGGAAAGCTTGGGAATCACTTTGATTTTGCCCACGCGGAAACCACGCTGGTGCAGGTTGTATACCTGGGAGGGAGTGGCACTCACTGTCAGGGTGGCATAGCTGCGGGGAACAACAAGACCATCGAACAAGCTTACACCCTTGGCGCGGGCTTCGCCATCCAGCTCAATGCACTTGAGAGCGCGGGCACCCAGACGCATGGGAGAACCATCACGCAGGGCATCCAACTCGTATTCCAGAGGAGAATCGCCCAGCTCCGGCCAGGCCTGCAGGCAAGCGAAACCGCCGTTATCACCACGCAGCAGAACGCCCTCGCGAGGTTGGGCGGCGGCACGGGCGCTCATGGCACCCACGGGATACAGTGTGTACGGAGTATAGTGCATGCACCTATTTAAGCCATTTCAGGTGCGTTTGTCACGCTCATTCTGTGTTTGCTGCCACTCTTTTTGAGCAGAAACCGGCCAGAGTTCTGGCATGCGGTCGTTTGAAGCTTGATTTCCGGCTGCCAGCCGGGTAGAATGCACGTGTATGAAGACTTGTCTGGGCAGTCTGTTATTGGTTCCTGTGATTCTGGCGCTGGTGGTGTCGGCCGTCTACCATACTTCTGTCAATTCCGAGCTGCAGTTCGAGCAGCGGGATACCAATGCCCAGTATATCAACACCTCCCGCTCCTATCGTCCGCAGATTAAGGAACAGGAGAAACCGGCGGCACCAACCTCCCCCGAAGCTGGGAGAAACTCCGCTTCACCCGCAGGCTCGGTGCCGGGGCTGGTGGATGATGATGTTGCAGAAGAAGTCTGACCCCCGCCCCATGAGCCGCAGATCCATACAACGCCCTGTCATCGGTTATACCCTGGGTGACCAGGCGGGCATCGGCCCGGAGGTCATGCAGGCAGCACTGCATGCTCTTTCCTCAGAGGAGGCTGACTATGTTCCCATGGGGCCGGCCATCAATGCCACCCCCGGCAGATCCACCCGCGATACGGCTCAAGCCGCCCTGGACCAGTTGGAAACAGCAGCCGCAGCTTTGCGCGAAGGGCGCATTGATGCGGTGGTGACAGCGCCGGTCTGCAAGGAGGGGCTGCATGCGGTGGGTTTCCATTTCCCCGGACAGACCGAATTCTTTGCCGACCGACTGGGCGTGCAGAACTATGCCATGTGCCTCACGGGGCAGCGACTGACCGTGGCGCTCGGCACCATTCATACAGCGCTGGCAGATGTTCCCCGCCTGCTCACCACAGAGGAACTGGTTCGCATCGGTATACTGCTGGCAGATTTCGTGCGGCGCAGCGGCAGGCAGAATCCGCGTCTGGCGGTGGCCGGGCTGAATCCTCATAACGGAGAGAACGGAGCTTTCGGCGATGAGGAACAGCGCATCATCACCCCGGCCGTCAAGGCCCTGCGAACAGCGCTTCCCTGGGCGCAGATCGAGGGCCCCTGTGTTCCGGACTGCGTGTACCGGGATGCCGCCCTTGGGCTCTTCGATGCGGTTCTGGCCCCCTATCACGACCAGGCTCTCATTCCCCTCAAATTGCTGGATTTTGATAACGCAGTCAATGTGACTCTCGGGCTTCCACGCTACCGCACCAGCCCCGACCATGGCACGGCTTTCAGCATTGCCGGCAAGGGTATTGCCAATCCGGCCAGCACCATCCGCGCCTTCAAACTGGCCATTTCCTGTGCCTGTTCGAATTGATGCAGGGGCAAAAAATCAGGAATTCTAAAATATTTACAGCTGAATTTTCAGCGTGTCATCGCACTGTCAGCAGATGCTGACGCATATATCTCCGACTCATCACCACCTGCAGCTGGAACAAGGGCTGCAAACCGCGCCATTATCACGAAAACCAGCTTCCGGCAGCTCGCGCGCTCACGCGCGTTACGGCAGCATTCCGCGTATTTTTTCACTCTTCTGCATCAGGAATCCCGAAGGGGTGTTCCGGAGCAGCCCCCCCGGGGGATAAAACTCTTGCCAAGAGGGCAGCTCCTGTGATAGTATCCCCCCACGCCGCATCCACCCGTTTGCCGGCGTGTAACAGAGTCACGTATCATCTTCATTCTTTCCTTTATGAGTAACATTTTCAAAAAGGCACTCACGCTGGCTGCTCTGACTTTGGCAGCCATCACAGGAATGCCCGAGGCTCAGGCCGCCTACAACCCGGCTATTACCAGCCGTGGTTTTGTGCCGCCTGCACCGCCCCGCCGCTCGGCCATGCCGGATCGCCGCCTGCCCAACCTGGGCCGCGATAAGCACGGGTTCCCGTTCTATCATCCGCGTCAGATGAATCGTGTGGTCCGCACTACTGCCTACACCCATTCTGAGAGTGACCACATCGGTTACGGCCCCAAAAACGCCATCGGTACCTACCTCAAGTATGGTGAACGTGTCCGCAGCGCCGCTGCAGACTGGTCTGTATACCCCCTCGGCACAAAGTTCAAGATTAAGGGTGAACCCTATGTCTATGTGGTGGATGACTACGGCAGCGCCCTCGTCGGCACCGCTACTATTGATATCTACCAGCCCAATAAATCACTCATGAAACAGTGGGGGCGCCGTGTGGTGGAAATCGAAGTGCTTGAATGGGGCTCTTCCCGCCTGAGCATGGAGAAGCTCTCTGACCGCCGCGGCTATGTCCATTGCCGCCAGATGTATGCTGCGCTGCTCGAGCAGAGCCGCCATCGCAATACAGCCCAGAAGCGCCGCTGATATATACCCCATCCCCTTTTCCCCAGGCTTGCAGAGTTTTCTGCAAGCCTTTTTCCTTTTATCCCCCTTGATTTCAATACCGCTCACCATTGATAATAAATTATCAGGAAATTGACATAAAAATAATTCTACTTTTTCCTACTGTTTTGCTTGACTTTTCAAGATAGCGCAGTAAAATGGCCACACGCATACAAGATATAGTGGAGCCATGAAGATACGGAAAAGGAACGGACAAACAGCCGCCTACCAGCGGGAAAAGATAGAGCGGGTGATAAGACTCGCCTTTGACAGCGTAGGAAAAAGCGACGGAGCGGCAGAAGAAGCCGGACGGCTGGCAGCAGCCATAGAAAGCCAGCTGCAGACACGGGAAGAAGAGCTGGTAGCCGTAGAAAGTATTCAGGATCTGGTGGAAGCCAGCCTGATGCTGGCCGGGCATTACGAAGCTGCAAAGAGTTTTATTCTGTACCGAAATGAACGCAGCCGGGCACGCGCTGCCCGGGAGCAGCTGCTGGAGTATTTTCCCGCCACAGCAGAAATGGAAGCCACCCTCCGCGAAGTGCAGCGCGATTTTCCGGAAGAAGAATATGCCCTGCCCCAGCTTACTGCCCGTTTCCGCAGCCTGAGCAAGAACGGCCAGTCTCCGGAGGCCGCCCAGACAAACCTCATCAAGGCCGCTGCCGAACTGACAACCCGCGATGCTCCCGCCTGGGAAATGATAGCCGCCCGGTTCTGGCTGCTGCGTTTCCGTGAAAAACTGCGCCGCTACGAGGCAGAGGCTGGCATCAGCTGCCTGTACGACAAACTGACGCATCTGACCAAGGAAGGCGTCTACGGCCCCTACATACTGTCCCACTATACCAGGAGCGAAATCAACGAACTGGAACAACTGCTGCAACCGGAGCGCGACAAGTTGTTCAACTACTCCGGGCTGGAGTTGTTGCACGGGCGCTACCTCATCCGCACCCACGCAGGAAAAGTACTGGAAAGCCCGCAGGAAATGTTTCTGGGCATCGCCCTGCACCTGGCCATGCAGGAAAAGAATGACCGCAGCCTGTGGGTGCAGCGATTCTACGAAATGCTCAGCACGCTGAAGGTAACCGTTGCCACCCCTACATTATCCAATGCCCGCAAGCCCTTCCACCAGCTCTCCTCCTGCTTCATCGACACCGTGCCGGACAGTCTGGAGGGCATCTACCGCAGCATTGATAACTTTGCCCAGGTCAGCAAATATGGTGGAGGCATGGGGCTCTACTTCGGCAAAGTACGCGCCAGCGGCAGCGCCATCCGCGGTTTCCCCGGAGCCGCTGGTGGAGTCATCCGTTGGATCCGCCTGGCTAACGACACCGCCGTGGCTGTTGACCAGCTGGGGGTGCGACAAGGAGCCGTAGCAGTATACCTGGATGCCTGGCACCGGGATTTGCCGGAATTCCTCGCGCTGCGTACAAATAATGGCGATGACCGCCTGAAGGCACACGATGTCTTCCCCGCTGTCTGCTACCCCGACTACTTCTGGCAGCAGGCGCGCGATAACATCGAGGGAGATTGGTATCTTATGTGCCCGCATGAGGTGAAGAGCGTAAAAGGATACGCTCTGGAGGACAGCTACGGCGACGAATGGGAGGAACGCTACCACAGTTGCGTGGCCGATTCCCGCATCCATAAACGCGTCGTTCCCATCAAGGACCTTGTACGCCTCATCCTCAAAAGTGCCGTAGAAACCGGCACTCCCTTCGCCTTCAACCGCGACCTTGTGAACCGGGCCAACCCGAACAAACACCGCGGCATCATCTACTGCAGCAACCTCTGCACCGAGATTGCCCAGAATATGAGCGCCATCGAAAGCATCAGCCAGACCACCACCACCATCGGCGGAGAAACAGTAGTCGTCACCACCACCAGACCCGGCGATTTCGTCGTCTGCAACCTCGCCAGCCTCTCCCTGGGGCGCATTGATGTGAACAACCCGCAGGAAGTGGCAGAAATCACCCGCAATGCAGTACGGGCGCTCGACAATGTGATTGACCTGAACTTCTACCCCCTGCCCTATGCAGAAATCACCAACCGGGCCAACCGCCCCATCGGGCTGGGTGTCAGTGGCTACCACCACATGCTTGCCCGGCAGGGGCTGCACTGGGAAACCCAGGAGCACCTCGATTTCGTGGACAATCTTTTTGAACAAATCAACCATGCCGCCATTTCTGCCAGCTGCGACATCGCACGGGAAAAAGGTGCTTATGCCAACTTTGAAGGCAGCGAATGGCAGAGCGGGGTATACTTTGACCGCCGTGGCTATACTGGCCAGCACTGGCAGGAACTCCGGCAACGTGTGGCTACCCACGGCATCCGCAATGCCTGGCTGCTGGCCGTTGCCCCCACGAGCAGCACCAGCATCATTGCCGGTACCACCGCCGGGGTGGACCCCGTCATGAAACTCTTCTTCCTGGAGGAAAAGAAGAGTGGCCTGATGCCCCGCGTCGCCCCCGACCTGACTCTCCGCACCCTCTGGCTCTACAAGAATGCCCACCACATTGACCAGAGCTGGTCCGTACGGGCTGCCGGGGTACGCCAGCGCCACATTGACCAGGCGCAGAGCATGAACCTCTACATTACCCATGAATACACCCTCCGCCAGATACTCAACCTCTACATTCTCGCGTGGGAATGCGGGGTGAAAACCATCTATTACATCCGTTCCAAGAGCTTAGAAGTAGAAGAATGTGAATTATGTGCCAGCTGAACCGCAGACCCTTGTTTAATCCCCAGGGCGACACCGATACCGCCGCCCGCCGCATCATCAACGGCAATACCACCAACCTCAACGATTTCAATAACATGAAATACGCCTGGGTGAGCGGGTGGTATCGCCAGGCGATGAACAACTTCTGGATTCCGGAAGAAATCAACCTCGCAGCCGATGTGAAGGACTACCCGCGCCTGAGTCCGGCAGAACGCCGAGCATTTGATAAAATTCTTTCCTTCCTCGTCTTCCTGGACAGCATCCAGACCGCCAACCTCCCCTCCGTGGGCGAATACATCACCGCCAACGAGGTGAATCTCTGCCTCTGCATCCAGGCCTTCCAGGAAGCGGTGCACAGCCAGAGTTACAGCTACATGCTCGACACCATCTGCGAACCACAGCAGCGGCAGGAAGTTCTCTACCAATGGAGGAACGATGAACACCTGCTTCGCCGCAACACCTTCATCGGCAACCTGTACAACGAATTCCAGCAGAACCGCACGCCGGAGAACTTTGCCCGCACGCTGGTAGCCAACTTCATTCTGGAGGGGGTGTATTTCTACAGCGGATTCATGTTCTTCTACAACCTGGGGCGCAACCACAAGATGCCCGGAAGCGCGCAGGAAATCCGCTACATCAACCGCGATGAAAGCACCCACCTCTGGCTCTTCCGCAATATCATCCGCGAGCTCCAGCGCGAGGAACCCGGGCTCTTCACCCCGGAAAAGGTGGATGAATACCGCGCCATGATACGT
>CAJGDB010000067.1 GCA_904502165.1 uncultured Akkermansia sp.
CGATGTGGTCAGCCTTGGCGCCATCGAGGTCTACCACATGCAGACGCCGCACACCCATATCGTAGAAGCGGCGTGCCACATCCTCGGGGTGGGCATCGTAGGTCTTTTTGGCGGCATAGTCGCCCTTGGTCAGGCGCACACACTGGCCGCCGATGATATCGATTGCAGGAATGAGCTCAATCATGGCAGAGGTGAATGAAATTGTGAAGGATTCGCAAGCCCACATCACCGCTCTTCTCGGGGTGGAACTGGGTGGTGTAGAAATTGCCACGACGCAGGGCGGAGGCATAGGTCACGCCGCCGTAGGTGGTGCGGGCAATGGCCGCCGCGCAGTCGGGCACATAGAAGCTGTGCACAAAGTAGACGAAATCACACTCCTTCAGGCCATCGAACAGCGGAGTCTGCAGATTCTCAATGGTGTTCCAGCCAATCTGGGGGATTTTCACGCGGCCTTCCTCGCAGGTGGCAGGGAAACGCACTACCGGGCTTTCGAACACGCCAAGGCACGGGGTATCGCCCTCCTCGGAGTGGGCGCAGAGCAGCTGCTGGCCGATGCAGATGCCCAGCACGGGCTGCTTCAGGTTGCGAATCACCTCGCCCAGGCCGCTTTCGCGCAGGTAGGCCATGGTGTTGGCCGCCTCTCCCTGCCCCGGGAAGATAACGCGGTCGGCGCTGGCCAGTTCAGCGGCATCATCCGTGACCACCGGCTCCACGCCGATGCGGTGGAGCGCGTTGATGACAGAGCGGATATTGCCCGCATTATATCTGACGACGGCTACCTTCATACTTTAAAGCGTTCCCTTACTGGAGGGCAGCACCAGGTGGCGCACATCACGCTGCACCGCCACACGGATGGCACGGGCCAGAGCCTTGAAGCTTCCCTCTATCTTGTGGTGTTCGTTATCCCCCTCAGCCTTGATGCTGAGATTCATGAGAGCGGCATCGCTCAGGCTCTTGAAGAAGTGGTAGAACATCTCGGTGGGCATATCGCCGATGCGCTCGCGCTTGTACTCAGCCTCCCACTGCAGCCAGGGGCGGCCACCGAAATCCAGCGCAGCCTGGCACAGGCTGTCATCCATGGGCAGGCAGTAACCATAGCGGGAAATACCCAGCTTGTTACCGATGGCCTTACGCAGACACTCGCCCAGAGCCAGCCCGGTATCCTCGATGGTGTGGTGCTCGTCCACATAGAGGTCACCTTTCACGCGGATGGTCACGCCCATGCCGCCATGGTGAGCCAGCTGGGCCAGCATATGATCAAAGAAGCCCAGACCGGTGCTGATTTCGCAGAAGCCGGGGCGGTCGAGCTCCAGTTTCACGTAGATATCAGTCTCGCGGGTGGTGCGCTGCACCTCGGCACTGCGCTCGCCTGCCACCAGGATCTCGGTAATCTTCTTCCAGTCCATGCCGTCCGTACCAATCTGGAGTGCCTTGCAGCCCAGGTTCTGCGCCAGCTGCACATCCGTGGCGCGGTCGCCGATAACATAGCAGTTCTCCAGGTCGTATGAACCATCCATATAGGCTGAGAGCATACCGGTACCGGGCTTGCGAGTAGGGGCGTTATCGTGCGGGAAATGGCGGTCGATGAGAATATTGTCAAACTCAACCCCTTCACCTTTCAGGGTATCAAGAATGAAGTTATGAACCGGCCAGAACGTATCCTCCGGGAAGGAAGGTGTTCCCAGTCCATCCTGATTGCTCACCATGACAAATTCGTAATCTGTCAGTTCGCGGATAGTACTCAACGCACGGAAGGCACCCGGCACGAACACCAGCTTCTCGAAAGCATCTATCTGCTCGTCGGCAGGTTCCTGAATGATGGTGCCATCGCGGTCAATGAAAAGAGCCTTTTTCTTCATGGTCAGAATTGTTTGAGGGCAGCAAGCAGTTCGTCATTCTCCTCCGGAGTTCCGATGGTAATACGAAGGCAGTTCTCACACATCATGATACGGTGCCGGTTGCGGACAATGATGCCCTGCTCCACCAGCGCATTGTAGATAGCGCAGGCATCCGTGACACGTACCAGGAAGAAGTTGGCATCGCTGGGGTACATCTGCAGGCAGATGGGCAGCGCAGCCACCGCGCGCATCATGCGCTCACGCTCCGCCAGGGCTTCATCGACCCAGGCGCGGATTTCATCCATGTGCTCCAGGCGCTCCATAGCGGCGCGCTGAGTCAGGATGTTCACGTTGTAGGGGTACTTCACCTTGTTGAAAAGAGAAATCACCTCCGGGTGGGCCAGCGCCATACCCAGTCGAATGCCGGCAGAGGCCCAGGCCTTCGAGAAAGTGTTGAGCACGATGAGTCGCGGATATTCCTCGAGCAGGGCGCTGACAGAGGCCCCCTCCGGAGCAAAGTCAATGTAGGCTTCATCCACCACCACCATGCCGGGGAAGATATCGAGCACCTTACGAATTTCCTCTACCGGCAGCATATTTCCCGTGGGGTTGTTCGGGCTGCAGATGAAGATGACCTTGGTACAGGGGGAGTAGATGGATTGCAGGAATTTCTCTGCATCAAAAAGGAAATCATCCTCCAGAGGAATGGCATGGTAGCGGATGTCATTAATATCGGCACAAACCTCGTACATACCATACGAGGGCGCAATGGCAGCCACTTCATCCACCCCGGGGGTGCAGAACGTGCGGAAAATCAGGTCAATGGCCTCATCACTGCCATTGCCCAGGAAAATGCGTTCCGGTGCCACCCCCTTGTATACAGAAATCTTCTGCTTGAGCTCCCACTGCAGAGGGTCGGGATAGCGGTTGTTCGGTGCGTTGTGCGGGCATTCATTTGCATCCAGGAATACGTGTGCAGCCTTACCGGCATATTCATCGCGGGCGGAACTATACGGCTTGAGTTTCAGGATATTCGGGCGTACCAGACGCGCGATGCCCGTTCCCGGCGCTTCCTCAGGCATGGAGGCAACGGCCTGCATGCGGAGAGTCATGGCGCGGGCGTGGGCCTCCAGATGCTCTGCCTGGGCCATGAGCTCCACCGTACGGCCGATGCTGCGGATGCCCTCTGCAGAAAGCGTCTGGAGGGTCATTTTACGCTGGAAACTGTCGATGCACAGGCTGCTGTAGGCACGCACACAGCCCATGGTGGGCAGTGTATGGTTCGTACCGCTGGCATAATCACCCGCGCTTTCGCAGCTGTAATTGCCAAGGAAAACAGAACCGGCGTTAAGGGTTTCCTGCGCCACGACTGCCGCATCTTCCATGGCGATTATGAGATGTTCCGGCGCGTAGGTATTCGTGAAATCAACGGCATCCTGCTTATCAGCCAGCACAATGATACGGCTGTTGGCAATGGATTTAGCAGCTATCTCCTTCCGGGGCAGTTCAGCCAGCTGTTTTTCCACCTCTGCCGCAACAGCTTCTGCCACGACTGCATCTGTTGTCACCAGCATCGCCTGGCTGTCTGGTCCATGCTCAGCCTGGCTCAGCAGATCTGCCGCCACGAAGGCAGGCACGCAGGTGGCATCTGCCAGAACTTCCACCTCACTGGGGCCGGCAGGCATATCTATGGCAACCCCGGCAAGAGAAGCCAGTTGTTTAGCGGCTGTCACATAGGCATTGCCAGGGCCGAAAATCTTATCAACCTTCGGCACAGAAGCTGTACCATAGGTCATGGCGGCAACGGCCTGAGCCCCGCCCACCTTGAAAATGCGCTTCACGCCGCATAAATCAGCAGCCAGAAGAATGGCGGGATTCACCTTACCATCCTTCCCCGGAGGCGTGCAAAGCACCACTTCCTCACAACCGGCCACAGCAGCAGGCACAGCCAGCATCAACACGGTGGAGAACAGCGGGGCCTGCCCGCCGGGCACATATAGCCCCACTCGCTGAATGGGCAGCGTACGCTGCTCGCACTCTACCCCGGGGGCGGTCTCCAGCTTCACGGGAGCCTGTGCGTTGCGCTGCAATTCATGGAAATCATAGATATTGCAGTAGGCCAGCTCAATAGCCTCTACCAACTCCGGGACCACCAGACGCCGAGCCTCTTCCACTTCCTCCGGAGAAACCTCCAGATGCTCCAGCATCACTCCATCAAAACGGTGTTCCAACTCACGCAGTGCATGGTCACCCTGCGCCCTCACCTGCTCCATGATGGGACGCACCACATCAAAGAGCTGGGTTACATCGAATGCCGGGCGGCGCACCAGCTCCGCCCATTGTTCACGAGTAGGTTCCGTTATGATAGTCATGAAAGGCAATAGAATTACAGGATCATTTTTTCAATGGGAAGCACCAGGATACCCTGGGCGCCGGCTTCCTTGAGTTTGCCGATAATATCCCAGAAGCAGGATTCATCCAGCACAGTGTGAATGCTGCACCAGCCCTCCTGGGCCAGGGGCATGATGGTGGGGCTTTTCACACCGGGCAGAACCGAGACAATCTGCTCCACGCATTCCTTCGGAGCATTCATGAGAACATAGCGCTTGTCTGCCGCCGTCATCACGGCATCCATACGGAAGAGCAACTTGTCGAGAATCTCGCGTTTTTCGGTAGAGAGGTTCTTGTTGGCAATGAGGACAGCCTCACTCTCCAACACCACTTCCACCTCCTTGAGATTGTTGCTCACCAGGGTGGCCCCGCTGCTGACAATATCGAAGATGGCATCTGCCAGCCCGATACCGGTTGCAATTTCAACCGAACCGGTGATAACGTGAATATGAGCCTGCACCTCGTTCTGCTCAAGCCACTTACGGAGAATTACGGGATAGGAGGTGGCAATTTTGCGCCCCTGCAGCCACTGCGGCCCGGTATAGTCATGCTCCTTCGGTATGGCAATGCTCAGGCGGCACCCGCCAAACCCCAGATTCTTGACGATATCAGCATCGCCCTGGCGCTCCAGATATTCATTGAGGCCCACCACACCGATATCGGCCATGCCGTCTGTCACAGTCTCAGGAATATCGTCATCACGCAGATAAAGCACCTCCATAGGAAACTTGCGGGCGGCTACCAGCAGCGTGCGTTTGGAAGAACTCACCTTGATACCGGCCTCTGCCAGAATCGCCATCGTATCCTCATTCAGACGGCCTTTGGACTGTACTGCAATTCTCAATTTCATGTTATCGGAAGGGGGAGATATTTCTTTTTCTATCACAGAACAAGGACGCATCTATGCAGAATAGAAGCGTCCTTGTTCTCTAGCACGAGTGTGCCGGCAGACTTAGGAAACCTTGGCAGCGGCTTCTTTCAGGTTCTTGCCGACCTTGAACTTCACAACCGTGCGAGCAGGAATCGGAACGTTCTTAGCAGGATCCTTGGGGTTACGGCCCACCTTGGGCTTCACTTCCTTCACGGTGAAGGTGCCGAAGTTACGCAGCACCACGCGATCACCCTTACCCAGAGCATCCGTGATCAGATCAATAGTCTTCTGGATGATGTCAAGCACCTCGTTCTGCGTGAAACCATTGTCCAGTTCAGCGCATACCTTGTTTACAAGCTCTCTCTTAGTAATCGTATTTGCCATAATAAAAATTGCTTTGTTGAAAAGCCGGGCACATTGTAGACCAAAAAAGTCTTTTTGTCTCGCCTAAAGTGATAAAAAGTGCCAATTTCTGCGTCACCTTGGCACTTTTTCCCGAAAAAAACGGCATTTTGAGTTGACGCTCTGGCAAATTCACCGCATTCTAGTACCAGATATGGCCAATCAGTTCAGTATTCAGCTCTCGAAAATCGAAGCTGGCGCGCTCAGAAAAAAGTTAGAGTCCACTCCATATTTCCGTGTAACGGCGCGGGATTTCGCCGATTTCTGCTATGAATCAGATTGCGTCAATGTAGCCTATTATCCTAAGAAGGGAAGACTGCTCATCCAGGGGCGCGGCGCTGAGGATTTTCTGAGGAATACACTCCAGCTTGCCCCGGAGCAAAATGCCCCGGCCCTGACCAGTACCCTGCCGGCCCTCATCGACACTACCCCCCATTTCGGAGTGGATGAAAGTGGCAAGGGTGATTATTTCGGACCCCTGGTAGTGGCCGGGGTGTATACAGACGAGCGCTGCGCTGACGAACTGGCACGACTGGGCTGCAAGGACAGCAAAGCCATTCCCGATGACAAGAAGATACACCTTCTGGCAGATAAGATTAAGAAGACAGCCGGCGTGGTGTACGAAATTATCTGTATAGGCCCCCGCCGCTATAATGAACTATACAGCGAAATGGGCAACCTGAACCGGCTGCTGGCCTGGGGACATGCCCGGGTCATTGCAGCGCTGCATGAGAAAGTACCCACCTGCCCCCGCGCACTGAGCGATCAGTTTGCCAACGAATGGGTCCTCAAGCGCGCTCTGGGGCAGCGCCATATTCCTGTGCAACTGGAACAACGAACCAAGGCCGAAAGCGATGTGGCCGTGGCGGCGGCTTCCATCCTTGCCCGCGACCGCTTCGTGCAATGGGTGCAGCAGACCTCTGCCGCCAGCCAATGCCCCATGCCTCTGGGCTGTGCGCCACACGTCACCCGCGCGGCACAACATTTCATTGAGACTCACGGAATGGAACGCCTCCAGGATGTAGCAAAACTTCACTTCAAAGTGACCCAGAAACTCCAATAACACAAAAAATCGCCATTTTTGCAAGAATTAGCTTGCAAGCTCTCTGTTTTTCGTGTATATTCCCGCCGCACCCCTTCACCAAGGGTTCATGCCAAGCATGGGCAGGTGTCTGAGTGGTCGAAAGAGCACGATTGGAAATCGTGTGTACGTCAAAAGCGTACCGAGGGTTCGAATCCCTCCCTGTCCGTTGAAAAAAAATGCCGTAAGTCAAGCACTTACGGCATTTTTTCTTTGTCTCAGCTTCAGGCTTGCTTTTTACAATCATGACATATAATACGGAGTGAACACCCAGTTTAACGGGAACAAAGCTCCCTTTAATCCATATCGGCCGGCACATTTTCATTGCCAGAGGGGGGAGGCTCTGCCATAATGCGTGCATGACCAGACTTATGCGTTTGATGACGATGCTTGTGCTGCTGTACTGCGGCGGAATGACTCACGCACAGGAAGAAGGAAGCCCCGAAGCGGAACTGCCGACAGTTCCCCAGGCTCTTGCTCAGGCTAAGTTTGTGAACAAGGTAAAGCCGGACCTGAAAGCGAAGCTTTATTTTGTCTACCAGTCCCGCTCCACCTGCGGCATCTGCGTGCAGGAAGCACCCGCGCTGGTGAAGGAATACAAGCGCATGAAGCGCAAAGGCTGTGAAATGGTGATGCTGAATGTTGATGCTTCACCGGCAGCGGCTGAGCAGTGGGTCCGGAAAGCGAAGATGACCTTTCCGGTCATGTGCCCGAGCATGAGCATGAGGTGTGGTATTCCGTGGATGTATACAGGGCGCCCGCTACTGCCCTGCATGATTGCAGTAAAACCGGACGGGACCAAGGTTGGCGAAGCTGGCGGCCCGGATGTGAGCGCTTTCGTGAAGAACTGGCGCAAGCTGCTGCGAGAAGTAGAGAAGGAAGAAGCCAGAAAGGCCGCCGCTGAGAACAGGGAAAAAGCCAAGGCTGAGAGAAAAGCAAAGAAGCAGAAGAAAGCTGAGCCCGCAGAAGAAAGTCCGGAAGAAGACCTTTTCTCTGAGGAAGACTCCCCCGGTTTCTGATTTTCACACCGCCCGCCCCGCTTCGCAGGAAAGGGTATGCAGCCAGGCGCTCTGCTCCATTTCTGCCGCCTCTGCCGCGGTGAAGGGTATGCGCGGGCGCCAGTTGGTACCGCCTTCTGTGCCGGGAGTATTCAGCCGCACCGGTATATCGAACAACTCCGTCCACATGAGGGCGGCATAGGCTGAATTGCTCTGGAGTAATGCGCGGATAAGGGCAGTCTTTATCTCCTGGTTCCAGGAAACCATGCATTGCTGGTGATTCATCCCGGCAAAATCAGTCAGCCAGCACAACACCCGGGCGCAATCGCGCCCTTTCTGCAGAATGGCCCGACGTTCATCCAGGGGAAGCTTCGGGTCACTGCTCGCCGCGCAGGCTTCCTGCACCGCTGCGTTCCAGTCATCCCAATCATTGCACAGAGGCGGAAAATCATGCGTGGCATAGGTGGCAAAGGAACAGGGATTATAAGTGTGCCCCTGCACGATCTGCTGCTCGGGGGTAATCTCCCAGTGCGGAATCTTGAAACCGGCAATTCGCAGATAGGATAAATCCGGGCGCACGTAGTCCGGCACACAGCCCAGGTCCTCGCCAATGACTCGGAGCCCCGGAGCCGCCTTGAGCAACTGACGCAGCAGATAATCTCCCCTTGCCAGATTATCGCGGCGGTCCGCCTCCGTCCAGTCTCCATGCGGACGGAAACCCGGTCTGCGTCCCCCACAGCGGGCAGCGGCTTCATCCTCGCTGAGCGGCAGGAACTCCGGATTGCGGTCCGGCATCCAGGGGAAGGCATAAATGCGGTAGAAGCCCAGCACGTGGTCAATGCGGTACATGGAGAAAATCTCTGCCAGTTTCTGCACACGGCGGCTCCACCAGGCAAAACCATCGCGCTCCATTACATCCCATCGGTAAAGAGGGATACCCCAGTTCTGCCCCCATTTGGCAGTAAAGGGGTCTTCCGCAAAATTGCCCTCGGCAGGAGCACCGCCACTCCAGTCCATATCAAAAAGGTAGCGTTCAAAGAACACATCGGCGCTGGCAACGGACACCCCGATGGGTATATCACCCATGAGCAGCACTCCCTTTTCATCAGCATGCGCGCGTACGCGAGCCCACTCTCTCGCACACAGCCACTGCAGCCATTGCTGGTGGCGCTTCTGCTCGCGCGAATCTCTGCAGTCATTCACAATGCGGCGCACAACATCCGTATTCTGCTCCGGCCAGAGCCACCATGCTATGGTGCCGAAGCCGGAACTGGCCACGCGGAAGGTGCAGAAATCCTCTAACCACATTCCCTGATGGCACACCCATGCCTCGAACTCAGCCCGAAGCGGCGCATACTCTTCTTCGGTTTCAAATCGCTTCCACGCCTGCTGAAACCAGTAGCGCTTATAGGTACGCACCCGCGCATAATCCACCAGGTCACGGCCACCGGGCTGTTGCAGCGGCGGCAGATTTTCCGGGTAGGGAGGAACAGACGACGGCATGCCGGGTATACGCTCCAGAGTCAGATACAGCGGTTCCAGCGCAACAGAACTGATGGCGGAATATGGAGACGGCGCATCATCCTCTCCCAGGGCGTTCACCGGCAGCAACTGCAGGAACCCTGCCCCGCTTGCCGCAGCCCAGTCAATCCACTCTTCCAGTGCCGCCAGGTCACCAATCCCCGCATCTCCGTTGCGACGCAGAGAAAACAATGGCATCAACACCCCCGTTTTACGTTCCATCACCATAGATTCGCGCATTATAGCACATACCCTCCATCTCGTGCAATGAGAAAGCATCCTAACAAGGGCAAATTCACGAATCACACCCGTTTGACGCAGAATTATGCCACCATATAGCAGAATTTACTTGAATTTCATGTTCACATGTGATAGTAGCAGACAAATCATATATGCCGCTTGCGGCGATTCAGATTTCCACGCATTCACAAGAGACGCATATGGCTACTACAAAGAAAACCACGACCAAGACCACCAAGGAACCGGCCAGCAAGCCGAAGAGCACAGCAAAGGCTGCCAGCAAGCCCGCCCCTGCCGCAGCTGCCAAGAAGGCTCCGGTTCGCGAAACCCTCACAGCCGAGGAAAAAGCCCGCGTGAAGAAGCTCAAGGAAACCCTTGCCCTGTTGAAAGCAGACCCGGAATGGCCCAAGTTCCTGCAGGAACAGAAGCAGGCGCTCATGAACCTGCGCGATGAATTGCTGCCCAATATGCAGAATGTCACCCGCGACCACCTTCGCAGCGGCGCTTCCAATGTATCTTCTTCCTCCGGGCAGCATATTGGTGATGCCGGCAGCGAAGCTGAAGTGCGTGACCTGACTATCCGCCTGCTCGATAAGGATCGTGAACAGCTCTTTGAAATTGATGCCGCCCTGGAACGCATCCGCCGCGGCACCTACGGCATCTGCGAAATTTCCCTCGACCCGATCCCCAAGAAGCGTCTGCAGGTGCGTCCGTTCTGCCGCCTGACCGTGAAATGCCAGGAGGAATACGAGAAAAAATACGGATCTTATGCCAACTACAGAGCCCGGAAACAGGACCATGTAGGGTATGCTGACCTACAAAATGACATGGAAAATGCGATTTCTCTTGACGAAAGCGACGAATAGTGTAAAATGTGCGCCCGCAAGTCAACAATTCGCAATTATGCCTAGAGATATTATCATTCTGGAATGCACGGAGGCCAA
>CAJGDB010000068.1 GCA_904502165.1 uncultured Akkermansia sp.
CAGATTGCGGACTTTCTCCCTGCTACTGGGCCAGTGAGGAGAAGAATGCCAAAGCTGAAATCGATTTCCTTTGCACCGTGCGCGGTAATATCGTGCCTATCGAGGTCAAGAGTGGCCATAATACCCAGGCAAAAAGCCTGCATGTCTATTGCCAGCGTTTCCAACCGAAACAAGCAGTCAGAACCTCATTAAATCCGTTCTGCAGAAACGAAATTTCCTTCAAGAAGCCCGAATATAATCACAAAGCGGCAACCCTCCTTGATTTGCCCCTCTACGCATTGTCCCGCTTGCGTGAGGAACTGGAAAGCTCTCTCAATTCTTTTACTGCATAAAGTTTTCTATTATAATTATGAGAATTACACCTTGGCTTATTTTTTTGCTGGTATCTACCACTATAGCTTTTATATACCCTTATCTCATACATTCTTTCACTAAATTGGATTTGCCTGGAAATATTGGAGAGTTTGGTGATATGTATGGAGTGCTGAATCCTGTGATATCAGCTTTGGCTTTTTTTGGTGTGATGTATTCATTATTTCTGCAGCAAAAACAGATAAGATTGCAACGAGAAGATTTGAAAAATCAGAGAGCAGATTTGAAACTTCAGCGAGAAGAGATGGTGAAACAACGTGAGGTGAGTGAAGCCCAGACTCGTCAATTTGAAGCGCAAGTTAAGCTGGCTGAAAAAGGGCAAAAGATAGATGAATTGTATAAGCGGCTAACAATTGTTGTTCAATTTGCGGAAGAGGTAGTGTTTGCTAGTTTGAAAACATCAATTTCTTATGATGAACGACAAAAACAAGCTGAAATGAGTGAAAAAGCCACTCGAGCAATATATATGATTCAAGTGAATCTAAAGGCTATATTGCGCACTTGTTATAAAGGATTGCAAACCTTGCAGGCAAAGAGAGAGTATATATATGATAGGTTTTTAAATGTGGAACGTTGGCTTGAGGCATTGTTGAGTATTATTCAATATGTGCGTTACAGTTTTAATGAGGAGGAATCTGTAGAGTTCGCCAAGATGATAATGTCAACGTGCTCTAATTCGCAGAAGTTTTTAATGTTCGCCTTTGCTGGGGCCGATGACCATGACCGAGGTGAGGATATACGATCTTTTTTAATTGAAAAGCAAATAGTTTCGCAAGAAATAATACCTGATATGTTATTAGACGCTGAATTTAGATGTAAGTTAGATGATCTGATTCGCTCAATGAATACACATGAAAAATGAAGATGTCGTAAGTCGAAGAACGTTTGATTATGGAGCTTATCTGGTGTTTCAGATAAGCTCCTTTTTATACAATAATATTTAAGGAGATTAGCTATGCTTCAGTTTCAGCGCATCAGTAAGCAACTGTGCCACCAGTTCATCGATGCTGATGTTGGCTGTGGCTGCCCAGATGGTGAGTAGGGGAGCAAATTCATCGGGCAGGGTGACCGTAAGTCATCCATCATGCCGTTCCATGAGCTCGCCAATTCTCGCGTCTAGATGTGGGGATAAGGGCTTTGTGCCAGCCAGAACAGGCAGCCCCATTACAGTTCCAGCATAATAATCCGAGACTGTATCTCCGTTAAATCATTGCGATATGCAATCCTTTGGAAGTTTCCGCACTCTTCCATTATCAACTCATCAGCCATGGAGGTGTTTTCTCTGGCAAACTCGTCCATTATCATTTTCTGCTGTTGCAGGGCATCATCCATGCTATCAAAAGGGCCGAGGCAGTCCATGGATAGGGCACCTTCGAAATTCATGCTTGCATATTGGAGAATATAGCGTTCCATATCACTTGATTTTTCTGTAGATACCACGGGTGGTAAATTCGATGAGCCCTTTGTCACGCAGGAATTGAAGTTGCTGGCGGATTTTTGCTTCGATGTTGTTATTGTGGGGGTGTCTGGCTTTCAGATGCGGTACAAAGGAGTACATCTGTTCCAGTGTGAAGGTTGTACCGAGTTTTTCGGTGCATTGGAGAACATCGAACAGCCAGCCGCGGCTTTCGATGCTCTTTGTCTGCAATGAATACACCTGGTTGTATTTTTTGCAGACTTCGTCTGCTGCGAGAACTACACCATTGCGGATGATGGAAATCTTAGCCGCTTCAGGAACTTTCCCCAGCAAGATATTGCATCCTTCCCATCCGGAGCGTCTGGCGGTATCGGGCAGCGGTTTGCGCTTTTCTATGATTTCAGGAATAAAGAAGCATTTAGGAACGATGATGAGGTTGTTGACCTCGTACCTGTCATAGTGCAGGAAAAAGAAACTGGGGTTATCGAGAGCGGTGATGCGCTTAATCATGGTACGATAAACGCCATCATTGACCGTGCGATTGAAATTGCTGCTTGTTGCCTTCTTACTTTTCAGCTCATATTGAGATTTGCAATGCTTGCAGATGTAGTCTTTGACCGGGGAATTTGCTTCGGCCCGGTGTATGGTGTTTTCGCCGCAGATGGGGCAGTACATGTTGCGGGCGAGCCAGTCTTCCGTCAGCACTCTCGCAATCTGTGCTGCGCTTTTGTAGCCTTGAATCAGGGCGGTGTTGAAACTTAAATCCATGAGGGCTGTTTTCTGATGTGTATGTTAGCAGAAATGCGAATTTAATCAAGCCGGATGAAGTGCGGGTGAATGAGGTTCCGGAATCGATTCTGTTCTCCTGGCTTCGTGGGGGGATGTGTATTCTGTAACAGACAGGAGAAATTGTTTTTCCATAATAGGCTTGATTAAAACTGGCGTTAAATTATACTGGCCTAAGCACGTTGTTTCCTTGTTTTTCTTTTTTACCTCTGCTTTCGATGATGTCTGGATGTACAGTTTTGATGTTGGGCCTTTCGCTGATGATGGGCGGATTGGAAAAATTCAAGCCTCTGGATTCAAATCCTGTGAAGGTGGAATGTGAGGAAAAAGTAAGCAAGAAGGTGATTACACAGAAGGCATCGGGGAAGGTTTCGCTCAGACGCCCTGGTGCATCGGATAGGAAGCCGGAAGGTGGGAGAGGAGAAGTTGGAAGGCTTGAAGAGGTTGGAAAGGATGGCGACACTGCGAATCACCACGAGAGACTGAATCAGATTGCCCGGGAATGCCTGGAGTGTGATGAATTGCGCTGGGCGGTTATCTGTGAATACTATGGGTGGCTGACTTCGCATTATCCCGCAGATAAGGTAGGAGGAAGTACTGGCATGGTCATTATCAATGGCAAGAACTGCACGCCCTGCGGGGCAGGTACGGCCTCGGCCACGTTCCTGGGAACAGATAACAAGGAATATCGGTTTGCTCATGCCCGCCACAGTAGCTGCAAGCATGCCAGCGAGCATTTTCATGATGCACAGTATTATCTTTTCTTTACTCCTGAGGGAAGGTTGCTGCAGGAGCAGTACAGGGAGGAGATTGAGGAATTGAAACGCCTGAATGAAGGCAGAAAGCAGCAGAAGCCTGCTGGAGAGGGTAAGGAGTATTCAGCGTTGGCTTCGGACCAGATTATCCAGGAATGCCTGGAGTGTGATGAGTTGCGCTGGGCGGTTATCTGTGAATACTACGGGTGGCTGACTTCGCATTATCCCGCAGATAAGGTAGGGGGAAGTACAGGCATGGTTATTATTAATGGCAAGAACTGCACGCCTTGCGGGGCGGGTGCGTCCTCGGCCACGTTCCTGGGAACAGATAACAAGGAATATCGGTTTGCTCATGCCCGCCACAGTAGCTGCAAGCATGCCAGCGATTATTTCCATAACGCGCAGTACCACTTGTTCTTTACCCCTGAGGGACAGATGCTGCAGGAGCAGTACAGGGAGGAGATTGAGGAATTGAAGCGCTTGAATGAAGGCAGAAAGCAGCAGAAGCCTGCTGGAAACGGCAAGGAGTTTTCTGAGTTGGCTTCGGACCAGATTATCCAGGAATGCCTGGAGTGTGATGAGTTGCGCTGGGCGGTTATCTGTGAATACTACGGGTGGCTGACTTCGCATTATCCCGCAGATAAGGTAGGGGGAAGTAGAGGCATGGTCATCATCAATGGCAAGAACTGCACGCCTTGCGGGGCGGGTGCGTCCTCGGCCTTTTTCATAGGGCCAGACAACAAGGAGTATAATTTCGCCCATGCCCGCCACAGTAGCTGCAAGCATGCCAGCGATTATTTCCATAACGCACAGTATCACCTTTTCTTCACTCCGGATGGCCGGCGGTTGCAGAGTGAATATGCCAGGGAAATCCAGCAGTTACGGAAGCTCAATGCCAATAAGAAGAAACAGCAGAGGAAGAGGGATTCCTCAAAGCGCCGTAATTCGAACAATCGCCGCCGCTGAGAAGCATCCTGCCTGACGCCTTTTTGCATACGTGCCCCAAAGATTTTGAGATACGAGGATTTACGATTTGCGAAATAATAATCAGTGACTTTCGCCGGATATGGGATAGATGGACGCTTTCTGCAGATGGCAGGGCTCATGATACCCCTGTGCAGAAATTTATGCAGAATACGATGATTACATGTCGTTTACAGCCTTTTTTCTGTAATTTCTGGGACACATTTGGCTTTTTTGAGGCGTTCCGGGCTTTTAGCCTTGATTCTCCGGCAGGATGCTGTTAGTTTCTGGGTATGGCCAGATGTTGTCTCCGTTTTCTGTTTGCCTTATCTTTCTTCTCCGGCTGCTGTGCTTCTGCAGCTGCTCCGGCTCTTGAGCTGGGGAATGTCATGTTTGTGGGTGATTCCATTACCCACGGGTTCAGAACAGCCTCGTATCGCTGGCCGTTGCATAAGACTTTGGTGGACAACGGAGTTGCGTTTACTGCCGTGGGTGTGCATGCCGGAAATACCTTCCGCGAGGGGAGTGTGGCACCCGGTGTTGTGTATGCCGGGGTGGTATTCAATAACCGCCACTCTGCCATGAGCAGCGAGCGCGCGTATGAGGTTTCCGGCCGCAATAATGCTTCCAGTCGTCTGGGGCATAGCAATATCCGCCAGTGGCTGGGGTTGGATGCTGCGTATTCCGGCCCGTACCGGATTAACATGGCTCAGGAACGCCCGGATGTTTTTGTGCTGATGATTGGCACAAATGATACATTCTCCGATTACGGGCGCCGTGGCGGCTTCGGTCTGGAACACCATAGCCGGGAGGTGATGCAGAATCTGCTGGGGGTGCAGCAGGCTGATGGCACATTCCTCGGCGGCGACATGGAGGCAATCGTGCGCTCTATGCGCGAGGCAAACCCGGATTGCCGGATTCTTGTGCTGACTCTTCCCACCTGGCATGATTCCACTCCGCATTCCCATGCCCGGGCAGATTACCTTGCACTGCGCCGGATGAATGAGGGTATTGCCCGCTGGGCGGCTCAGCACCAGCTTCAGGTGGTAGATAGTAACAACGGGATGGTTGACCTGACCCGCAATGACAAACCGTGTGTGGGTGAGGCTTCATTCTTCTCTTCCAGAGATGGCCTGCATCCGACTCCGCAGGGCGATCTCATTATTGCTGAAACAGTGGCTCGGGCATTGGGCTGCCCCGGTCGCACGGCTGGGCTGGAGCGGCGTGAATCTGTTTCTTTTTCTTATTCTGCGGCTGGTTCTGAGCCGGCGCTCGCGCCTGCTGAATGGGCGGCGGTGGATGCCCGGCAGGGATTTACGGTGGCCTTGCGTGCTTCTGTGGGCAACGGTGCACAGGATGGCTGGGAACGCGGCCCGGTTCTTTCGCTTGCGTTCAGCAAGGCCGATGCCGGGGTGAGCGGAAGTTTTTCCGTGAGTGAATCCGGTATTTTCTGGCAGGGCCGAGATATGCTCTTCAGCGCAGATATGGCGGCCAACCAGGATGAAATACGTGTAGCCTGGCACCCCGGCAATCAGGAGAAATCCATTCCCTCAGGGTTTTATATGTGGCTGGGGGACCGCCTTATCGGCGAGGCTCTGCCGGCGGATGCGGCGCTTCCGGACGGAACGGAAAATGCTGTGTATGCCCAGATAACGGCAGCGGGTGTACCTGTGAGAATTGAATCTCTCCGGGGTAGCGCAGGCTGCTTTGCCCCTCCTGCCGGTGGGCAGAAGCTTCCGGAATAAGTCGGAATTGCCGTTTTGCCGGAGAGGCAGAAGCGCAACCGCATGCGTCTGGCTGGGCAGAGGCATGCGGTTGAAATGTTCCGGAATGGGGTTCCGGTGTTATTTGCTGCAGGAGTTGAGACGCTGGAGAGTTGCCTCAATGATGGCTCGGCCCCGCTGTACATCTGCGGTGTGGTCGTCGCCCTTGCTCCGCTCTACGGAGAAAATGCCGGCCAGTTGTTCATTCATGATGCGTACTGCGTCTGCCGCCTCCGGAGATTCGGCAGCGCGGGCTCGGAGGATATTGATTTTCTCGTAATTCTCAATGCCGTCGCGCAAGCGCTCGAAGCGGATGGAACTGCGATTGCCCGGGTATACCAGGAAGCAGTCACCAGAGGGCCATTGTACGAAATCTGTGCATTCGAAGGGATTGCGGTTCCAGGAATTATAGGCCCATCGCAGGAACCCGTCCAGATGATTGGCGGCGGCAAAGAAGCCAAGCCATTCTGCCTGGGCTGGGGGGGAGTAGGTGAAGGTGTTGGGCTTGAGCGGGTGCAGGCACACGTAGAAGGTCGTTATCTTACCGGCTTTCCGGCGTTCTGTGAGCAGATCTCCCAGAGTGGTGCCGGCGTGGGTGATTACGGGGGAAATGTTGTAGACATCGCGGGAAAGCTCGGAAGGCTTATCCACCGCCGATGCCACGCGGAACTTCGGGGCATTTTCGGCAACCAGCTTCATGGCTGCTTTCACCATGGCATCCGGGCGTTCGTCAATGGCAATGCAGGTTTTGTCTGCCCAGCCTTTTTCCTGCATGTGCTTCTGGAAATCGCGCAGAAATGGTGCCCAGAGAGCATCGTATTCCGGCGTGCCGGGCCTGGCTTTCACCTGGCCGTAATGGTTGGTGGATTCATCGAAGAAGCGCACGCTGAGGTGCCAGGGAATCATGGTGTAGCAGCTTATCTGTTCCCGGATGCCGATTTCATCGTGCATGAAGGAAATCCAGGCATCCAGCTGCGTGTAGTCATAACGCATCACGCCATCGCGCCCGCGAATCCAGCGGATCATGGATGGGAAGGTATCGTAGGTCTGCCCGTTCCATGCTTCATCGAGCAGGGTGCAGGTAATGCACTTCTGCCCGGCTTCAGCCAGGCGCTTCATGAGCGGGCGGAGCAGGGCGAAATGCTCCGGTGACCATGGCTCCACATCGTGCCAGCGGGCTACTGCCTGCGGGTGCTGCCAGAGGTCCAGGTGGATTTTCCACTTGTCAGGGGAGGGAAGGGAGGCTTCATCGACAAAGAGAACGATTTTCTGCTTTGCTTCCGCACAGCCCGGGGCATTGACATTCACAAACCCCAGGTAGACACCCGGTTCTGCGTTGTGGGGAATTTCCACCTGCACCCAGATACCGCGGGTGACCCGGGCCGGGTTGTCGCAGTTCTGCTCACGGCCGATGATATCTGCCGTGGGGGTATTATGGGCCTTGGTGTAACGGATGAACGAAACCTGTGCAGGAATTGTGCTGCGGCCATTGCTCAGACCGGTGCAGGAAACGCGGAGCTGCCGGGCCGGGCCGTTGGGCGTTACGGCCATCTGGGTGCTGCAGCGTTCTCCGCGCCACCCGTGCAGCGTTACCTCATTGAAAAGACTGCCGGGGGCAAGAGGCGTCAGTGCCGGAACTGTGCTGGAGCTTTCTGTTGTCAGTCGCTCAGCCGCACATTCGCGCAGGGTAAGGTAGGTGGCAGGTGTCTGGGAATCTGCCGTGGTGGGGGCTGCGGCATCGTACGGCTGTTTCCGTTCAGCGGGCCATTGAGCCAGGCTCACGCTGGTTCCGAGAAGCAGGAAAAGGGAAATTAAATGCAGTTTCATGTGTTTCGTAATGTACGTATCATATCGGTCGTTTTTTTCAAGTAAAAAGTGACTGTATGCCGTATAGATGCGGACTCCGGATTGTGCAGAGGGGGGGGGCCAGCCTGAACGTGGTGGACGACGAGACCATCGGGCTCTTCTATGCCCCCTCTCATGTGAGCGAGACCAATGATTACCATGGTATCGGCTTCCTCCGCATCCCACTGAGCGAGGTGATTTCATCGTGTTTTAAGTGCGATGGCAAGTAAAATAATTGCAACTTATTGAAGAAAAGCAGTCCTCAAAGAGAGGTAAGTGATGATTTTGTTGCTTTTTTTCAGAAGAAATTAATCTAACGCACTGACAATCCAATGAAATAAAAGCCATCGCACTTAAAATGCGATACACTTGCTGCAGCAGCTCGGGACAGGTCTCCCATCATCCCATCGCGCGCGGGAATGCGTATCCCTGTACGGGTTGTCTTACACACTGACAATTAAAGATTATATGAAAAAGACACTTATTACCCTTGTGGCGCTGGCGGGCCTTGCATCTGCTGCAACAGATGTGACTATCGCGGCTTTTGGTAATGCGGATACGGATGCACTTAAGGAATCTAAACCCTTCATTACTGATGCTTTTTATGTACAAAACACAAATTCGGCTACATGCACATTATCAAATGGCGATAAGATAGTGCTTGCTGGCGTTGGCGGGGCAAATCTCTATGGTGGCTCTACTGATGGCGCTATTGATAAGACATGGGAAAATGACGCCGCAGTAACGGAGATGAATGCTACGCTTGGGCTCAGTGCAGAAAATGGTTATTCCGCTGCAGATTTTACAGCAGGCAGTGGTATTTATTATACTGCAACAGGCAACAATAATAGTCAATCAACACTGACTCTGACTCTCAATTCCGCAAGTGTTGGTGATAGCATTACGATGTATCTGACCGTGGCAAGTCGTCAGCAGCATTCTGCCGGCCTCAATATCACGGGTCTGGATGCATCTACCGCAACGATTTCTTATGCTGGCCTTAATGGTGACGGCTTTGACGTTGTATCTGGAACGAGTCTGGCGTATTCCTCCTCCCTCGCCGATAACTGGAGCCCGAATACTAAATCTGTGATGGTTTACAAGATTACAGGTACTTTGACATCTACCAGCCTGGTAATGGATCAGGGTACAACGGCTAAGAACGGATGGCAGACTCTGGCCTATTTCACCACACCTGCAGTTCCGGAGCCGGCCACAGCAACGCTGAGCCTGCTTGCTCTCTGCGGTATGGCTTCCCGTCGCCGTCGCCGTTAAGCCACAGGTATGAACTGTTGAGCTTCAGAAATCTTATAAAATAATAAAACCAGGAATCTCGGCTCGGTATACGAGCCGAGATTCCTCTTTTCAGGAAAGGCAGGGGGAGTTTTCCTTATCTGTCTGGAATGACGATATGATTCAGCCCCGCCGGGCACACGACTACCCGACAGGGCTTTTACTGCAATACACGTTACAGCACAACAAACGGATGGCGCATCAGAACGAGAATACAGTCTGGACACCCCAGATGCTTTCGCTGCTGATATCGCGGTAGGCCGGGTTCTTGATGAACTGGAAGTGGGGCACGAACTTGAGGTAATCGTTCACCTGGAAGCTGTACATGAGCTCGAGCACCTGTTCGCGGCGGTTGCCGTGGGATTCGCCGTCCTCATCGCTGAGGTAAGCGGGATACCCGCGGTAGTTGTTTACCGCACCCTTGAAGATACCATAGGAGATACCGAAGAAGTCATCTTCGCGGCTGGGGATGAGCTTGAGATGGGCACCTACGCTCAATTCACCGCTGTTGTAATCAATATGATCATGGTGGGCAAGACCGGCGCGGGAATACACGGTGCAGAAATCATTAAGGGTGTACTCAATGCTGGCGCTGAGCCCCCAGTTGCTGCGCTTGTGCTCGCCGCGCTCATCGCCGAAGTCCACATCGATGCGCTGGTAGAAGGGATTGAGTCGGAATGTGGCGTTGCCATCAGCAAAGAGGTGTCCCCATTCTCCCACAACGACATAGCCGTTGGAGTTGCTGCTTCTGAAGGGATTGTCGCCGTATTCACATCCGGTACGGGAAATGCCCAGCATCAAGTAGTTTGCATCATTCAGTTCGTACTGGAACACTGTACCCAGATTGGCATCGTACAGCGGAAGGACGCTGGAGTTGATGAAAGCGTCGTTGGTGAAGCTGGAGTAGGAATCATTGGCGATGCTCACACAGTCAAAATAGTTGGTGAGGTTCACCATGCCGGCGATGACGCAGGCGCGCTTATTGTTGAAATACTGCATAAGGGCCAGCTCCGGGATGACTCC
>CAJGDB010000069.1 GCA_904502165.1 uncultured Akkermansia sp.
CAGCTGGGCGGGGGAGGGCTGTTCGCCGTGTCCACCCAGAGCAGTGCTTACATCGGTGGTGAATTCTGCCTTACCCTGCGGAAAGCTGGTGCGGCAGCGGAGTGTTCCTTCTGTGAGAGTCGTGGATGTGTAGTTGCTCATATTTCGGGTGTCCTTTCTATCTTGTTGCTTGGAATGCTTCTAAATTATCATAAAGGGAACGCCGTGTCAACTATAATCTCTACCAATTTTGTAGAATAACAAAAAAATCCTGAAATTCATGTCAGAATGATGAGTGTGGGCAAAATACGACTTGACATTAAGGAAAAGGCGAGTACAATCCCAGCGCGCTGCGACGGTAACGCAGCCTGAAAGACTATGAAAGCTGACATCCATCCTAAGTACAACCCCGTTGTGTTCGTGGACATCACCACGGGCCGCCGTTTCATCACCCGTTCCACCGCAACTTCCGCCAAGAAGGAAGAGATTGATGGTGTTGAGCACTATGTGATTTCCTGCGGCATCACCTCTGACTCTCACCCCTTCTTCACTGGCAAGAACCAGTTCGTGGACACCGAGGGTCGTATCGACAAGTTCCAGAAGCGCTTTGGTGCTGTGCGTCGCGCCAAGAAGCCGACCCTGGGCTGAAGCAAGTCCTGAAAATTTCTTTCTATTGGTTTGGAAACCCTGGAGCTCCGGCTCCGGGGTTTTCTGTATACGGGCGGGAGACTCCATGCTGTTCTATCGGTTCGGGCAGAGATGCATGTATGGTTCAACGATAAAAATTCCTGATGCCGTGTTTTTCTGCTTTCTTTGTGGGCAGAATGGCGTATAATGCCAGCGTTCACACAAATTTTTACTAATCATGAAAATCTGGTTCGATGGCAAGCTGGTTGATAAGGACGAAGCCAAGGTCTCCGTCTTTGATCATGGTGTTCTGTATGGTGATGGCTGCTTTGAAGGTATCCGTTTTTATTCTGGCAAGGTATTCCGTCTGGAAGAACACATTGTGCGCCTTTTCAATTCCATGCGTTACCTCATGATTGAACTTCCCTGGAGCTTTGAGGAAGTCTGTGAGGCCACGAAGGAAACTGTGGCGGCCAGCGGCATGGAGGACGGCTACATCCGTCTGGTGGTTACCCGCGGCGTGGGTGATCTGGGGCTTAATCCCCGTAATTGCCCCAAGGCCAGCATGTTCATCATTGTTCAGAATATCGCCCTGTATCCCAAGGAAATGTATGAAAAGGGCCTGAGCATGATTACCTCTTCTTTCCGTCGTCCGAATCCGGATGTGCTCTGCCCGCAGGTGAAGAGCCTGAACTACCTGAACGGCATTTCTGCCAAGATAGAAGCCGTGGCAGCAGGCGCGGGTGAGGCTCTCATGCTCAACCAGCGCGGTAACGTAGCCGAATGCACTGGCGACAACATCTTCATTGTGGTGAATGGTGAAGTGCAGACCCCCCCGCTGACAGAAGGTGGTCTGGGTGGTATCACCCGCCATGCGGTGATGGATATCTGCGCTGAACTCGGCATTCCCTGTGTGGAGAAGGTGATGAACCGCTTCGATATTCTCTGTGCTGATGAATGCTTCCTGACCGGTTCCGCCGCTGAAGTGATTGCCGCCACTTCTCTGGATGGCCGCACGATTGGTGCCGGCGTGGCTGGCCCTGTCACCAAGCGCATTCTGGCCCGCTTCCAGACTCTGGTGCGCGAGTAAAATCAATGATTTTCCGGGGCGGCAGGTGCAGGCCTGGCCGCCCCTCTTTTTTGCTGATATGGAGACATTGTACCAGGGGAAGTTCCTTAACATGGTGCGCGAGGGGCGCTGGGAATACTGTGAACGGGTGAATAACACGGGCGCTGTAATGGTGTTTGCCTGCACCCCGGAGAATAAGGTGCTTCTGGTGGAGGAATTCCGCCCTCCCATCGGGCAGCGCTGCCTTTGTTTCCCGGCCGGGTTGAGTGGAGATGAGGGCCCGGAGAGTGATGCCGCTGCTGCCCGCCGCGAGCTACTTGAGGAAACGGGGTACGAAGCCGGGAAAATCACCTACTTGTTCCGCGGCCCGTCCTCTCCCGGCCTTACATCAGAAAGCCTCTCTTTCTTCCTGGCAACGGATTTGCGCCGCGTGGCTGCTGGTGGGGGTGTGGAGCAGGAGGATATCACCGTGCGTGAAGCCCCGTTGGATGATATAGATGCCTGGCTGGCAGCCCAGGTGGAGCAGGGTATCGCCATAGACCCCCGCATCTATACCGGACTCTACTTCCTGCGGCGTTGATTTGCGTTGACAATTCCGGGCAGGTGGTGTATACGGGGCGCATGATTATTGACACGCATTGCCACCTGGTGCACGAGAAGTATGGGGATATGGAACAGCTGCGGGCGGATTCGCTTGAGCTGGGGGTAGGGCATTGCATTTCACAGGGGACGCATCCACAGGACTGGCTGCCGCAGTTGGAGCTGACGCACCGCATGCCGGATTTCGTCAGTTCCTGTCTGGCTGCTCACCCCTCAGAGGCAACCAATGTGAGCGATGAAGATTTTGAATACATGGCAGAGCTCTGCCGTACGTCAACACTGGCAGCCATAGGGGAAACCGGGTTAGACTATTTCTGGGATGCCCCTGAAGGCTGGACGGAATCTGCCTATTATGCCCGCCAGAAGGTGCTGCTGGAAAAGCACTTTGCCCTGGCAGAGGAACTGGGGCTCAATATATCCCTCCATACCCGGGATAAGGAAGGCTCTGCCTGCTTTGACGATGCCTTTGCCATTGCCCGCAACTTTCCGAAGGTGCGCCCGGTCTTTCATTGTTTCATCGGCAGCAAGGAACAGGCCGGAGCGGTGTTTGACCAGCTGGACGGCATGGTGTCATTCACCGGTATCATCACCTTCAAGAAGACCGATGCTGTACAGGAAGTAGCCGCCTGGGCTCCGCTGGAGCGCGTGATGGTAGAGACCGACTCCCCCTACCTCTCACCCGAACCGCACCGCGGCAAACTCAACATTCCCGGCCGCACCCGCTTTGTGGCTGAGAAATTGGCCGCCCTGCGCGGCATCTCGCTGGAAGAAGTGGCTGCCGCTACAACGGCCAATGCCCGGAAATTCTTCCGCCTCCCTGAGCAGGTTTAATCGCCGTACATCTGGCAGCGGCGGTGAAACAGGTAGAAAGCGGCGCAGTTCACGCCGCTGAGCATACCGCAGCAAAGACTCAGGAACATGGCAGCCTGCTGCACATGTTTGAGCGCCTGTGCCCAGAAGGAGTATTTCCAGGGATGTACCAGCTGCAGGCAGGCTGGATCCGGCTGCATGCTTTCCATGAGCGTGAGGAGGAAGAGCAGTATGCAGGCCAGCAGAATGATGATGTTGGCCGTGAGAAGCCCTATGCGGAACCAGTGCAGGAGCCGGGGCTTGTGCAGAAAGAAGATGCTGGTGATGGCCGCCACAAGGGCCAGCCCGGCCATCCAGAGATTCAAGGCTCCCACGCCGCTGTTGAAACTCTGCTGGCTGAGCAGCAGCGCCTCTGCTTCCTGAGGGTTAACCACCTGTTCAAAGGCTTCCTGATTCGGGGGGAGCGGGTCTCCGGTAACGACAAGCTGGCAGGAGAAAAAGACCAGGCAGAGCAGGGAACAGATGAAGAGCAGGGTGGATTTCATGCAGTATCAGCAGGGGGAGGTACGCATTCATCCTACATGATGGCAGGTTCTTTGTCAACCGCCCCGCGCCGCCACGCGTGTGTCATGCAGATACAGAAAATCCCCGCTGTCTCAGTACAGCAGGGATTTTGCTACCGGTCCGGAGAGAGTGGGATTCGAACCCACGGTGACATCTCTGCCACGCTCGATTTCGAGTCGAGTGCCTTAGACCAACTCAGCCATCTCTCCCAGTATGGGGTGCGGGGGTATTCTGCCTGTTCAGGAGCTTTCTGTCAAGATTTATCTCCCTTGCTGACACGGGCGTTGCGCGCAGACAGATAAAATCCCCCGGAGTAGCATTTTGGACTTGAGGGGGGCTGGGGGCAGATGATAAACTGACAGTGCATCTGGACATGAGGAAATATGCCATTTTTCTGCTGACTCTGCTGCTGGCTCTGGTGATGAGCCTGGCGGGGGAGGTTTGTGCCCGTGGGATGTGGCAGCAGGCGAAAATAGGCGGTGCGGATTATGTGAAACTCAGCGATGTGTGGCGCTTCTACAAGTTTACGCCGAAACAGGGTCGCCCCGGCTGCGTGTCCTATGGCGGTGGCAGGCATGTGGTGTCGCTCAAGGCCGGGCAGCATGATTTCTATGTGAATAACTTCCGCTATGTGCTTTCCCACCCGGTGCAGGAGCTGGGGGGCGAGCTGTATATTTCCTCGGTGGACATGCGGAAGCTGGTGGACCCGGTGCTCCGCCCCCGTTTTTCGCCCGATAACAAGCTGCGTACGGTAGTGATTGACCCTGGGCATGGCGGGCATGATGCCGGTGCGGTGAGCTCTGTTGCCCGTGAGAAGGATTTGAATCTGGCGGTGGCCCGCAAGCTGCGCCGCATGCTGGAGCAACAGGGGTATCGCGTGGTGATGACCCGTGATAAGGATGTCTTCCTTACCCTGCAGGAGAGGGTGGCTATTGCCAACAGCGTGCCGGATTCCATTTTTGTGAGCATTCACCATAATTCCGGCCGCAGCGCTGCCAGCGGTATTGAGACCTTCACTCTGGCACCTCAGGGGACCACCTCTCCCTTTGCCCGCTCCCGGCGCAATGATGAGCTGGCGGGCAATAATCAGGATAGCGAGAACATTGCCCTTGCCACGGCTGTACACAGCCGCGCCATCCGGAGTTCCGGGGCCATAGACCGCGGCATTCAGCGTGCTCGTTTCTCGGTGCTTTGCACCATACAGCGCCCGGCTATCCTGTTTGAGGGCGGCTTTGTCTCCAACCCTGCCGAATGCCGGAAGATGGCCTCGGCTAAATACCAGAGCCTGCTGGCTCACAGTATCTGCCAGGGTATTGTGGCTTACAATAACACGGTATGTCGTCCTGCCCGGAAAGTGACGGCCGCTGCTCCTGTGGCTGGTGGTGCCGGGCGTGTGCGTACCAGTATGTCCGGTGCCAGTGTTGGTGCCTATTCTCGTTCCAAATGATGATTCGGCTTGCAGGGTGGTGTGGTGTACTGGGGCTGCCGGTGTGTCTGGCGCTGGCTCCGCTTGCATGGGCAAATGCTACGGATGCAGCCGCAAAGGCTGCCGAAGCTGCTGCTGAGTCGGCTCCTCCTGTAATCCCTGCCGCTGCAGCGCCGATGGTTGGCACCTGGAATGTGCGCGAGGTGGATGGCGTGGAATATGTCCCTCTGGAGGATTTACGGAGCTTCTACAAGCTGATGCCTCTGCAGCCCAAGGGGCGCAAGGTGGCCGGGCAGCGCATGGTGGGGAATGGTGAGGTGGAATTGCATTTCGGGCCGGCTCCGCGTGAGCTGCGAATCCAGGAACGCCTCTGCATGCTTACCCATCCTGTGCAGGAGGATGCCACGGGGGACCTGCTGGTTTCCAGAATAGATGTTGTGCAGCTCATAGACCCTGTTCTGCGGCCTTCCTACATTGCCAATCGCAGCGCAGTGCGGACAGTGGTTATTGACCCCGCACATGGCGGCCACGATACGGGTACGGTGACTCCCTATGCCCGCGAGGCCGATGTGGCGCTGGCCGTGGCTACCCGTCTGGGTGCCGAGTTGCGTAAGCGCGGCTACGAGGTGCTTTTTACGCAGGAACAGAACCAGTATCAGAGCCCGCAGGCCCGTGTGGATAAGGTGAATGCCGCCCCTGCTGCCATTTTTGTGAGTCTGCACTTGAATCATGGCCGTAGCGATATGAAAGGCGTGCAGACTTATACCCTGGCGCCGGTAGGCAGGAACGAGAAACCTCTTCCGGGGCATGAGTTCAGCCAATCCAGCATGGCTCTGGCTATGGCGCTGCAATCCAGCCTGGTGGAAAAGGCTGGGGCTGAGGATGGGGGCTGCCGCCGCGCTCATTACAGCCCCCTGAATTCTATCCGCTGCCCTGGGGTTATGGTTGAATTGGGCTATGCCACCCACCCGGAGGAGGGTACCCGCCTCAGCACAGAGGAATATCAGCTCAAGCTGGTGGAGGCCCTGGCCCTGGGGATTGATTCCTTTGCCCGGGCGATGAACCCTGCCACGGTGATGCAGGTGCAGAAAGCTCCGGTGGTGGAACCGCCGCCGGCTCCTGTCAAGGTGGAACCCGCGCCGCCGCTCAAAAAGGCAAGCCCTGCGCCGCAAAAAGCCCGTCCCCGCCAGCGGGCCCCGCGCCGTCGGGCGCCTGCCCGCCGTCATAACAAACCGAAGAATCGTCGCGGGCGTTAAGGATATACAGAAAGAAAAGGGCAGCCGGAGCTGCCCTTTTCTTGTAAATTGCAGAAGCTGAGGGGAATTAGTCGATGTTGTCGAACAGTTCCTCCGGCTTGAAGAAACGCTTGATTTCCACCTCGGCGCTTTCGGGGGAGTCGGAAGCGTGGCAGATGTTGAGCATGCTGTTGGTGCCATAGTCACCGCGGATGGTGCCCTTATCAGCCTTCATGGAATTGGTCGGTCCGAGAATGGTGCGGACGCGGGTGATGACGCCAGGGCCGGAAAGCACCAGGGCCACAACCGGGCTGGTCTGCATGAAGAAGGAAAGCTTCGGGAAGAGCGGCTCATCATCAATCACCAGGTCGATGATGTGGGCGTAATGCTCACGCAGGATAGCGTCGTCCAGCTGCATCATCTTCAGGCCACGCAGGCGGAAACCTTCGCCCAGCAGACGCTGCAGGATGATGCCGGAAAGATTCTTGCGGACGCAGTCCGGCTTGAAAAGAATGAGTGTTTTTTCGTCTCGGTTCATAATGATAACGTAGAGTGTGAGTTCTGTTCTACTCCCCGGGGGGCGTTCTGTCAAGGAAAAATCCCGGCCCTAGCCGCGATTCTGGCCAGCTTCCTGCCGCACGGTCTCCCGGGCGTCCTTGGCTTCGATGAGCCATTGGCGCACGCCCTCCTTATCCTGTGTTTCGAGCAGGTCGATGAGGTGGTGCAGGTCGTTGACACAATCGTGAAGGGCTGCGCGCACGGCGACATCATTTTCCCATAGGATATCGGCCCACATATTAGCCCCGCCGGAGCATACGCGCGTGGTATCGCGGAACCCGCTGGCTGCAAGACGCTGCAGATCCTCCATCGGTTCCTTGCCCAGGGTGGCTCCTCGCGCACAGAGAGCAGCCATGATGTGTGGGCAATGGGAAATGCGGGCCACGGTGCGGTCGTGATTGACCGGGTCCATAACATAGGTGCTGGTGCCCAGGGCCTCCCAGAACGCGGCGAGCTGCTGCACTTTCTCTTCCGGTGCATTGTGGGGGTTGGTCAACGCCACAGTAGCCCCCTGAATGAGGTCAGCATAAGCGTTCTCAATGCCTTGGGTTTCGGCTCCCGCCATGGGATGCGAGCCGATGAAGCAGCGCCCCCGGTTGGTGAGCATGGTACCGGTAGTGCGGTGTACGTAGGCTTTTACGGAACCAATGTCGGTGATGACTGCTTCCCTGGAGACTGCAGAGAGGATATAGCGGGAGAGTTCCTCGAACGCGCCGATAGGGGTTGCGAGAATAATGAGCTCTGCTCCTTTGGCGGCCTCGCGTGCATCGGTGTAGGTGTGCTGGGTGATACCCCGTTCGCGCAGGAAGTCGAGCGGCTGCTGGCGGCGGGCCCACACACGCAGTTCACAGGCGGGCAGGTGTTGCTTTACCGCCATGGCTATGGAGCCGCCAAGCAGCCCCGGCCCCAGAATGCAAACAGATTGGAAAGGCGCTGCACTCATGCTTTACGGCACGTAGAAGTGGAAGTTGGTTCCGCGTACCTTCAATTCCTTCCCGCTGGGGAAAGGCACGCCGTTCTTATCCACCACGCGGATGGTCTTGCTGGGGTTGAGCGGGTTATAGACCCGGGTGGGATCTCCCGGCACGCGGGTTGCAACAGGAATGGGGCCGGTGTTGGTAATCTTGCTCATGTCTGTTGCCTGGCTGCTGGTGGCCGTAGCTGCCGGGGCTGTGACTATGGGCTTCAGAACAGGCGTTTCCGGTTTCTTCACATCTGCGGCAGGGGCGGGGGTGGGAACCACCGCCTTCACCGGTGCCGCTGCAGGCTTGATAGCGGGTGCCGCCGTTACCGGCATGAGGGGCTGGGTAAGATCCAGCGGCTTGTTGGCGGGGGCTGCCGGCGTTGTTGTTGCCGGAGTCGGGGCCGGATCAGGAATGGGGGCGTAGTTGATGCCTGTAGGCTGGGTTGTCATCCACGTGTCGGGGTACTGGGTACGCCCGGCTGTACCCTGGTAGGGCATGTCCGGTACCGCAGGGGTTACATAAAGACACGAGCTGAACATGCAGCTCGTGAGCGACAGGTACAGGAAGCGACGTGTGGATTTCTTCATGGGGAAATAGTGATGTTTTCTTTAAGATAAGTTAAATCCATTCGTTGAAAATGTCAACGTAAAAACGCAGTATCTTACCCGCTTGGTGGGGAAAATTCAGCTTTGCTCCGGCTATTGGCCGCTTCGGGCTTGAAAAGTGGTGGCAGGTGGGGTAAACTCAGCACATGAGCACGCTGCATTGCCCGAGTCTGTACCAGTATACGCGCCGCCTGACCCGCGAGGTGATGGTGGGAAATGTGGGTGTTGGTGGGAATAACCCTATTCGCATCCAGTCCATGCTGACCAGCGACACGCTGGATACCGCCGGTTGCGTGCGCGAATCTCTGGCACTGGCCGAGGCCGGCTGCGAAATCATCCGCCTGACCGCGCAGACCAAGGTTTATGCCGCCAACCTGGAGAACATCGCCCGCGAGTTGCGCGCTGCCGGGTGCCAGGTGCCGCTGGTGGCAGATATCCATTTCAAGCCCGATGCCGCCATGGAAGCCGCCAAGTGGGTGGAGAAAATCCGCGTGAATCCCGGCAACTTCGTGGATAAGAAGAAGTTTGTGGAGCGAGACTACACCGATTACGAATACGAGGAGGAAATCGAGAAAATCCGCAAGGCGTTCACGCCGCTGGTGCTGTTCTGCAAGGAACATGGGCGCGCCATGCGTCTGGGGGCCAACCACGGCTCCCTCTCCGACCGCATCCTGAACCGCTATGGCGACACTCCGGATGGCATGGTGGAAAGCGCGCTGGAGTTTGCCCGCATTGCCCGCGAACTGGATTACCACCAGCTGGTGTTCTCCATGAAGTCCTCCAATGTGAAGGTGATGATTCAGGCTTACCGCCTGCTCGTGAAGCGTCTGGCAGAGGAGGGGCTCGACTGGAACTATCCCATCCACCTGGGCGTGACCGAGGCCGGCGAGGGCGAGGATGCCCGCATCAAGAGTGCCACGGGTGTAGGTTCGCTGCTGGCGGATGGTATTGGCGATACCCTGCGTGTGTCGCTCACCGAGGATCCGGTGTATGAGATTGCCCCCGGTTTCGAGCTGGCCGCTCCCTACCAGCCGGGCGTGATGCCCGCCATCGCTCCGCTTGCGGTGGCTGCTCCGGATGCTTTTAATCCCTTTGAATTCAACAAACGCAAGGCCGAGGTGATTACCCGCGGCGGTGTGACCCTGGGCTGGAATGAGCCGGTGCGCGTGGTGCTGCCCGAGGCCGCCTGCAAGGCGCTCGACCCTGCGGTGATGAAAGATTTCATGCCGGAGATTTCCTATGAGGATTGCGCTCCCGTGGAGATTGACCCTCGCGATGCCGCAGCGGTGGCTGGGCTGTCTGATGCCCCCGCCACGCTGGTGACGGTGAAGGATGGCATCGATATGCCCTGTGTGCAGGCCTTCCGTCTGCTGGCAGCGGTGATTCCCACCCGCCACAGCATTCTGCTCAAGGATACGCTGCTCAACGGTCAGGATTCCCTTTCCGCCCCCATGGCCGGTGGTGTGAATGCCGGTGCGCTGCTGTGCGATGGTATCGGCAATGCCGTGCTGGTGCGCCGCGAGACCGACCCGGACAAGGCCGCCCGCCTGGGCTTTAATATCCTGCAGGCTGCCGGCGTGCGCCTGAGCAAGACCGAATATGTTTCCTGCCCGTCCTGCGGCCGCACTCACTACAACATTCAGGAGGCCGCAGCCCGCATCCACGAGGCTACGGGGCACCTGAAGGGGGGTAAGATTGCCATCATGGGCTGCATCGTGAACGGC
>CAJGDB010000070.1 GCA_904502165.1 uncultured Akkermansia sp.
GCACCACTTGGCAAAGCCCTGCAGAATCTGCGGCATGGTGGCAGAGAAGAAGAGGGTCTGTCGGCCTTCCCAGGGGCAGAGGTTCACAATCTTGCGGACGATGGGCAGGAAGCCCATGTCCGTCATGCGGTCCACTTCATCGAGCACCAGGGCCTTGATGGCCTTGAACTTCATGTTGCCGCGGTAGAAATGGTCGATGAGACGCCCGGGGGTGGCTACTACCACATCCACGCCCTTCTTGAGCTCCTCCGTCTGGGATCCGTAACCTACGCCGCCGTACAGCAGACCTACCTTGATATCGGTGTGCCTGGCGTAGTTACGGAAAGATTCGGCGAGCTGGTCAGCCAGTTCGCGGGTGGGTTCGAGCACGAGCACCTGGGGCTGCCCGGTGTGGGTGATGCTGTTGAGCAGGGGCAGGGCAAATGCGGCAGATTTGCCAGTGCCGGTCTGGGAAGCGCCAATCACATCCTTTCCCTGCATAATGACGGGGATGGCCTGTTCCTGAATCGGGGTGGGGGTCTCATAGCCGCAGTCCTTCACGGCTTCCAGAATGGGGGCAGAGAGCCCCAGTTCTTCGAATGTCATCTTTGTTTCCGTTGTCGTTTGTTGTGTAAAATTGTTCATGGTGGCGGGTCAGCAGATGTAGGGATTGTTGAGTTGCTCCTCGCCTATGGTGGTAGCCGGGCCGTGCCCGCTGTTGACTGTGGTGTGGGGCGGGAGGGGCATGAGATGCTCGCGGATGCCGCGTACCAGCGCGCTCATGCTGCCGCCGGGAAAATCGGTGCGCCCTACGCTTCCGGCAAAGAGAATGTCTCCCACAAAGAGCTCGTCGTCGGCTGCCAGGTAATAGGCTGCTCCATCGGGGGCGTGCCCGGCAATCGGGAAAACCTGCCATTGCAGGCCTCCCCACTCGGCTTTGCGGGGGGCGGTGCCCAGTACATCATCCACAATATAGGGGGCCACGGGCGGTAAGCCCCAGCTGGCGGCGGCCTGCTCCAGCGTGAGCGTCTTACTGTATGCCGCTACTGCGTGAATGCGGCAGCCGGTACGCTGCTTGAGCTCTGCGGCACCTTCCACGTGGTCAAAGTGCTGGTGGGTAAGCAGCAGGTCGGTAAGGCGGGCTCCCTCCGGCATGGTACGCAGTACCCAGTCTGCCATGCCCATGGGGGCGTCAATGGCAATATAGTCATTACCGGCCTCGATAAGATAGCCGTTGCAGCCGACCGAACCGCCTGTATACACCTTTATCATTCTGCTCACGCGCGCATTATAGCGGCTTCCGGCTCCTTTGGCGAGCCGAAAGTGAGGCAGTAAATAAGATGACTACGCCAGGAAAGTAGAAAAAATGCGCCATTTCGTTTCAATTCTCTTGACATTTTGTCGGAAGTGAGTAAACTCTCCCCACCAAAACGAAAAACCACATTTTTATTTCATAGAACATTATGGCACACACACAGTCCGCAAAGAAGCGCATCCGCCAGACCATCAAGCGCACCGCTATCAATCGTTCCATCATGTCCCGCGTCCGCACCCTTCGCAAGAAGGTTGCTGAGGCTGTAGAGACGAAGGATGCCGCCGCCGCCGCTGTTGCTTACAACAACTTCGCTTCCGCCATCGATAAGGCTGCCAAGAAGGGCACCGTGCCGGCCAACCGCGCCGCTAACTACAAGAGCAAGGCTGCGAAGGCCCTGGCTACTATCGCCTGAGTTACCTTTCAGGTTTTCCGTTTTTGAGCATGGCGGAGTATCGGTCACAAACCGGTGCTCCGCCTGTCTTTCCCTACCAGTACAGCCGTTTTTCATGCGTCAGGATTACAAGGAGATTGCCACGACTGTGGTGAATGATCCCACCAATTACAAGGTGTGTGAGGTTTGCGAGGCGATTGTGGACAAGGCCTCGCCTACCTGCCCGGAATGCCTTGCCTATCGTTTTGATACGGATCCTTCCCGGGTGGCAGACCGCGCGCTGGATATGGCATCCAGACCGCAGCATGCGGTGTCGCACCACGATACGCTTGAATAAACTTGCCCCCTGGACCATGCGCTCCCATAATCGAAGCTGGCAGCTGGCTCGCATGCGATGGCAGATTCCGCATGGCGGTGCTGTTATGGGGATTTTGAATGTTACCCCGGATTCCTTTTCAGACGGGGGGTGCTATGACAGCGTGGAACCGGCGCTGGCCCACGCCCGCAGCATGGTTGCAGCCGGGGCTGATATGATTGATATTGGAGGGGAATCCACCCGACCTGGTTCTGCAGAGGTGGAGGTGCAGGAGGAATTACGCCGCGTGATGCCGGTTATCCGGGCTCTGCGGGAGGAGTTTCCGGAGCAGTTGCTTTCCATTGATACCCGGCATGCAGCCGTTGCCCATGAGGCGTTGATGGCCGGGGTTGATGTGGTGAATGACATTACCGGCCTCGCAGACCCGGCCATGGTGGAGCTCTGTGCCGCTCATCCCTGTGGTGTCATCATCATGCACATGCAGGGAGAGCCTGGCACAATGCAGCTGGCACCTCACTATAACGATGTGGTGGCAGAGGTGCGTTCCTTTTTTGAGCAGCGGGTGGAGCAGCTGGTGGCAGTCGGTATTGCACCGGAGCGCATATGTCTGGATCCGGGTATAGGCTTTGGTAAGACTGTGGAGCACAATGTGGCGTTGATTGAGAGGCTTGAGTCGCTCCGCGTGCGGAATCTCCCCATGCTGATGGCTCTTTCGCGCAAGCGTTTTCTGGGGGCCTTGCTTGGAAATGCAGAATTGGCAAAGGCCTCTCCGTTGCCCACGGTGGTCATGAGCCTGCTGGCGGCAGAGCGTGGGGCAGATATGCACCGCGTGCATGATGTAGCAGAATTGCGGCAGGCGCTCTGTCTGCGGCGTTCCCTTATCTAATAATTGGAGTATATAGCTTGCTAACCGGGTTCTTTGCAGGCAGAATGCCGGGCATGATGTATCTTGTGTCGGTTGCGTTACTGGTAGCGCTGATTGCGTGGATGGTGAGAGTGTATAACCACCTGGCACACATGCGCGAGGTTGTGTGCCATTGCTGGGCGCAGTGGCGCAAGGCAACGCAGCAGCGCAATGCGTGCCTGGCAGATTATACGGCGGTGTTTGCCATGCTGGTGCCGCAGGGCGATCCCTTGCCCCGGGAGCTGCGGCGCATGCGCGAGGATTCTGAGCGCTCTGTGTCCCTGGCACCAGAGCCTCGCTGGTGTAAGGTGCATGGTTTTGTGGGAGGGGCAGAATTCCTGTTGCGCCAGGCGGTAGAGCGCTCCATGCATGTGGCAGAAGAATCTCCCGTCATGCGGGCCCACGAGTCATTTCAGCGCTTGTGCAGTAATATGGCCGATTCTCTCTACCAGCAGGAGCAGGTGGCCAATCGCTTCAATCAGGCTGTGCGCGACTATAATGCGGCGCTGGCTTCTCCTTCTGCCCGTTTCCTGGGGCCTGTGTTCGGCTTTTCTGTGGCAGATACACTGGAGGCGGAGCAGAAGAACACCCGCAGCACCAGTTGAGTGCTGCGGGTGTGTGTTGAAAGAGTCAACTGCTGCGGCAGATTAGTTCTGCGGCATTTCGGCATCAGGGAAAATCAGTTCCTTGGGAGCCGGGGCAATGGCGGTAATGGTCATCATCACCGGAGTACCACCCATCTCAAGCGGCAGGCGCAGCTTGTCGCCTACGGAGTGGCCCAGGAGCTTGGCACCAAGCTTGGAGCTGTATGCCACGATATTTTCCTCCGGCACAGAGTCCCATGCACCAAGAATGGTGTAAACTACGGTGCGGTTCCTGGGTGCAGAGAAGGTGACCTGGGTACCCATGCCTGTTACGCTGCAATCCACGTTGCTGAAATCGGTGGGGTCTGCCTGAGCCAGCAGGCGGGCAAGTTCTTCGCTGCGGCGAAGCAGCACGCGCTGTGTAGCCTTGGCATCCTGGTAACCTCCATTTTCGCGAAGGTCGCCTTCGGCACGGGTGATTTCGAGGTCGTGCTTGTTCTTGGGCAGGCGGACGTTGATGATGTCCTCCAGCTCAGCCTTGCGGGCGGCATAGGAGCGGAGAGAGACGAACATGGTCTGCTTCTCCTTGCCGCCGCGGCGGGAAAGAGCAATCTCCTGCAGGGAAGGATGTACCTTCATCATATTGGCCAGCAGCAGGTTGCGGTCCAGATCCGGCAAGACGGAAGAGTCGTACAGAGCCTTGGCAAAAGGACGGGCTTCCAGTTCGGAAAGTCCCTTCACCAGGTCGGGGGCAAGATCCTTGTCGTCCAGCAGCATGTTGCGGAGGCGCAGGGCGCGGTTCGGGCCGCCTTCAGAGCTGTCACGCTCAATGGAGCTGATGATGGCAGCACCCAGGGGCATGAGGTTCTTGTTCACCACTTCGGCGGCAATGCCGTTGCGTTCCTTGCAGAGCCAGATGAGCACTTCGGGGTTCAGACTCTGGCGGGAGATGCCGTTGGCGATGTCGGTGAAGAGCTGTTCTTTGGCTCCCTTGGAGATGATGAATTCGGCAGCGGGGGCGGTTACCTTGGCTCCACCGAAGAGGAAGATGTTGGTGGCGTAGGGCAGCCAGCTGTCGCCCATGGATTCAGGCAGGGCTGCGTATACCTCAAGCTGGCGGGCGGGGCTCAGATCACCGATGTAACCGACGAGTTCTTCGGAGGAGATGGTCTTGATTTTGTCTGCCATGGTGGTGATGGTCTCCACTCCAGCGGCAGTAAGAGCTGCATCCATAGCGGCCTTTTCTTCCTCTGTTGAGGCGGCGGCTTCCAGAAGGTCATCGCGGATGATGATGAGTTCGAGGACATGCTGGGGTTCGGTGAAACCGCGGGCAATGTCTTCCTCCATGGCTTTCACCAGCTTGGCAACAAGCTCGTATTCGCCCTTGAGAACCTCGAGACGGGACTGGTCCAGAATGCGTACGCAGGATTCCAGGGAAGTCGCATCGTTATAGTCTGCCAGCAGAGCTTCGGCGGCAGATTCTGCGTTGCGGAGCACGATGGCTTCGCCACGCTTGGTGGGCAGGCGGAAGCTGGGGTTGTCGCGCATGGCCACACGGGCCTTTTCCCACCAGTTCTTCCAATCTGCAGCTTCGATAACGCGGCCGCTGAGGAATTTTTCGAGGTCTTCCGGCTGCATGGGCAGAATCTCGTTGATTCCTTCGCGCAGGGAGATGTTGGAGGTAAGCACCATGCGGATGAAGTCAAGCATGGTATCCTTGTCGGTAGCCTGCTTCTTGCAGGTGTCAATATCATCAAAGCAGGTGATGAGGAAATGGCCGGTGGGGATGGGAGTCAGCTGATTGAAGGCAAGCTTGAGACCGAGGATGCGCCCCTCGTTGCCTTTCTCAAAGTCTATCTTGACCTTGTTCCTGGCCAGAGACCATGCGACTACCTTGCCTACACCAAGATCCTGGTGGAGTACATACTTACCAGGGGAGAACTGGTCCAGACGAGCGGCAAAATCAGCAGGAATCTTGCCAGTAGATACTAATTTTTCAAGGTCGGCATGCATACGTGCATGTCATAATAGCATATCTTTCGTCAAGGTCAATCCCTGACATTATCTTTTTCTGATTTTTTTGTATTTTTTTCGGAATTCGCGTACAGAAAAGAGCCTCCCCGGCATTCAGGGAGGCTCTTGTGCGTGCGGATGAATGGGAAATCTGGAAAGGGGGGCTAATCGCCCCGCACGGTAATCTGCTCATGGACGATGATGCCCAGGAAGCTGTTTGTAGTGCGGGTGATGGAGGTTACAGTTGTGATGCCTCCGTTCTTCTGAGCCTGCTCAACGGAGGAATCTCCGCTCGTCCAGAGGCAGAACCATTCGGTGGAAGAGGCATGGCCGACCAGCGTGGGGTTGGCTTCGCCATTTGCTGAATACAGGGGGATATTCCTGACCGGGTGGCGGACAATGCATGAAGTGCAGATGAGCAAGGGGAGAAGCAGTGCCAGTTTTTTCATGAAAGAGGGCCTCATTGGGTGTTTGAAGGGGATTGGAGCAGTTTCAATACCTCAGGGTGTGTGCACACCTTGGCTGCCTCTGCCGCTCCCGTAGCACCTGCGGCAAGAAGGAGCCTGACAACTTCGATATGGCCTCCGTGTGCCGCCTGCATGAGGGGTGTCCAGTTGTCCTCATCCTTTACATTCACATCAGCTCCGGCTGCAAGCAGAGATTTGACAATGTCTGCATGACCATTGATGGCGGCTACAATGAGCGGTGTCCAGCCAATGTTGGTTCTGGGGTCTCGCTGTGCTCCTGCCGCGAGCAGGGTATCTACCGTTTTCTTGTCGTCGCTCATCACGGCGTAGGTAAGGGCTGTCTCCTTGTCCTTGCTGCGAACTTCTTTGCGTGCGCCAGCATCAAGCAGCACCTTAACGGCTTCGGCCTTACCGGCTTCAGCCGCATGAGAGAGCGGCGTGCGCCAGCGACGCCCGCGTGTCTCGATGTTGGCACCTGCCTCAATGAGCAGTTTGAGTGTTTCCAGCTCACCCTCCTTGGCTGCGTGGCTGAGAGCCGTGAGCCCGGCCTTGTCCTTCGCTTCAATATCGGCCTTATTCAGCAGCAGGGTGCGTACCACCATGGTGTGGCCGTTAGCCGCTGCGTAAATGAGAGGGGTGGCACCATCGCCATCTGTCTCGCGGATGCTGCGGGGATCATCTTTCAGGAATGCCAGCACATGGGTAGTATCGCCATTGGCTGCGGCTTCAAGAATATCGCGGGCATGGTCTAAGCCTTCCTCTACCACAATTCTGCCGCCGGGGAGCAGGGCAACCACTTCGTCATGCCCCTGGTTCCGGGCATAATCCAGGGCGGTGTTGCCATTCTTATCCTTTGCTTCAGCATTTACCCTGGCTTCCAGGAGAATCCGGACTACTTGTTCATGCCCATTGAAAGCCGCCGTCATGAGCGGGGTGTCTCCAGTGGGCAGGGTTGCTTCCTTGTCGGCTCCGGCATCAAGCAGAATCCGGACCACCTTATCATATCCCTTGGCTGCGGCTACAAGAAGCGGGGTTTCTCCGGTGCGGAGTCTGGTTTCGAGGTTGGCCCTGGCATCGACCAGCAGTCTGGCAATATCTTCATCGCCATGGGCTGCTGCAAAATGAAGCGCGGATTCTCCGGCGTAGCTCCGGGTGTCAGGGTTGGCTCCGGCATCAAGCAGAATCTTTGCCGTCTGGGTATAGCGTCTGGCCACAGCCATGAGCAGGGGCGTGCCGCCCTCCTTCATGCGGACTTCCTTGTCAGCGCCGGCGCGGAGCAGTAAATCCACCATGGCAGACTGCCCGGAGCCCGCCGCATGCAGCAGGGGGGTCCAGCCATCCTTGTCCCTTGGATTTAGGTAGGATTTGGAATTCAGCAGGGCGGTCACAATATCCAGATGCCCGGCCTTGACAGCGAGGTAGAGCGCCGTTTCCCCAGTAGGCAGGGTGGTGTTGACCTTGGCTCCTGCCGCCACCAGTGCCTGAACGATGTTCAGATGTTTGTTGAATGCAGCATACATGAGGGCTGTTTCTCCCTGTATGCTCTGCTTTTCAAGATCGGCTCCGGCGGCAATCAGCATCTGCACCAGCGGAAGGTGGCCATTGGTCGAGGCGGCCATGAGAGGGGTAACCCCGTTTGTATCGGCAACATTGAGCAAGGCCGGGGTTGCCTGCAGTACAGCCTGTGCTGTTTTCAGGTCTCCTTTTGAGGCTGCCGTAATCAGACCGGGAGAGGCAGCAGGTTGAACAGTGGCGGTTGTTGCGGTGCTTTCCGGTACTGCAACAGCAGGAACAGCCAGCAGGGGAATGCCTGCTGCAATGAGAAGCTGGGATATGCGGGAAGTATGATTCATGAAATCATTACATTTCTTGCTCTTCCTATGATACCCGCTTATGCAGGCTGCTTCAAGCTAAAAAGCGGATTTTGGCTGGAATGAAGCGAAAAAAAGGGGAGTCTCAGCCCAGAATCAGCTCCAGAAGGCGCTTCATATCCTCCTCGCCGTATCTCTGGTCAAGGGGCAGGGGCAAAAGTTGCCGGGAAAGTATGTTTTCCGCATCATCAGGCTGAGTAGCCTCGAGAACTTCCGGCCAGTACAGGGGCAGGGCAACGCCTGCATCAATGAGGGTATCTCGCAGCCCTGGGATTCCGCTTACCAGGGGATAACACATGGGGGCACTTCCGGGATGTTCAGGAAGCGGCAGGCGATTGATGCAGTGCAGGGCCTGGTGAAGATGGGAATAATTCAGAAGCCTCTGGTGGGCAGATTTTTCAAAATCTATACTGTTCAGCAGTCTCCGGGTAAGCCTGCTCATGCGGCAGGGGGTGGCACAGAGTGCCTGTTCGGCGCATTCACTGGCCGGAAGTGCTGCCGCAGCGCCGCTTTCCAGGCGTTCCAGCAGAAACAGGCTGTTCCTGCTGCTGCTTGCCTGGCTGCCGGGCAGGTTGGTCAGGGGGAAGGGGGCACAGGCAATGCCTCCATCGGCCACACCACAGAATTTACGCGGACTGTAAAACGTGGGAATACCCGGCAGAGGAGGGCAGTAGAGGGCAGTAGTGGCATCCACCACGCAGCGGCCGTGGAAACGGCTTGCGGTCTGCTGTACGTAGTCCTGGGTCAGGCCAAAATAATTAACCAGCAGCACCAGGTCATTATCTCCCACATCCGGTAAGACTGGCTCCAGCCGGCTGGTGCAGGAATAGCGGGCAATGGGAATGTTCAGATGCTCCGGAGCCTGCAGCACCGTGTCGCAGATGAAGCGGGGAATCCATAAGCGCTCTGGGCGAGGAAGGTGGGTCAGCAGCACCTCCAGGGCAGCACGGCCGCTGTTGAGCCAGGCACAGCAGGTATCCTCGGTGTAGGGAAAATTTCCGTACTCCGGCAGTTCAAGACCAAAGAATCCGCCCATCATATCCTGCATGCACAGGCAGTTTACCTGCTGGCGGCTCTCGCGTCCAGTAAAATTCTTTTGTGCTAACAGCATTGACACCACTTCTCTGCATCCGCTACAATAGGAACAGGGATTCTTACAGAAATGCACAGGTTATGGTACATTATGCTGCTCTTTCTGCCGCTTTCCTGCCGTCAGATGGTGGATGCCGTGAATATGAAGCAGATATCGCCGGAGGTCGTGAACGGGGGAACACGCCCGGGAAACTGGTATACCTACCTTCCGGAATACGCGCCCCGTTTCTGTCTGCGGACCACCCATTCGCTTTCCTGGCACGATGCTGAAATGAAGCTGGGCTACTGGAGGCTGCTGCATCCGCTCGCGCCCCACCGCATTGTGATGGAGGCGCGGGGTGATACGCTGTACCTGCACCGTGGATTTGTGTGGGACGGCGTGAGCTTCGGCCGCACGGAGGCTTCTGAACTGGTGCCGAGCCTGCTGCACGATGCTCTGTATTACGCCCGGCAGGCAGATGCTCCGGTCTCCCGGCGGGAGGCTGATGCGGTGTACCTGCGTGCCTGCTGTCGTACTGGCTGCTCCGGTAGATATGCCGGCTACCTTGCCGTGCGAACCCTCGGGGGCTTCTTCGGCAAACCAGAAGGTGCTCTGGCGCCGATTCTGCAATCCACCAGCGAGGATACCCCCATGGCATCGCCGCCTGCCGGAGAGAACGGGTTTATTTTACTTCAACCATGAGCGATTCTCCTTTCTTGAGCTCAAGGCTGGGGAAAAGGATGAAATCATTGGTGAAGATTGCACCGGGGGCTGTGCAGCCGGTGGCGTTGCGCCCGGTTTCTGCAGTGGGGAACCAGACGGCACAGCGCTCCCTGGTATCGTAATTCGCGGTGATGGTGAATTGGCGGGCGGAGTGCCACTTCAGGGAATACGGGGACTGGGCATGGGTGGTATCGAGCTCTGCCCGCCAGGCTGGGTCTCCGTAGAATGCGATGACATCGCGGTCATGCACCAGGCCAATCAGGTCGCGTATATGGCGCTCATCAACCTCGATGCCCAGCTTGAAGATTTGCGGGATGAATTCTCCGAAGCTGAAGCGTTCTCCGTTGAAACGCATTTTAAGGGTATTTACATCCAGTTCCTGGCTCCGGTGCAGAATGAACTGGTTATTCAGGAACCAGGCCTCTGCCAGAGAGGTGCCGTTAGTATTGCCGAAGAAGCATCCCAGCGTGCCCCATCCGCTCTCACCATACCAGGAGGGCACTGTA
>CAJGDB010000071.1 GCA_904502165.1 uncultured Akkermansia sp.
CACCAGCGTATTGCAAGACTTTTTTTGTGGAAAGTGCAAAATTTATTGCTTCCGGCCACTATAGGCACCATTTTTATCGTAGAATCGGCCGTTTTCCTGTCGCCCCTGGTAGGCGCCATGGCGGTTGTAGTAGCGGCCGTCCTGCGTGCGTCCCTGGTAGGCACCGTTGCGGTCATAGAATCGGCCGTTTTCCTGTCGTCCCTGGTAGGCGCCATGGCGGTCGTAGAAGCGGCCATTCTGCATGCGCCCCTGGTAAGCACCATTGCGGTCGTAGAAACGGGTGTTGCCGCTGGCATCGGTTTCGGTGCGGCCCTGGTAGGCACCGCGGCTGTCATAGTAGTTCTCTGCTGCGGCAGGCAGTACAAGAAACAGGAGCAGTGGGAGTGTCCTCATGGCGGGGAGTCGGGTTTGGGGGTGGTCAGTTGACGGTGGCGGTTGTTTCGCCTCTGGCCAGCCGGATGTGGAGCTGGTCGCCGGTGGCAAGGTCTGCGGCATTGCGCGCGAGTCGGCCATCCGGGGTGCTGACAAGGGCGAACCCGCGGTCGAGCGCATTCTGGGGGCTGGCTGCGGTGATGCGTGCAGCCAGATTTTCGAGCCGTGCGTGGTGGGATGCAAGGCGGGTGTGCAGATTGTGCAACAGGAGCTGGTGCTTGTGCTGCAGCTGGGTGGCGGCGTGGCGGATGCGCTGCAGAACGGCGCTGGAGGAGAGGCGTGCGCGGCAGAGGGACAGGCGGCTGCGTTCCTGCTGCAGGCGGGTCTGCAGGGTGGTGTGCAGGTCTTCGGTCAGGGAGTCGAGTTGTTGCTGGTAGGGAGCCAGGAGTTCCAGCGGATTGCCCAGCCGGCTTTGCTGTACCAGTTTGAGCCGGAGCCGCGCCATCTGGAGGCTGCGGGTGAGTTGCTGGCGCAGGTGCTGGCCGGTGGCTGCCAGCCTTGCTCGGAGCTCGGCGGCATCGGGCGTAGTCAGTTCGATGGCGGCGGTGGGGGTGGGGGCGCGCAGGTCTGCTACAAAGTCGGCTATGGTGAAGTCTGTTTCATGCCCCACGGCAGAGACGACCGGTACAGGGCAGGCGGCTATGGCGCGGGCCAGTACTTCTTCGTTGAAGCACCAGAGGTCTTCCAGACTGCCGCCGCCGCGGGCAATGATGATGTAGTCTGCTGCGGGCATGCCGTAGCGGTCGGGGTTTCCCAGTTGCTCCAGCGCACGGACGATACCCAGTTCTGCGCCTTTTCCCTGTACTTGTACCGGGTAGAGGTAGACCTGCATCCACGGGGCGCGCTGCTCGAGCCGGTGCCGCATGTCCTGGATGACCGCGCCTGTGGCACTGGTAACCAGGGCTACGCTTTGGGGAAAGCGGGGCAGGGGGCGCTTGCGGGTGGCATCAAAGAGCCCCTCGGCTGCCAGCCGGGCCTTGAGTGCTTCGAATTGCTGCTGCAGGGTGCCGATGCCGGCTTCCCTGACGGAATCAACGATGAATTGCAGGGCACCCCGGCCTTCCCATACTGTGGCCTTACCGCGCAGTTCCACCTGCATGCCTTCCCTCAGCTGCAGCCGCATGCTGCGCGCACGAAAGGCATAGAGCGCACATTGCAGCTGGCAATGGGCATCTTTGAGGGTGAAATAGATGTGACCGCTGCTGGCTGTCTTGCAGGAGCCGATTTCGCCTGTGACGCTCTGCTCGCCGATGTTGACCTCTACAGCTTGTTTTAACCGGCAGACCAGCTCTGTTACCGAAAGGGGCATACAGATTTACAAAGTACAATGTACGATGTGCAAATGAGAAGTTTCACGAACCTCCGGTTCGCAGGTTTAAAATTGTACCTTGTCCATTGTAAATTGTGCTTTACCGTTGGTTGGGGTCCTGCCAGGCGGGGTCGAATCCCTTGGCGTAGGTGAAGAGGTCGCGGTGGATGTACTCGTAATACGTTTCGCGGGCTTCGTCATCCAGTTTGTACCAGATGGCTACGTTGAGGGCGCGGGCAACCTTCTGCATCATCTTGAGGGTCAGCTCGCGGCCCTGGCGGGCTTTCTGTACCTGCTTGTGGGTGAGCTGTTCGGTGGAGACAGTCACAAGGTCGTGATTATCCAGCCCCCAGTACTGCATGATGGAGTCAATACGCTGGGTGCCGTGGTTCAGTTCGTTCAATTCGTTCATCTTTAAGGATAATATTGGTTAATGATGTGGGTAGAAGAGGGTATCAGAGCCCCGGTACATGGCGCACATAGAAGCCGCCGCAGGGGCGGGATTCCGTGTACCAGCGGGGACCGACACCACGGCTGGTGCCGGTGGTGTCGAAGCGCATACCGGCAATCACCAGGAAGACATGCCCGCGTTTGGCGTAGACAGTCAGCCATTTGCCGAAACCGGGATGCCCCCATTTGAGGAAATCGCGGGAGGAAGGGTAGACATCCTTCTTCAGCATGCCGCATTCGTGCAGAATGAAGGCAACGGAGCCGGAGCAGTCATAGGCCCTATCGTGGTGCTTTCCATGACCGCCTCCCAGGCGGTAGGGTTTCCCCACAATCTTGTTGCCGGCGGCAATGGCCTTCTTGATGCGGGCAGGGGCCTTGTAAGGTACTGTCACCTTGCCATTGCGGAGTTTTTTCGGGGTGTAGCCTGCCTGGTACACGTACTTGGGAGTGCGTGCATTGCTGTTCAGCTGCTGCTGGCAGCCATGAAAGCTGAATGCCAGCAGGAGGCTCAGAAGGATGGTGAGAAGTCTATTCATGCGAGGCATTATTATAGTATATTCTAACACATAACCCTGCATTGGCAAGCTGAAAACGGAAGGAAGAAGAGGAAAAAATGCCGCCGCAGGCCTCCTGTTCGGAGAATCTGCGGCGGCATGCGGGAAATTGCATGTTGGACTTCTGAAACGGAGTAACGGGGGATTTTGAATATGCAGGAATCTGCGGGCTGTCAGCCTGCTTTGCTTGTCTGCTGATTCTTAATCCCTGATCCTTAAACCTATTAAACAAGTCCCTGGGCAATCATGGAGTCTGCCACCTTCACGAAGCCGGCAATGTTGGCACCGGCGACGTAGTTGGTGAAGGTGTCTGTGCAGTCCTTGGAGTATTCGCGGGCGTGGTTGTAAGCGTTCTCATGAATGTTCTTCATGATGTTGAACAACTTGGCATCCACTTCCTCGCTGCTCCAGCTCAGGCGCATGCTGTTCTGGCTCATTTCGAGGCCGGAGGTGGCCACGCCACCGGCATTGGCAGCCTTGGCCGGGCCATAGAGAATCTTGGCGGCCAGGTAGTTGTTGATGCCTTCGAGGTCGGTGGGCATGTTGGCACCTTCAGCCACGAGCATACAACCGTTCTTGATAAGGGTGGCGGCTTCTGCGCCGTTGATTTCGTTCTGGGTGGCGCAGGGGAAAGCGCAGTCGCAGGGAATGCTCCAGGGACGCTGGCCTTCGAAGTACTGGGCGCTCTTGAAGGCATCTGCGTATTCCTTGATGCGGCCACGGCGCACATTCTTGAGCTCCATAATCCAGGCAAGCTTTTCAGCGTTGATGCCCTCGGGGTCGTAGATGTAGCCGTTGGAGTCGGACATGGTGACCACCTTGGCACCGAGCTGGTTGAGTTTTTGCACAAGATACTGGGCCACGTTGCCGGAACCGGAGACCACGCACACCTTGCCAGAGAGGTCGTCGTTGCGGGTGGCAAGCATGTTCTGGGCAAAGTAGACGGTGCCGTAGCCTGTGGCTTCAGGGCGGATGAGGGAGCCGCCCCAGTTCAGGGACTTGCCGGTGAGCACACCGGTGAACTCGTTGCGGATGCGCTTGTACTGGCCGTAGAAATAGCCGATTTCGCGGGCACCCACGCCGATGTCGCCGGCGGGAACGTCGGTGTCAGCGCCGATGTGGCGGCAGAGCTCGGTCATGAAGCTCTGGCAGAAGCGCATGACTTCGGCATCGCTCTTGCCCTTGGGGTCGAAGTCGGCGCCGCCCTTGCCACCGCCCATGGGCAGGGTGGTGAGGGAGTTCTTGAAAATCTGCTCGAAACCGAGGAACTTGAGGATACCCAGGTTGACAGAGGGGTGGAAGCGGAGGCCTCCTTTGTACGGGCCGATGGCGCTGTTGAACTGGACGCGGTAGCCGCGGTTTACATGAATCTTGCCAGCGTCATCCTGCCAGGGAACGCGGAAAATGATGGTGCGTTCGGGCTCTACGATGCGCTCGAGGATGCAATTGTCTTCGTACTTCTTATTGGCGGAAAGTACAGGTTCAATGGTGGAAATAACTTCCTGTACGGCCTGGAGGAACTCGGGCTCACTGGCGTTTTTTGCGCGAACCTGTTCCAGCACTCGTGTGGTGTAATCAGACATAAATGTATGGGCTTGTCTGGGTTGCCCGGCTCCGGCCTGTTCGGCGGGTGCCGCGGTCAGACGCGCGCATTATATCAAAAAGTTGCCGTTTGGAAAGACTTTTTTCAAAAAAATCTCTAAACAGTTGGGCTTTGTCAATGCAGTATGCCTTCCTGGCTCAACTCTGCGGCAAGTTGCTGCACATCATCCAGGGGCAGCGTGTCTGAGCTTATTCTCAGCGTTCTGCTCCCGGCTTGCAGGATGATGCTGCAGCTCTCTGTGCCCTGGGTGCGGGTCTCCTGCAGCTGGGTGCTGGTCAGTTGCTCCCAGAGCAGGGTTGTGCTGCCCAGCAGGCTGCGGCGGGTGATGCCCCGTGGGGTCACTATGTAGCACAGCAGGGCATAATGGGCGGCCCACACCGGGGTGATGATGGCGGCGAGTATGGCGGTTACTTGCTGCCAGAGGGTGTCTTTGCTGCAAAGTACATAGATGGCAGCGGATACTACCATAATGGCGGCCCCGGTGTACAGCCCGGCATTGGCGCAGCGGAGGGTTCGGTCGGTGGGCATGGCGGAGACTGGGGAGAAATGAACTGCCCCGCAGGACGCAGGGCAGTAGAGGAAAATCAGGCCTGGAAATGGGCCTCGGGTGAATCGGCCGGCACAATCTTGATTTCCACAGGGGCCATATCGGTATAGTCGTTGCCGGGTTTCGGGCGGTATTTCACATCGATGGGTTTCACGAAGCCGCCGCGGTAGTAATCTTCCACCGCACGGGTGATGTAGACCGGCAGATCCATGACGGAGTGCTGGAAGAATTTCTTGGCCACGTGGTTCTGGGTGCGGATGCAGCCGTGGGAGAGACGCTGGCCGGCCACCACTTTTCCGGTGTGCAGGCCTACGCCGTCCGGGGTGAAGCGGTGCCAGTAGGGCATGCCGGCGCCTTCGAAGGTGTGGCCTTCGGGAAGCCCGTGTGCGAGGTCGGCGTTGCTGTTGGTCACCTTGCCGGTGGCATCGATGAATTTGCCGTAGCGGCTGGATTTATGATCTTCGTTCTTCTCAATGATGCGGAATACACCGGTGGGGGTTTCGTGACCATTGGTGCCGGTGGAAACAGCCCAGTCCAGCGCAACGCGGCCGTTCACATAGAGGCGGGCGCGCTGCTGCGGAATGCAGATGACCAGCTTGGAATTGGCGCGGGTCACCTTTTTGAGAAGCTCGTCATCGGCAAAGTGTTCGAGGGTAAGGGGGTAATTTCTGGAAGCGGCAAAGTGCTCGTGAGTGCCGGCGGGATAGTTGTTCACGTAGGTCGGGAGCTCCTTGCCCGGCAGGTTGAGCGGATTGGGTAGCTGCAGCTGTGCGGCGGTCTGCATCCCGGTCTGCATGCCGTTCTGTACCCCGTTCTGCACCAGCGGATACACGCCGGGCTGCATGTTGTGGGTTGTACTTTCGTACATGGTTTCGTAATTCTGCGAACAGGCAGCCAGGAGCAGGGCTGCGAGAGGGGCGGGAAGAATGTGTTTCATGAGACTATTATCGGGACGTGGGGATGCGGAGGGTGGTGCCTACCTTGATGGTGTTTGCGGTGGTGGGCGTGAGCCCGTTGGCCTGCATGAGTACGGCAGGCTGGACGTTGAAACGGCGGGCTATGCCGTAAAGGGTGTCGCCTTTCTGCACGATGTAGGTGCCGGGTGCGGTGACAGCGGTGACAGCGGTGGCAGCAGGGGCGGCGGGGGTGTACTTGGTGCCAGCCTTGGGGATGACCAGCATCTGGTTGATTTTAAGCGGTACATCTGCGCTTGCCATGCCATTGGCCTGCACCAGTGCGCGCACAGAGGTGCCATAGCGGCGGGCCAGAGCGCTGAGGGTGTCCCCCTTCTGCACCATGTGTACTGCCGGGGTGCCGGAGGGCGGGGTGGTGGCAGGTTGCTGCTGGGTGGCCGCACCGGGCTGCTGCTGAGTAACAGCACCGGGGACGGGTGCCGGTTCCTCCTCTGTTTCGCGGGGGATGGATGCCTCGGGAATCTGCACAGGCGCCGGGGTTGACTGGTAGTGGCGTCCGCTTCCTGTGTCGATGACGACATCATCCTCCATGACGGGGGCGGCGGCATCCTGCCACCAGGTGAAATCCAGACTTCCGTCCTTGACCACGCAGGAGCTGAGTAGCAGCGCCGAGGTGGTCAGGGCAGAGAGTCTGAATGCAGGGCGAAGGGCCATAATCCGGCAGTAGTTTGGGCGTTCAGCTTAACGCTTACGCTTGGTCTTCTTGGAAACCGTGGAGGTTTTGCTGGGAATGACAATCCTGGTGCCGGGCTGTACCTTGTTGGCCTGGGCCATGGTCATGTTGTTGGCTTTCAGCAGGGCTGCCAGGCTTACACCATGCTTGGCGGCTACCTTGGAAAGCATATCGTTCTTCTTCACGATATAGGTGGTAGTTACCTGCGTGGGCTTGTTCTTGCTGGCCTTGTAGCCCTTGGGCGTGAAGCGTACCTTGATGGTCTGGCCGGGGTGGATGATATCGCCCTTGATGCCGGAATCCTTGCGGATCTGAGCAATGGTGGTGTTGCTGCGCTTGGCGATTTCGTACAGGTTATCGCCGGGGCGTACCTTATACACAACGAGGGCGGGCTCGCTCACCTTCTTCACCTTCTTGGCGGTGCTCTTAGTGGTCTTGGCGGGCTTGGATGCTGTGTTAGTAGCAACGGCGGTTGCAGCAGGACGCGGGGCCGGGGCGGCAGTGGTGCTGTTTTCCGGCATGGCGTAGGGGTCAAAATCATCCGCTACGTGGGAATCCACCACTGTGTCGTCTGCTGCCACAGCAGGCTGGTTCTGGCTGGTGATACCATTGGAAACGGCCATGGATTCACCCGGCTCAGGCGTGGCGTAGTGGTTGCGGTTCATTTCGGGCGTGCGTTCTCCTGCGGGAACCTGGTATGTGGCATCGCCCTCCAGTACCCAGGGGGGGAGTTCTTCATCGCCAATGGCTACTTCGCTCATGGGCATGGCTTCTTCATAGCCGAGTGTGTCGCTATTGTTGCGGAAATAGCTGCAGGAAGAAAGGGTCGCAAGCATGCCAACCCCCAGACTAATGACAGTAAGGCTTCTCTTCATACGGGGAATACACTACCAGAGACAGGGCCGGAAAGCAAGCCTTTTTGCTCTTCCTCGCGCATGTGCAGGAAACTTTTGGGCAACTTTGCGTCATGGATGAAAAAAATGTATTTACCTGCGTCTGGTAATATGCTAGTGTAAAGGTATGACATCGCTCCTTATTCCGGAGGGGTGCACCAACCTTAACGCAACAACACACGACGATTATGAATCTCGAAGGAACCAAGACTGCGAAGAATCTCGCCATTGCCTTTGCTGGTGAGGCTCAGGCCTATACCAAGTATCAGTACTACGCATCCAAGGCCAAGAAGGATGGCTATGTACAGATTTCCGAGCTGTTTGAAGAGACGGCCCGCAACGAGAAGGAGCACGCCAAGCTCTGGTTCAAGGCTCTGCATGATGGCGGCATTCCCAGCACCATGCAGAATTTGAAGGATGCTGCCGCTGGCGAGAATTACGAATGGACGGATATGTATGCCACCTTTGCCAAGGAGGCCCGCGAAGAAGGTTTCGAGGAGCTTGCCGTGCTTTTTGATGGTGTGGCTGCTGTGGAGAAGCACCACGAGGAGCGCTACCGCAAGTTGCTGGCCAACATTGAGGAGGGTATTGTATTCTCCCGCGATGGTGATGTCATCTGGCAGTGCGGTAACTGCGGCCACATCCAGATTGGCAAGAAGGCTCCGGCCATCTGCCCGGTATGCGACCACGCACAGGCTTATTTCCGCATTGAGGCGGTCAACTACTAAAGAATTCAACTGCACCCGCCGGGGCCTGGTCTTCGGCGGGTGTATTGTTTCCCGGGATTATGTGGCAGGCAAATAAAGTCAGCATAATTATCCTCATCATAGGGTTTGCCATTCTGGGCGGGGTATACTGGTATCTGGCCCCGCAGGATAAGCTGGTGGCAGAGCGTGTGCTCTACACCGGAATCTGCGCCCTGTTGTTTGTTGTGGCGCTGGCAAACTGGCTCAGCCTGCGGAAGTAGGCAAAACAGAAAAGAGCAAAGGACGAGGTTCAATTGAGAAAATTGAAAAGTATCGCAAGCTTCTGGCTTGCCCGGATTCAGGCTGTGGTCAGGGCGCAGGGAATGTCATGAATTGCACCTTGTAAATTGTACTTTTACCTGTAGGTCTTGCAGCGGTTCAGCCAGCCGCCCAGCCAGCGTTTTTCGCCCCGGCTGGCGGGAGAATTGGCTACGCGCCGTGTGAGAACGGCTGCCGCAGCGCGTGAAAACTCAGCCGTGGCAGCGCGGCCGGTGGGGCAGCCCTCCATTTCTTCCAGAACCTGCAGCAGCCCCCATCCCTGGCCCTGGTAGCGTTCTGTTGTTTTGAGCCCTTCGCCTTTGAAGTTGACATAGTCCACCAGGCAATACATCCCCTGGGTAGTGGCAGAAAGCGCGTTGTAACGAGCCGCAATAACGCGGGGCTGGCTGCTTTGCTGTATCATGCGGCGCAGGGCCAGGCGTGAGCGCCACATGATAAAGCGGGTCTGAATCCCGACATTGGCAGCCAGCCAGCGGCGCATGGCATCTGCCCTGCCGCTGTGGTCTGCCAGAAAAGCCGCTTTGCCGGACCAGGGAGCAGGTCCATCAAAATACCCTGGCACCTGCACCCCATTGGCACGGGCGTAGCGCACGAAGGTGGGAAAACTTTCATCGAAAGCCTCCTGCACCCCGGCCGGATACCATATGAAATGCCCGATACCCAGGGAGGGGAAGGCCTCGCCCTCGTTCCAGGAGACCAGCCCCTGCACGGAGCCGGCGCATTCATTGGCCCAGATGCGCCGCCCGAGTTCCTGCGTATTCACTGCGCCGGAGGACGGCCGGGCCGGAGCTGTGGCCTGTGTGGCACAGGAGACCAGGGAAAGAGCAAGCAGGGGAAGCATGAAGAATCTCATGCCTGCTATTTTAGCAGCCCGGCCAAGGGAGTAAAGCATGCTTTCTGCCTGTATGCAAACTTTTGTGCGGAAAAATCTGCCTTTGTGCTTGACATGGTTTCTGCCCTGTGTTACATTTCCGCACCGCCATGCGGTCAGTGTGCTTTGTATCACGGCACCACGCGGGCGAGAAACAACCGAATATATACATTTTTAGATATGGTAGCAATCCGTCTTAACCGTCAGGGGTCCAAGGACCGTCCTTTCTACAAGATCGTTGTCGTTGACAGCCGTTCCCGCCGCGATGGCGATTTCATCGAGCAGGTGGGTACTTACAACCCCATGGCTGAGGGCGAAAACTACACGCTGAACCTGGAGAGCGTGGAGAAGTGGATCGCCAATGGTGCCCAGCCCTCCGAGACTGTGGCTTCCATCATCAAGAAGGTTCGCGCCGCCAAGGCCTAAGCTTTCTTAAGAAACCTTTTTACAGGTTGTTTCAGAACGAGCCCCGATGCCTAACGGCACCGGGGCCGTTCTGCGTTTGGGCACAGGGGTTAATCTGCTGCCAGGGGGGGGAGGGAATGCTGCTGTTACAAGCGATGGAAGATGCGGAAAATGGCAGAAAACAGACCGCGGCCGTAATAGAGGGAGTACCAGATGGACTTGCATATCGGCACGGTGATGAACATGACCATGGCGATGACTGTGCTGCGAATGCGCGATTCGGAAGTGATTTCGTGGTAGCTGCGGCTAAAGAGGATATAGAGCTCATATACAGCAATGAGAATACCTGTGTTGCAGCCCATAAAAATAATCGGGAAGTGTTC
>CAJGDB010000072.1 GCA_904502165.1 uncultured Akkermansia sp.
AAGCGCGTGAAATATGCGCTATTATCACTGCATCTGCCAAAACGGCTCGAGCTCGTCTGGAAAAATAAATCCCCTTGCGAGCGTAGCGAGCGGAACTTCACCAATTGTCCTTTGTAATTTGTCCTTTGTAAATTAGATTATGTTAAAAATCGACGTTCTCACTCTTTTCCCTGAGCTCATCACCGTGCCGCTTTCCCAGAGCATCATGGGGCGTGCGGCGGAGGCCGGGCTCATCGAGGTACACGCGCACCAGCTGCGCGACTGGACGCACGATAAATACCGCCGCACGGATGATTACCTCTGCGGCGGTGGTCAGGGGATGCTCATGAAGTGCGAGCCCATCTTCGAGGCCATCGAGGAACTGCGGCAGGAGAACACGAAAGTCATCCTCATGACCCCGCAGGGGCGCGTCTTCCGCCAGCCCGTGGCCGAGGAACTGGCAGCCCCCTGCATGGAGGGTGGCGATGCCCACTACATCTTCCTCTGCGGCCACTACGAGGGCGTGGACCAGCGCGTGATTGATACGCTGGTCGACATGGAAATTTCCATCGGCGACTATATCCTGACCAATGGTGCAATCGCCGCCGTGGTGGTCATTGACGCCATAGCCCGCCTGCTGCCCGGTGCCCTGGGCGATGACCGCAGCAGCGTGGAGGAATCATTCTCCAACGGCCTGCTGGAAGCCCCCGCCTACACCAAGCCCAATGTTTTCCGCGGCATGGAAGTGCCCCCGGTCTTCCTCTCCGGCAACCACAAGGCCATCGAGGAATGGAAGCTCGAGAAATCCATCGAGCGCACCAAGGCTAACCGCCCCGACCTCTACGAAGCCTGGGCAGCCGCCCACCCGGAGTACTTTGCCCCGAAAAAGCGTAAAAAGACAAAGCTGACTACCTACAAGCCCCGCAAGGTGCAAACAGAAGAACCGAGTATGAAGGAAGAGTAACACTGCCCCATAACAGCATGCTTATTTTCTTTCCCGATACAGGTGGAGAGCATGCTCTAATGATATGTGTCCATACTTCCAATATTCCCATGTCAGCGTTTCCGATTCTGCGTCATATCTTGCCGAAGTACCTTCGGGAAAGGCAATTCCCAAACTGTTCAGCGAGGTGATAACATCCTCATGAGTCCGATACCCCTCCGCAAAAAAGCCTGGCTCAACATGATATCTCAGCTTGATAATGATATTTGCATTCCGGAATAAATAAGGCAAATCCCCTCCCTCTACCATACCAATGGCAACACAGGCTGCCTCATATTTCTCGATGGAGGATTTCAATTTTTTTCTGGCCGCAGCCTCAGCCGATGCAGAAGCCGCATTATACGCTATCTGCTTCGCCTTAATATCATCACGAGCAGCCGCTATAAATTCTGGTGTTACTGAGGAAGCCATGCTCTGTGCCAACTTTGCGCGGCGATTCAGATTCGAGAGTCTCTTCTTCTCCAGGAACGAAACTCCCATTTCTCCCATTGCCCTGGTTGTCACCTTGCCATCGTGCCTGGTTATCTCGATTTCTTTTTCCTTATAACCTTTCTTGCCTACATTAAGTGCATAATAAAGCGCATCCTTCGGACTGTAACCATTGCAGATAGCATAGACATAGATAAGCCTGCGACCACCACCGGCAGCAGCGGCTTTCGCGTAGGCTTTTTTGGCACGAGCAGCCGCAGATTCCGCTTTTTTCTTCGCTTGCTCCTCTGCAAGCCCCTGTGCTACGGCTTTCATCCTGGCGCGCTCGCCAGCCTGCAAGGCAACGATTTCTTCCTCTTTCATCGTCCGTGAACCCTGAATCGCCTTCTCATACGCCATTTGCAATGAATAATCGTCTACCTTTTCTAAGGCGTAAACCTCTTTTACAAAAGCCTTACGAGCAAATTCCCCCTTCTTATCAGCCTTATCGTAGAAAAAGTAGGCTGTGCCACCTGAAGTTAATAGGTTACCTGCCTGAGAGTGTTCCTGCGCCTTCTTCTCAACATATTCCACCAGTTTCTTCCGCTCCATGTATTTTTCTGCGCACGCGACCCCAGCGGCAGCAGCCTTCTCCATTCCTGCATCCAGATTATTCTGGGCGGCCGTCCTATCAGTCTCTGCCTGGTGCCTTTTATTTCTCAATACGCTAATCTCTTTTTCAAGCTCAGCGATACGAGACTCAAAATACGCCTTATCCTGTTCCGGAGACTCCGGCCTTAATGCACCAGCCTTATCCTTTACAGCCGAGATTTCCCGGTCAAGCTGCATTAACTGCGTAGTAAGCTGCTTAGTCAAATTCTCAGCAGCAACCACCTTTTTCTGCAACGCCTCCACCTCCTGGCTGATATCAGATTCTGCATCGGAAGCCACCACCAAAGCACAACACAGATAAAACCCTACTGTAAGAAAAACAATGGCACATTTCATACCTTAAGGTATACCATCCCATTGATGATATGAAAAGCAAAAATAACCGGTAACCGCATGGAAGTACCGCCCGTCTTCCTCTCCGGCAACCACAAGGCCATCGAGGAATGGAAGCTGGATAAATCCATCGAGCGCACCAAGACAAACCGCCCGGATTTGTACGAAGCCTGGGCAGCCGCCCACCCGGAGTACTTTGCCCCGAAAAAGCGTAAAAAGACAAAGCTGACTACCTACAAGCCCCGCAAGGTGCAGGTGGAAAAACCGGGCGCGGGAGAAGATTAAGGCTGCTTCATGCAGCAAACTCATTTCTTTGCCTGATACCCATGGAGCGCCTGCTCCATCGTTATATGGCCATATTTCTGATGCTCCCAGATCAGCGTTTCCGTCTCTGCATCCCGGAACAGATAAGGCAGCTTTTCCCCTCTGCCAGCGGAAGAAAAAACGATATATCAGACAAAACCTCCACTTCCTGTACAATGACTGAATCCTCATGGGTATTTATTTTTAGCAGGGTAGGGTATTTTTTCTGTACATCACGCTGAAAACACGCTACTCTAAGGGTCTCATATGTTATTCAATTCTCCTGAGTTCTGCGGCTTCTTCATCCTGATTGCATTGATAACATGGATATTGAACAGGTTCAGTTACCTGAAGACCCGAAACATCGTCCTCCTTCTGTCCTCATACGGATTCTACGCTCATCTGCATCTGTATTATCCACTTCTGTTACTTTATGTAACTGGTGTAGCATACGTCGGCGCCAAACTGTTATGGCAGCATCAAAAGAGTAACTCCACCCGGAAGTGGATTGTCGGAAGCTCTGTTGCACTTTCTCTCTTGCCGCTGATTGTGCTGAAATACGCCCCGGCATACATAGAGAATGTCTGGTTGCCCGTCGGGTTGTCCTTTTTCACATTCCAGGCGCTCACATACACACTGGATATCTATCGAAAAAAAATAACAGAACCATTTTCCCTGTTGAATGTGGCCTTATTCACTGCATTTTTCCCGACTCTGCTCTCCGGCCCCATTGAACACGCCCGAAACCTCATACCGCAGCTTCAAGGCAGATTCCCCATGAACTGGGATAACACCATCACAGGTGCCCAATATTTCATCTGGGGTTTATTCAAGAAAATTGTCATAGCAGACCGTCTGGCTGAATGGGTTGACACCATATATTCCAACGGCACAGCAGAAAGCGGCAGCACCCTGGCAGTCACAGCCATATTGTACAGCATTCAGATATATTGCGATTTCAGCGGTTATGCATCTATGGCTGTCGGCTGCGGGCGCATGCTGGGAATCCAGCTGACCGATAACTTCAATTTCCCGTATTTTGCCCAATCCATTAAAGATTTCTGGAGGCGCTGGCACATCTCTCTCACCAGCTGGTTCACCGAATATGTCTATATCTCGCTCGGAGGCAACAAGGTATCAAAAGCCCGGTGGGTCTTCAATATTTCGGCCGTCTTCCTGCTGAGCGGCATCTGGCACGGAGCAACCTGGTCCTTCGTCATCTGGGGAGCCATTCATGGCGTTCTGTATTTAATTGAACACTTCACGGGACTTAAAGACAAATGGGGAATCTACCGGGTATTTGTATTCGTGGGAGTCACCCTGGCCTGGGTTTTCTTCCGGATTCCGGATACAGCCCTCGCATGCAATATGATAACCAAAATGTTCACCGGTCCCTGGCTCCCATTCGGTATTGTTACCCGTATGGACTCTACTACGCTGGCTATGTGTCTGCTCGTACCGATGTTCATAGGCATTGAATATATCCTGTACAAGAAATGGTTCTACCGGAACTGGGTGGTAAAAGCCTTTGCCTTTGCCTGTCTGTTTGTAATGACGGCGCTGTTTGCCGTAAGCTCTGATAAATTCGTATACTTCCAATTCTGATGCCATGAAAAAAAGACTTTTCCGCATTTTCATCTTTCTTCTCATTCTTCTTGGATTGGGGTATATCCTCCATTCTCCGAATAGGACTGGAGCGGTACTATGGACTTCACCAGGAAGCGGATATTCTCATTATCGGGCATTCTCACCTCATGAAGACATGCAATAAGGGGCTACTGGAAAAAGACCTGGGCATGAAGGTCTCCAAGTATTGCCGGGAGGGAGTACTCATCAAGCAACGCCATGTCATGGTGCAGCATTTCCTTCTTTCACAGAAGGATAGTTCTGTTCCCTACGTGATATACGGGGTTGACCCCAACATGTTTGCGAACAGTGATGATCTAAGCACAAATTCCTACAAGCTTTTCTATCCGTTCATGGAAACCCCGGCCATGGATGAATATGTTTACAAAGAGGCTTCCCTGTGGGATTATGCTGTACACAAGCTGGTGCGCTGCAGCCGATTCTCTGATACCGCTATCTATCGTTCAGCACGCGGATGGATGAATTACTGGGAAAGCATGGCCAGTGGCACTATCAGCAATGAAAACTGGAACAAGCCCAGACCATGGAAGGTAAACATGCCGGAGGAAAACGTGAGATATTTTCACGAAACACTCGATATTCTCACCAGCAGAGGGGCTCACGTCATCCTGCTCTACCCTTCCATCATCAAGTCATATGAAACCTCAAACCCTGAGGCTTTTGCTTACATGATGAATTACTTTCAGGCCCTTGCAGATAATCACCCTCAGATTGATTTCCTGAACTATGCACCATTGTTCAGCCCCCGCCAGGAGTTGTTCGAAGACCCGGTCCATCTCAACAGAAAAGGAGAAGCGCTGGTGACGCAACAGCTCATCAGGGATTTACAATCTATCATGAGCAAAAAACAACCCCGGATTACATCTGGATTTTCGGCAGGAAATAGCCGCGCTGCTTCTCGCTGATGGGCAGACCTGCCAGCTGCATGACATGCAGCATTTCCTCCCACAGGCGGCGGCGCTCGCCCAAATCACTGGTACGCAGCAGATAGCTGGGGTGGTGAGTCACGATTACGGGGATACCATTGAAATCCCAGGTGCGTTCCTGATAAGCCGCCAGGGGCAGATTGCCCTGCTGCAGCAGACCGCGGGCAGCAATAACCCCTAGCGCCACAATCACGCGCGGTTGCACCAGCCGCAGCTCAAAATCCACCACCGGGCGGCTGAATAAAAGCTCTTTATCGCTGGGCGGACGGGTATTCATGGTCTGGCGTGGCTGCGCCGGGCGGAACTTGACCATGTGCGTGAGATACACCTGCTCACGCGTAAGCCCCATGGCTTTCAGCATACCATCCAGTTTACCACCAGCCTCGCCCTGGAAAGGCAAGCCGGCCTTTTCATCGTAAAAACCGGGAGCATCGCCCAGAAAAACAATATCTGCCCCGGGATTCCCCTGCGGCAACACCACTTTTTCGCGCAGCGTACCCAGCTGGCGCAGCGGCCCCCACGTGGGCAGCAAGCGCCGCATATTTGCCCAGGCTTCTTCTGCATTGCTGCCGCCGGGGCGGAAGAAGGGAATATCCTCCTCCTGCACCTGAGGCTCAGCAGGAACGGGCTCGCTCAAATCCACATCCAGCTTCGGGGTGGGTGTATTTTCCGGCTCTCCCGCCACCTGCTCTGCCACAGGCTGCTGCCTCATGACCTGCACAGGCGCAGACTGGTAACCCCGCTTTGCGGCCAGCATCCACTCGCGCAGCACCCCTCGCGCCTCATCATCCACAGCCAGCCGCTGCACTCCCCTGGCTTGCAGGGTATGCAGGTAATCAAGAACTAAGCCGCGGAGATTCATTCGCCGCATGGTAGCACAATAAGCAGCTAAGTCAAGCCAGAAGACTGTCCCGCCAAGGCGGGACAATTTCACCAGTCCATGACTGATTTCACTGGATGATAATCCAATTTCACACGGCCACATCCGTATTTCACTCCTTCATTGCCACCTGCGGTGGCAGTGAAATGCGGCTCTCCGCGTGAAATTATCCTTCTGATAGTGAAATAGGCCTGCTGCCTGTGAAATTGCCTCCTTTGCAGGAGGCAGTGCGGGTTACCACCGTGCCTTATTGAAACGCGCTACCTCGCGCTGCACTTCGCGCATTTCGGCGCGGGCCTTGAGGTCATAGCGCTGGTCGCGATGGGTCTTACCGCGGCCGATGCCGATTTCGGCTTTCACCTTGCCGTCTTTCCAGTAAAGACGCAGCAGGGGGAGCGCAAAACCTTTCTGCGCCTGCTGGATTTCGAGCTTCAGGATTTCGCGCTTGTGCATCAGCAGGCGGCGCGGGCGCTTGGCTTCGTGCTGGAACCACTTACCGGCCGTTTCCCAAGGCTGCACATCGCAGCCGTAAAGGAAGAGCTGGCCCTTTTCCACACGGGCAAAGGCATCTGCCACATTCACCTTGCCCGCGCGGATGGATTTCACCTCAGTACCACGCAGTTCGATACCACACTCATGCCGGCCCATGATTTCGTAATCACGGCCTGCTTTCTTATTACTTGCAATGAGGTTGCTCTGAGGTGCGGGTTTCTTAGCCATGGTATGCGGGTGGCAGGGGCTGGTGAAAAAAAGCAACCCGGCGCTGCCGTTCGGGGAGCTTGCCGGGTTACCAGAAAAGGATAGATGCAGGATTTACAGGCTGATCTTAATGGTATCAACCTCAGCAGCAGCATCAGCAACCTTGTCGAAGGAACTTGCTGCGGTATCCTCACCCTTGGCAGCGGCGAGCTCCTCTTCGGTCATCTCGTGCCAGGTAATCTTACCCTCGATAATCTCCGTAAGAGCGATATCACCGCACTGCATTTCCGGAGTAGTTACGATGTAAGGATCAGAACCGTGGTTAAGCTGCTGCACACGCTTGGAAACGATGTTGACCAGCAGCTGGTTGTCGCCTACAATCTGAGCGGCTTTTTCGATAAGTTCAACTTTCATGGGAGGTAAAAATGGTGATACCCCGCTGGGGTGCGGGTGCGGCATTGTACAACGTTGTGCACGCTATTGCAAGCCTATATTCACGTCAGCCGTACAATAAAAGCCTTTCATTACCACATTTTTGCTTGTCAAGCCCAGCGGCAACAGGTAGGATATCACCATGTAGATAGCGCCGGGCACCTGCACCGGCATTTTACCCAATATAACACCACACACGAGTAAAAATGGCTAATTTAAACAAAGTAATGATTATCGGCAACCTGACCGCCGACCCTGAAGTACGCACCACCCCGCGCGGTAACAGCGTGGCTGAACTTCGCCTGGCTGTCAACCGCGTGAGCAGCGGCCCCAACGACGGCGAGCGCCGCGAGGAAACCACCTACCTGGATGTGACCTGCTGGGGTCGCACGGCAGAAATCGCCGGCCAGTACCTGGCCAAGGGACGCCCGGTATTCATCGAAGGCCGCCTGCAGCAGGATACCTGGGAAGATAAGCAGACAGGCCAGAAGCGCAGCAAAATCCGCATCGTGGCCGAAAACATGCAGCTGCTCGGCAGCCGCGAGAACGGCGGTCAGTCCCAGGGCGGCGGCAGCTACCAGCAGCGCTCCAGCAACTACAACAACAACGGCGGCGGTTACCAGCAGGGTGGTGGCTATTCCAACGGCGGCGGAAACTACGGCGGTGCTTACAACAATGGCGGCTACCAGCAGCAGCGCCCGCAGCAGGCTCCCGCGCCCATGCCCATTGAGGAGGACGACGACATCCCGTTCTAAAGCACAGGCGGGAATCCCCCGTCTTCACGCAACAATTTCATCCGGCCCCCGCCTCCCGGGGGCTGGATTTCGTTTTTACAAGGGCAGGATTCCCCTGGTTGACAAACCATTCCCTGCCTGCTTATAATCAAGCCATGCAGGCAACTACCACCCAGGCGGAAACACCGGATTTCTCCCGTATCCTGCAGGAGGGCGAAAGTATTCTGTGGAGCGAACCGCGGCGGCGGATAATGGAGCCGGCGGTAATCACCTCGCCAGCTGCTCCTGCGAAATACCCTGCGCCTTGCGCGTTTCACGCACATGTGCTCCCAGTTCCTTTGTTGTCCGCAGACCTTTTTCCTTACGAGGAATCATATTTTATTACCATTCGGGAATGAAATTCACCTTCACCAGTGATAATGCAACGGTCCATCACCCACAGGAGGAATGAGCTCACCGACATCCACACGATAAGGCAACTGCGCCACCAAGTAGTTCATGAGCTCCACTAGCGGAGCAAGGCCCATATCCACCGGTTCCGGAGACAGCTCCAAAACCACAAAATCCAGCACTCCATACTCCTTGGCATGGCGCTGTACAGCCTGCTGCAGATAGTCGGCCATTTTCTCCTTTTCCGTGAGTAGAAAAGATTGGTAGTGCAACACTCCGGCAACAGGAGCATGGATACAGACCCGCCCCGGGGTGGCAGCATCAAAAAAGAACCAGATTCTACATACCTCACCGCTGTACATCATTCCCGGCAGAAAGAGTACACGCCGCCCTTCGGCATCCTGCATCACAAATTTTATGCACTCATATTCCACGGGATCCCCCTGAAACTTCTCAAGCTCAGCATACTCCAGCGGACAATACAGTTTCACATATGACTCCGCCATGTGCCTATATGTCGTTTCCTGCGTTACAGGGTACACAAAGATGCGCCCAGCACTGTCTGCACCGCGCCAGCTTATGGTCATGATGATGAACAGCAGACACACAACACCCCACCACACCCAGCTCTGCAGAGTAATACGGCGGATAGTATGGAAGGGCGACATGGGGTTAATTCTGCGTTTCTGACTTCGTATGCCCCAAGCTGCCAATCCAGTCAAAGGCATACGCCAACGCCGGGAAGATGCCCGTCACCGTTCCCACAGTAGCCACAGCGGAAACCGGAATATCCACCGCCAGCAGAACCAGAGCCAGGGGAGCCTTCACAGCCACATCTCCCGCATAAAGGGAAGGTACACCCAGCCGGAACGTATTGGTGGAAACATCATAAAGGCAGGAGGACTCACGGGGTGCTTCCCAGACATCCAGCACCACCTTGCGGGCCGGCACAGCCTCTGCTGCGGCAGCATCCCAGTCTTCCCCACAGATGACGGCAGGCTCATCGGCCGCTGGTTCCGGCACTACTGCATTCAGGTAAACCCGGGCATCCAGACGCGAAAGGCGGAAATAGAGCGTTTTCTCCCTCGGCTCGCGTTCATAGCCAAAGGGGAGATACACCTCGCTACCATGCACTGCCGCCATGCCTCCCACGAGCACCTTATCCTCGCGGCATTCGTACCTGATGGTATGAGCCAGATAATACTGCCCACCCACGCGGTAGATACGCGGGGTGATTGCAGCATCCTGCCGTGCAGGGTGAAAGACACTGCTTTCCAGCATAGAGGCCGATGTATGGCATATGCAGGAGCTCAACACCACCGGCAGCAGCAAAAGCAGGAACAATATGCAGAAGCGCTTCATCCTGTTCATTCTAACTCAACTGCACAGGTGACGCAACAAAAAAACCGCCGAGCACAACACCCCGACAAGTATAGTCTGAATACCGTTGCTACCTCTCGGTCCTGGCGGGGTTTTCCAGCTATACCTCCGGGAGTGCGCCCGGCGGCAGGTGTGAGTATGCCAGCTAAGCCCTGTGGCGTCAAGCCTTTTATAGCTCCATTCTTGACATCAGAGCACACAGGCTATATGATATCCGCAAACAACCAACACACACACCATGGGACTCCTTCAGAA
>CAJGDB010000073.1 GCA_904502165.1 uncultured Akkermansia sp.
ATTTCCTGTTGCAGCGCGTTCATTGCAAAAAATTGTAAAAGAAAGGGTGCGATTTTTATGAATGCGAATATTTCCTCCCTCCTGCCGGGTGCTGCATGGCCGATTTTCCTTTTTTTACCCTTCTGAGGCTCTTTTCCGACTCTGGTGAGGCGGAATTCCTGATTTTTTTGCTGGTATTTTTCGAAGAATTCCAGTTTTCTGCTTGCGTTGCGCGGGGCGTTTGGCTATGATGGTAAGGTATCATATTGGGAGGACTATGCCCTTCCGCTCCCAGGAATTTTACCTCCACAAAAACACTTATGAAATTACACCTCCCGAAATTACTCCGCAATGCCGTGCTCGCCTGCATTACAGCCGTAGCCGGTATTTCCACTACTGTGGGTACAGCTACTGTATCTGGTGTTGCCCTGGCCGCCCTGGCGGCTCCGCAGCAGGCTGCAGCTGCGGAACTGACAACGATAGCCACGATGGATCAACTGGTGGCAGCCGGTACCATGCAGGGCAATGTGGTAAACAAGTCCGGCAATGGTTATTCCTCTTATTACTTCAATGGCGAATCTGCCATCACGAATATTTCCAATGCGGCTGTGGTTTCCGCCATCACCAGCTCATCGGCTTCCAGCCGCGTGGTGGTTGCCGCCTGGGTCAAGGTGGACAGCGGGTCTGGTTTGGGGGCCATGTTTGGTTATGGTGGACAGAGCAATGGCTTTATGTTCTGCGCCGGTGATGGCAATATGAAGCTGACGACGAAGGGGGTCGCCGATTTCAACCAAGGTGCTGGTGATAATCTTTCTGCTGGTAATTGGCAACTGGTGGCTGTTACACTCGGCATGGGTGAAAAGCCCCGTTTCCATGTAGGTACGGCTTCTGGCAGCTATTACACTCATAATAGCGTAATGAATTCTATGGGTGCAACGGGGGAGGAAGCCGCTTTCCTTGCCATTGGTTCGGGTAATGCAGTGGCGCAGGGCGGCAACCTTGTCCGCGATGCTTTCAAGGGTGAGATTCAGAATCTGACAATCTTTACGGCTAATGGCGCGGTGAATACCAGCGATATTGCTGCCATCATGGGTACAACGGCTCCTTCTCTGAGTGCTATTGATTGGATCAGCTGGAATACCGCCAATGCAGATAATACCTGGAGTGGTGCCAACTGGGGTTCCCCCGCTGCAGCCTGGACGGCTGGTGGTGCTGCTTCTTTCTCCGGTGCGGGTGAAACGGTGCAGATTACGGAGGATATCGCCGCAGCCCATGTGACGCTGGTCGGCACAGGGTGGGCTTTCTCCGGTGAGGGTACCCTCACTGTAGAAAATTCCCTGACAGTGGGTGACGGCACCCAGGACACCAGCCTGAATCTCAGCAATTACGCCAATCTGGCAAGCGGCACCCTGGTGGAGGTGAAGAACCTGGGCACGCTTAACATTGGCGCCAAAGATTTTGACAATGTAAAACTCTATGCTGGTGCCACGCTCGAGATGAACACCGGTGCAGAGGTCGATTTCGATACAATCAAGCCTGTCTCGCATGTTGCCGGGTCAAAGCTTGTGATTACCGGTAGTGGTACTTCGGTATACACCACCAACTCAGGCTCTGATGGTTTCTTCAAGGGCTATGTTTCGGTGACGGATGGCGCATGCCTTGAACTCAGAAACGTTGATTCGCTGGGTTACAATGGCGGTGCCACAAAGAAGGTTACCATTCAAGATGCAACCCTGGCCCTTGCCGGCCGTACCACATTCAATACGGATATTGAGATGCTGGGTGGTGCCATTATTACTTCTTCGAGCAATAATAGTGGCATAGGCTCGCAGAGTGATAATAATGTACCCATCATTCAGGTTCATAATAACGGAGAAGATAAGCTGGTATGGACGGTTTCCGGCACGGGTAACAAAGTGGAATCCGGCGTGCGTATCCGCATGGATCGTGCACTGGATATCAATGTGAACGAGGGTTGCGAACTGACGATTGAAGGTACAACTGACAGGGCAAATACACTCACCAAATCGGGTGCGGGTGTGCTGGCTCTTTCCGGCAGCCAGTTTGCTGATTCCCAAATCGAAGTAACGGGTGGTAAGCTTCGGCTTGATGGTACCTATGACCGCGCCAAGGAAACTATTCTCACCAATGGTGGGCTGGAGGTCAGCGCCACAGGTGTTGTGAGCCTCAGCTCACTTTCCGGTTATGGCACAGTAGAGGTGAAAGCGGGTGGCTCGCTTACCCTTAATGCTGTAGATGTGACAGCCAGCCAGGCTCTTGTTGTCAATGGTAATGTTTCTGCAGGCAGGAACTTTGCGTGCACCGGCGAAGGTGCGCTGCAGGTAAATGGTGTACTGAGTGTTGCAGACGGCGTGCTGACCATGAACGGCATGAACCTGGCGGCTACATCCTTCGACCTGTCGGACGGCGCTGAGCTTATCTACGGCAAGGGTGCTGTACTGGGTCTTGGTACTATCAGCTCGGCGGTCACGCTGAATGTTTACAATGTCCTCTCCTCTATGGAGGCAGGCATTGATACTGGTATCTCTGCTACAGATGCAACGCTGGATTCCCTCAAGCAGCTCATTACTGTGGCGGGCTATGATTCCTCTGCCCTGACCTATGAAATCAGGGATGGCCGCCTCTGGCTCAGCAGCTCGGCCCAGGCGCAGACAGACTGGGATATCAACTGGGGGGCGTGCCTGAGTGGTACACCTGCCACGGTGGTATCCAGGGGCCTGGAGGATTCGGATTTCGAGGCCAAAGACGATTGGAACGTTGTGAACCTGAGCGGTTCTACCTTTGATAACAATGGAGTCATTGCTGTTGAGCTGACGGCCAATACAAAGCAGAATACGGTAGTTCTGGGTGGTATTCTGGATGCTGCAGGTAAGGATGCTTATGGTGAAACGCTGGAAAAGGAAGTGTGGATCAAGGCTACCGGCGGCTCATACAGCATGATTGCCGGCGGCAGCTGGAATGCCTGGTATCATCCGAATAATCCCAAGTGGGGCCGCATTCTTAATGGTGATACACACATTATGGTGGATGGCGCAGAAGTGGGCAACATCATTGGTGGCCACTACCAGGAGGACTTTGATGCCGTGCACGAAGGTGACACCTACATCAGTGTTTACACGGATACTGTAAAGGGCTTCATTGTGGGTTCTGGCACAACCTGCCACCTCAATACCGTTACCCAGAATGGTGATACGCACATCTTTATTTACACTCCGCTGAGCAGCGATGCTACGAATATTCCCAATCAGAATAAGCTTGTAAACGATGTCCGCGGTGTTATCGGCGCCTCTGTAAAGGTTGCTAATCCCGAACAAAGTAAAGCTGTTCTGAATGGCAATACCCATATCACCATTGATATTGACAATGCCGCCGAGGGGGCTCAGTTTAACAAGATCATTGTGGGTGGTCATTACTGCTGGGATGGAACATATGTTGAAACGATCAATGGCAGCACCTATGTGACCATTGATGCTGAAAACGTCGCCTTCACGCAGGACGTCATCGCGGGCTCGCGTCAGGATTTCTCGAATTCCTCCATCAGCGGCAGCACAAACCTGAGCATTAAGGGTGGTAATTTCACCACAGATGGCAAGACTGTCTATGGCGGTTCCGTTCTCGAGGCGGCAGCAGGCGAGCTCAGCGTCGGCTCTGCCAATGTGGCGATTGAGGGCGGCACCATTGCCCGCCTGGTGGGTGGCTGCTATATCGGCAACTCAGACGAGGCTGCCGTCAACGGCAGAGTGGGTGACATTGCAGTAACCATCACCGGCGGTGAGGTGCAGAGCCTTATCGGCGGTACTACCATTGAGCGTAACAAGGTTGATGGCACCTATGCCCAGGGTAACATTTCCATTAACCTGCAGGGTGGCACCGTGGGTGATGTATACGCCGCCGGCGAGCAGAAACGCGCCTCGAAGCTTACCGCCACCAGCACATCTGTGACCATTGGCAGCAATGTGACCATTGCCAACGGCAAGACAATTTCCGGCGGTTACAAGCTGGCAGAAGGTGCGACAGGTTCTACTGTGACCGGAGACAGCACCCTGGTGCTCAGCGGAGCCCAGGACCGCAGCGGAGTAATCTTCAAGGATTTCAATAAGATTTCCGCCACAGCTGCTGCTACCGTGGGAACCTTGAGCAACACAGCTGCTGTGACCAAGACAGGCGCCGGTGTTCTGACTCTGGGAGCAGCCACGAACAGCCTGGCCGGCGGCCTGACCGTGAGCGAGGGCGGCCTGGCAACAGGTACTGCCAGCACACTGGGCGGAGCACTGACCATGAACAATGGTACTTCCCTGAACCTGAGCGGTGGCGCACTGACTCTGGCTGGTGATGCTGGCGCAGCTCTCAGCCTTACTGGTGTGGCACTTACTCTTGACCAGTTGAGTGAAACCAACGTTCTGATGTCCGGTGTAAGCAGTCTGAATGGCTACACCTCCGGCGAGGTGGCTGCCAGCACCTACTTCTCCTCCATTGCCGGCGTGTCCAAGCTTGATTCCAGCAAGGTGAAGCTGGAGAACGGCAACCTGATTCTTATGGTTGAATTTGGCTCAACCCTCGTGTGGGATACCGCCAATAGCAACTGGGCTGTGGACGAACCTTTCAGCAGCGATGCCGATTTCATCGAAGGTGATAAGGCTTACTTCAATTCCCTGGGTACTGCCGGTGGTGTAACGGAATCTGTTACCATCAGTGGCACGGTGAAGCCCTCGCTTGTTTCCATTACCGCTGGTGAGGGTAATACCTATTCCTTCACTTCTTCCGCCGGCGGCCAGCTGGTGGCCAGCAATCTTACCATCGGGGCTGGCACAGCCCAGTTCGGTGAAGGTTCTATTTCCCTGGCAGATATCTCCAGCCTCACTGTCAACGGCACGCTGGATATTACCGCCCTCGGTACGGATCTTGCTCTGATTCAGAAGCTGGCCAGCGAAGGCACCACGGGTGACGGCACGGTCAAGATTGCCCTTGGCTGGGCCACCTACGCGGCCGATGCTGTGGAGACACTTCTGTTCGATGTGAATATCGAGGCGGTTGATGCCATCGAGATTCTGCGCGAAGGTGGTTCCATGCAGTGGGATGTAACGAAGAGCATCAAGGTTGTAGATGGGGACAATAGTGATAAGAATGGCGATGTGCTGGTTGGTCGCCATGTCAACATGACGGTCAAGGACGGCGGCTCCATTGATGCCGTTGGTGCTGTCAAGCTGGGTAATTCCGACGAGGGTTCCGGCAATACCGGCAGCATCCTGGTGCTGGAGGACGGCGGCTCCATCAAGGCTGATTCCATTGCTGAAGGTAAGGATTTTTGGGGAAATACATATGCCAGTTCCTTTGAGATGGAGGGTGGTACCCTTGAGCTTACCGGCACAGATGGCATTGCCTCACCGATTGCCGTGGAAATCACCGGTGGTACACTGAAGGCCGATGCCAACAGCTGGGGTATCACGGGCACCATGACCGATGGAGCCAGCAACGCCAGCATCGGCGGCGCCACGATTGAGACCGGCGAAGGCACCATCACCATCGAAAATGCCAACCTGACCAGCGCGCTGACCAACAAGGGCAAGCTGACCCTGGCCGGCACGATCAACATTGTGGATACCACGGATTCTGCCTGGGCTCCGACCCCGGTTGCAGGCTCTGCCGTCTTCAAGGATGGTGCGGGCGTTGTCAGCACAGCCGGAAACGGTTTCTGCTACAGCACGCTGAACTACACCATCATCGGTACTGGAAGCACCGGTGTGACCACTGTGGATGGTGTGACCTGGCAGCTGAATGGCGAGGCTCTGGCCACAGGTTCCGCCTATGCTGATGGTGTGCTCACAGTGGTGGGTGCCCAGACAGAGGCTGACCGAGGCGTGTTCTATGTGAACAGCGGCGTAGTGAACTATGGTGGCACAGGCGCTGCTGACATGACTGGTGCCAGCTCCATCAGACTCAGCGGCGGCGAGCTGGTGCTCAACCAGGCACCGACCATCGGCATGACGGTGGATGCTGCCAGCAGCCTGACGATTGCTGCCGGCGTGACCCTGGCCAAGACTTCCATCACGGGGCAGACTGCCACCAACAAGGTGACTATGCAGGGTGCAGATGCCACGGCCGTGTTCAACATGGGCAGCACTGTCGATGTCACCGGGCTTGACTTTACCACCTTCGCCTGGAAGGGCACGGTGAAGGTAGCAAATGCTTCGGTTAGAGATTTCGACTTTGATACACTGGGTCAGGCCGGCTCCTGGGTACAACTGGTCGGTGTTACCGGCTATCTGGAGGACGCAGATACCACTTACAACAGCAACCTGATTCTGGGTAATGAAACCGGTGAATCGGTGGCTGCTATTACATATAACGATGGATATTCCAACAGGATATACACTTTTGCCGGTAGCATTAAGGGTACAGGTAATATTGTCAGCGTCAGAAATCAGAATAATGCTGCAGTAAAACATACCTTCACGGGTGATATTTCCGGTTGGACCGGTGCCATTGTGAATAACAATGCGAAATCTACTGTTGAGGCAACCTTCAGTGGTAATGCTACGACTATCAATGCAGACCTGACGAATACCGCCGGTACTTTCAATGTCACGGTTAACGGCACCAATGCTACCACGTTTAAGGGCAATCTTTCCATCAGCAAGCTGACGGTAGCTGGTGGTGCGGATGTCACCATTTCGGCAAGCGATGCCAGTGGCGTGGCACTGTCGCATACCATAGGCACCATTGATAACTCCGGCACTCTTAGCGTCACCGGTTCTCTGGCGGCAGGGGCTGCTGTGACCAACAGCGGCACGCTGAGCCTGGCCAATGATACCACGCTTTCCAGACTGGCAAATACCAAGTCCGTAAACGCTAGCGGCAAGACTCTCACGGTGACCGGTGGCATTACCGGCATTGCAGAAGGTACCACGGCTCCCGAAGGCTACGGCATCACCGCCGGGGCTCTCACCCTGCAGGGTGCGTCCAACACCGTGGGTGACCTCACCCTGACCGGAGCCCTGACCATGGGCACGGCCGATGTGGCCTCCACGCTGGTGAGCAGCGGTGAGCTGAGAATTGGCGGCGGTGTGAAGGTGAACAACCTGGCAGATTCCCTCATTACGGCTGGTTCGCTGGCAGGCGGTCTTACCTTCAATGTGGGCGAGAATCTGCTGACGGCCCTGGCTAATGGTGAGACCAAGAAGGTGACCCTGCTGACCCTGACAACGGGTCTGGATGAGACCTCTGCGGCCGGTGTGCTGCTGGGTGCCCTGACCGAAGCCGGCACAGCTGACGTTGTGCAGACCAGCACGGACGGCCGCTATGACTATACCCTCGGCTGGAATGATGACTACACCGAACTGACGCTTGAAGCGGTGGCCAGTGCCAACACCATCAAGTGGGAAGGCGATGTGGACGGCTCCTGGGCCAAGGCTGGGAACTGGGAGGGCGACCTCCTGCCCGATGCTGACTCCAACATTGTGATTGGTACGGCAGAAAACACCCTTGTTTCCCGCATTGCTGTGGAAGAGGCAGTAGAAATCAGCAACCTGACCGTTGAGGACTGGGCTGCTACCAGCACGCCCTATACCATGGGTTCCACCACAGGCGTAGGTTCGCTGGATATTGCCAACAACCTGGTTGTGAATGGTGGTACGCTCAACCTGATGCTTGACACCGAAGTGGGTGGCAACATCACTGTGAGCAGCAAGGGTAAGCTTGGCGTGGAGTGCCTGGTTGAGGGTGACCTCATACGGCTTACCTCAGCTTCTGCCGCTTCCCTGACCAACAAGGGAATAGTGCAGGTGGGTGATAGTTTCGGACTGACAATCGACGGGGCTGTGGATAACACCGGCGGTAGCATCGAAGTGAATGGTCATCTGTCTACAGGTGACTTCATCAATAAGTCGGTGGTGACATCTACCTCCTTTGATGATGCTCTTTCCGGTGGTGTTGTCGAAGCCGTTCCGGGTGATGCAATTCCGGAGGGGGATATATTAGGTGAAGTGGGTGAAGCCAATGGCTCGGTCATGGAAGCCGGCTCCCTCATCATCGGAGAAACGGGTGGTGTGGTAATCAACGGCAATCTCGACAACACAGGCGGCTTTGTCGATGTACTCGGCGGCTCCCTGCATGTCGCCGGGAATGTCACTAATTCCATGGGCATTGCAGAAGATGCGGTACATGGCGGCATCATTGTAGTAATGGGGCTGCCTGTTGAGAACGATGGTGTTGTGTCTAGTGCAGAAGTCACGATTGACGGCACGCTGGATAACACAGGTGGTCATATTGATGTGAAGTCCGGCAGCCTGACTACGGGCTCTGTCACGAATGCTGCCCTTGAGATTGAGGTCAATCAACCGGAGTTGGGTATTGATAGCTATATCAACTATGTTGGCGGCACCATCACCATTGGCGGTGGTCTGGCTGATGACGGCGAGACTCCTCTGGCTTCCATGACCGTGAATGGAAACCTGACAAACAACGGCGGTACCATCACCGTTGGCTCTGCCGATGATGCTGAGACCGAGGACAACGAAGCCACCTATGGCAGCCTTACCGTGACGGGTGACCTGACTCATTCCGGCGAGGGCGGCGTGCTGAAGGTGGAATCCGGATCCAGCCTGACGGTCGGAGGCTCGCTCACAGCCACCAATATGGAACTCGCCTTTGGCGGTGATGTACATGTCGGTGTTGAGGCCAACATCGGCACGCTGACCAACGATGGTTCTCTGACGGTGGGTAAGGACGTAGATGGTGTTCTGACAGGGGGCTCCCTGACTGTTGATACCCTCTCCGGTAAGGGTGAAGTAACCGTGGGTGCGGGTGGCCGTCTGGATATTGCTAATGATGTGGAATTCCTTGGCACAATCAATAACAATGGCATCATTGCATCCGACAAGATTACCATCAGCCAGGCTACTGCTAATGGTGGTGATATTGAAACGGAATATCTGGTCATCGGTGGTCAGCTGGTTGACTCAACTGACCCTGAAACTGGTGATACTGTGCAGACATACGTTTCTGCTTCCGGTATTACGCTGGGAGATGTGGTGACGAGCGAAATCCGTTACGATAACCTGGATCTGCCGGTTGACGATAATGGCAATGATGTTCCCATCATTACCATGAACAGCATCAAGGCCGATATCTCTGACGATGAGGCTCTGGCTGGCGTAACGGAGAAGGACATCACCGTGCACTTCACGCAGATGGAATCGATTGAAGGGGTGAAGAGCCTTGTCAGCACCCTGGATGATGTATTCGCTGCTAGTGGTGAGGAATCTGTTGTCTTCACTCTGCTTTCTGTGGGTACGGTTGATGACAACGTGAGCGGTTTTGAACTGTCTCTCTTCGGTGAGACTGAAGAAGAACATAAGCTTCTTGTGCAGCAGCTGTGGCAGGGCGGTTACAAGCTGGACGACTCCCTTACAGTTACCGTCCCGTATGGCCTTCTGCGTGCCACAGGTACGCAGGTGTCTATCGGGGTGACACAGCAGGAGCTGTCAGAAGCCACCTGGACCATTGATGGAAGCAGCAGTACAACAACGGGCATCGGCATGAATGTCGCAACATACAACGACACGACAGGTGCCTTTGAGCTGCTTCACGCCAATGTGCTGGATAATGTTCAGAGCGTGGTGGTGAATGCTGATGCAACCATTGATATTTCAGCCCTGGATACGTATCCTGAAACCAACGGCAGCGAAGCTGTTGTGGAGATTCACGGTCTGGCTGGCAGTAAGGAACTCATCATCAAGGGTGATGGTTCGGATTATGTCTCCATTGATGACAAGGTGGTAACCGATACGGGCGCGACCGCCCGCACGGAGGGTGCAGGTGTGGTGCTCAGCGGAGTGAATGCCAAGCTGGATCTCGATGGTGAGACTGTAAGCATTGGTGCGACTGATGCCACAGCAGATGCCAATACGACGCTTTCCGGCACCCTGGCAAATGGTACGCTGGTGGTTGGCGAAGCCTCTGCTGATGGGGTGGCCAATGACAATGACCTGA
>CAJGDB010000074.1 GCA_904502165.1 uncultured Akkermansia sp.
GGCTTGCCAGGCTGTGCCGGAGCAGGCGGTGGCGTGGTTCCGCGCGGCTGCTGAGGCTGGTCATGCGGCGGCTCAGGGTGCGCTGGGGGTGTAGTATGCCGGGGGTGAGGGTGTTGATCGGAATCTGGTACAGGCGGTGGAGTGGTACCGCCGCTCGGCTGAGCAGGATTATGTGGATGCTCAGTTTAACCTTGGCTGGTGTTATCTGCGCGGCGAAGGGGTGGCTGCTGATGCAGTGCAGGCGGTGGAGTGGTTCCGCAAGGCTGCTGAGCGTGGGGATGACCTGGCGCAGTATTATCTGGGGCGTGCTTATGAGGGGGGCTCGGGTGCGGCGCAGAATGCGGAGCTGGCTTTTATGTGGTATGCCCGGTCTGCGGAGCAGGGGTGTGCTGTGGCCCAATGTGCGCTGGGGCATTGCTATGCCCGCGGTCTGGGGGTGGCGCAGGATTGGCAGAAGGCTGCCCGCTGGTACCTGCTTTCTGCGGAGCAGGGGCATGCAGAGGCGCAACTGGCGCTGGCGGTTTGTTATGAACGGGGGCTTGGTGTGGCCAGGGATGCCGCGCTGGCCCGTAGCTGGCGCTGCCGCGCTGCTGAGGATTTTCAACCTACTATACCTGAATCATGAAGTTACATTATTTGATTCTTCCTTTTATGCTGGCTTCCTGCTCGCTGATACGGCCTGTGACGAAGCCTTATTTCAACGATGATTGCGGTGAAGGTCGCATTGGCTACTGCATCAACGGCCGCGATGACCGCCGCTGGCGGGCTGCTGTGGCGGCGGCTCACGATGCCCAGCTTCAGGCGGCTACCAAGGCTGAGGTGGAGCGGGATTTCGGGCCTATGCACGTTTCGCTTCCCGGGGCTGGGAATACGGAGTCTTTCGTGTATTTCTACTTTGATCACCCGAAGAATACGGCCAGTTACACGCATGCTCTGCGGTTTGATTTTACTGCCGCAGGCCGGGTTTCGCGGGCTGAGGTGATTCTGATGGAGGATCCGTCGCTGGTGGAGCCGCATTGATGCCGCAGGGCTGTTTCTGAGGTGTTGCTTCAGTTCCCTGCCTGCTGTGGCTGGCGGTGGGGAGCTGGTGTTTTGTGTTCAGAAATCTGCGGTATGCATTATTTAGTCTTTCCCTGTGGGGGGAGTTTTGCTAGAATCTTTCCGTTATGATGCTGTTTTTCTACAAGATGACTGTTGCAGAAAACGATTTTGTGATGGTGGATAACCGGGATTTTTCGCTCAGCGGTGTGCTGACGGGGGCCAATGTGGCGGATATCTGCCAGCGCCGTTTCGGTGTGGGGGCAGATGGTCTTGTTGCGGTGGAGCCCGCCCGGAATGGCGGCGATATCCTGATGCGTCATTACAATGCCGATGGTTCTGAGGCGGCGCTGGAAGCCAATGCGCTGCTCTGCTGTACGGCTTTTGCTGATTTTCTGGAGGATGAGGGGCAGAAGAAGACGCTCATTGAGACCCCTGCGGGTATGGTGCAGGGTGTGGTGAATGATGATGACAGCGTGTCTGTGCTGCTGCCCGGGGGGAGTGAGGCTGTTGCCGGTCAGGCGCTCATTGTGTTCCGGGGTGAGGTTATCCTTTGCGAGGATTGATGCTTTGCTGGTATGGTAACGGTGCCGATACATCCGCTTGATACCAAGGGCCGCCCTATTATCCTGGTTGGGTTGATGGGTTGCGGCAAGACGACTGTCGGCAAGGCGCTCAGCAAGCGCACCGGTATGCCCTTGCTGGATACGGATGCCATTATAGAAGAGCAGATAGGCAAGCCTGTTTCTGAAATCTTTGCCCAGGAGGGCGAAAAGCATTTCCGCGCGCTGGAAACGGCGCTGCTGCGTTACCTGCTGTATAATCCCACTCCGAGTCCTTCCATTATTTCCACCGGTGGCGGTATTGTGGTGCGCCCGGAAAACCGCGAGTTGCTCCGTATGCTTGGCTTTACGGTGTGGCTGAATGTTTCTGTGAATGCGCTGCTGCAGCGTACGGCGCGGAGCACGACGCGCCCGCTGCTGATGAATACGGACCGCCGCGCGGTTTTTGAGCGCCTGGATGCCGAGCGCCGACCCTTCTACAAGGAGGCTGCTCACTTCTGGCTGGAGGCTTCGCGCCTGGATGTCAACAGCGTGGCGGTCCGTGTCTGCGAGGAGGCTGAGCGGTTCTTTGCTGCCTTTTAAGCCTTGCGGACAAGCGGGGCTCAGCCTCTCTGTCTGTTACTCCTGCGGGGGTGGAACATGCCCTCGTAAGTGCTATTTTTCGGGGGGCATGCAATAGTTGCTTGACGCGAAAGGTGGTTTTATGGTAGGATTAGCCCATAGAATTACGCCTTTTTACCAATCATTTTAAGATATGAAACCCGCTACATTCAACTGCACCGTACTGCGCGACGGCCACCAGTCTCTGGCTGCCACCCGCATGTCTACCGAGCAGATGCTCGAAATCGCACCCATCCTTGACACCATGGGCTTCTCCGCTCTGGAAACCTGGGGTGGTGCTTCCATTGACTCCGGCCTGCGCTTCCTTGGCGAACACCCGTTCGACCGCCTGGATACCCTCAAGAAGCTGGCTCCCAAGACCCCGCACATGATGCTGCTGCGTGGCCAGAACCTTGTGGGTTACACTCACTACGCCGATGACGTGGTGGAGGCTTTCGTGAAGCTCAGCGCTAAGCACGGCATGAACATCTTCCGTATCTTTGACTGCCTGAATGACCCGCAGAATATGCGTACCTCCATCAAGGCTGCCAAGGAAGCCGGCGCCCAGGCTCACGGCACTATCTGCTACACCACTTCCCCGGTGCACAATCTCGAGTACTTCGCCAACCTGGCCAAGGAAATTGCCGATATGGGGGCTGATGCCATCGTCATCAAGGATATGGCCGGTCTGATTCCCCCGGCTGAGACTGCCGCCCTGACCGAAGCCATCAAGAAGGCATGTAACCTGCCTGTGTGGATTCACACCCACGAGACCGCTGGTCTGGGGGCTGCTACCTACGTGGCTGGCATCAACGCCGGTGCTGATGCGGTGGACGTTTCCATCGCTCCTTTCGCCAATGGTACCGGCCAGCCGGACTGCATGCGTATGCTCGCCCTCATGAACGGCTACGAGCGTGCTCCCAAGCTGGAAGATGAGGCAGACTTCAAGAAGAAGCTCTCCGATATCTCTGCCATGCTGCAGCCGGTGTACGACAGCCTTTCCCGCTTCACCAGCCACGCCAACGAGATTGTGAACAGCGATACGCTGCGCTACCAGGTGCCCGGCGGTATGCTTTCCAACTTCCGCAGCCAGCTCAAGGAAATGAACATGACCGACAAGTTCGAGGAAGTGTTTGCCGAAATTCCCGTGGTGCGCGAGGCTCTGGGTTGGATTCCGCTGGTAACCCCCACTTCCCAGATTGTGGGTGTGCAGGCTATGATGAACGTGAAGTTCGGCCGTTGGAAGAACATCACCCCGCAGTGCGCCGACGTGGCCCTGGGCTACTATGGCCGCACTCCCGCACCCGTGGATCCCGAGCTGCAGGCCATGTGCGCCAAGAAGATGGGCAAGGAGCCCATTACCTGCCGCCCGGCAGACCTCATCAAGCCCGGCATGCAGGACCTGCGCGACAAGCTCGCCGCCAAGGGTATGCCCGCTACAGACGAGAACTGCGTCATTTACTGCATGTTCCCGCAGCAGCTTGAGGACTACTACGCCGGCAAGAAGCCCGAGCCGCCCACCACTCCCAAGCAGGAGAACTTCGGTGCTCCCGCCGCCCTCTCCACCGTGGGTGTGGCTGCTGCTATCTCCGGCCGCAACATGAAGCTCAACATCATGGGCCGCGAGTACGATGTGACCATCGAGGAGAAGTAATTGCGCTTTCCTTCCGGGCACAGATTCCCGATTTCATCGCTGCGATTCCCCCTGCGGAGTCGCAGCGATTTACGTTGTGCCAGCTCCACCGGAACAACAGGTCGCTCCTATGGCTTCACACGGCGGCAGAATCCGCCTGCTGTGCCGGTGGCTTCTGTTCTGCTCCGGGATAGAGTGCGGGCTTAATGGACAAGGAGTTCGCGGGCATGGGCTTCTGCAGTGGGCCCGGAGGTGCCGAGCATACGAACGAGCTCGGCGATGCGGGCACCGGCATCTACTTCCTCGAGCCGGGAAACCGTGCGGCCTTCGGTGGTCTGCCCCTTGGAGATGAGGTAGTGGTGGTCTGCCAGGGCGGCAACCTGCGGGAAGTGGGTAATGGCAATAACCTGGTGGTCGCGGCCGAGCTCGCGCATCTTCATGCCCACTGCCCGGGCAATTTCGCCGCCTACGTTGGCATCAATTTCGTCGAAGATGAGCAGGGGTGTATCATCCTGCCGGGCCAGGGCGCTCTTCAGGGCCAGCATGACCCGGGCCATTTCGCCGGAGGATGCAATGAGGCGCAGCGCTTTCTGCGGTTCGCCCGGGTTGGGGCCGAAGAGGAAGTCTACTTCTTCCAGCCCCTGGGGGCCGGGTTCGGGCAGGGGGGTGAGCTGCGCGGTGAAGAGGGATTGCCGGAAGCCGAGGTGGCGGGCATGGGTGAGGAATTCTCTCTCCAGGCGCGGGGCCGCTGCACTTCGGGTGGCGGAGAGCGCCTTACCTGCCTGCAATACTTCTTCGAAGCAGCGTTTTTCCTTTGCCTGGAGTTCCTCCAGTCTCTGCTCGCGGTTGCCGATGGCATCGAGCTTGGCGCGGCAGGCTTCCAGATGCTCACAGATGCTTTCGTAATCTGCTCCGTATTTGCGTTTCAGATTATCCAGCAGGGCAATGCGGTTTTCCAGCTCAGCCAGTTCGGCGGGGTCGCATTCGAGTGTTTCCACGTAATCCTGCAGGTTGGCGGCGAGGTCTTCTGCGGTGTCGATGAGAGCCCCCAGGCTTTCCAGCCAGGGCGCACAGGACGAATCGAGCCGCTCCAGTTCCCTCCCGCTGCGGACAAGCTGGTGCAGGGTGGAGAGCAGGGAGCTTTCTTCGCCATCAACCATGTGGGCCATGGGCAGCGCGGTGTCTCGCAGTCGGTTGGCGTTGCGGGCACGCTGCCAGCGGGCTTCCAGGCCCTCTACTTCTTCTGCGGTGAAAGCTGCGCTTTCAATTTCTGCAACCTGGTGGCGCAGGAAATCGAGTTCGCGTTCATTTGCCATTTCTCTTTCCTGCAGGCTGCGGCAGGCCTGGCGGGTATCGAGCCAGGCACGGTAGGCGGCATGATAATCTGCCAGGGGAGAGGTATTTTCTGCAAAGGCATCGAGCAGGGCAAGCTGTCGCTCTTGCGAGGTAAGGGAGCGGTGTTCCTCCGGGTGGTGCATGTCTACCAGCCCGGAGCCGATGCTTTTGAGCAGCTGCAGGGTAACGGGGCTGCTGTTGATGAATTGGCGGTTGCCGCTGGCGGTGACAACGCGGCGGATGATGAGGAGCCCGTCTTCACAGGGCGGCACGCCGCTTTCTTCCAGCTGGGTGTTCAGGGGGCCGGGGTCGTTCAGCTGAAAGACAGCCTCGATGCTGCATTGGCTTTCGCCACTACGGATGAGGCTTTTATCTGCTCTTTCGCCCAGGGCAAGGGAAATACCACCCATAATGACGGATTTGCCGGCACCGGTCTCGCCGGTGATACCCAGGAAACCCGCGCGGGGTTCCCAGATGAGTTCGTCTACCAGGGCGAGATTCCGTATCTTGAGCAGGGAAAGCATAATTTCTCTTTGCGTTCTGCGGCAGATTATGCCATAATGCGCGCGGAAATCCAAACTAAAATCTGATGCTGAACGTACTTTTCCTTGGCAGCGGTACCTCTACCGGGGTGCCTGTGATTGGCTGCAGATGCGAGGTTTGCTGCTCGGCAGACCCGCGTAACAAGCGCCTGCGCTCATCGGTGCTGGTGCGTTCTGCGACCACAACGCTGCTGGTGGATTCCTGCCCGGATTTGCGGGCGCAGGCGCTTCGGTTCGGATTAACGGCGATTGATGCGGTTCTGTACACGCATGAGCATCTGGACCATACGACCGGGTTTGATGAAATGCGGGCTTTCTGCTGGCGGCGCGAGGATCGCCTGCCTCTTTATGCCGGTTCGGGGTGTTTGCGGATGCTCAGAAGCATGTTCGGCTGGGCTTTTGCAGAGGAAAATACCTACCAGGGCTATATCCGTCCTGCTGCTCATGACCACGCCGGCAAACCATTTGTGGTGGGGGATATCGAGGTGACCCCGGTGCCGGTGCAGCATGCCACGGTGGAGACATTCGGCTACGTGTTCCGCAGCGGGGGCTGCAGCTTCGGTTATGTTCCGGATATTCAGGCCCTGCCGGAGGAATCTGCTCCGCTGCTCATGAATCTGGATGCATTGGCTATGGATGGCCTTCGCTACCGCCCGCACCGCACTCATTTCTGTGTGGATGATACGGTGGCGGTGATGCAGCGGCTCTGCCCGCGCCGCGGGTATGTGACCCACGTGGGGCACGAGGTTGAGTACAATGGTCTTTGCGAATATCTGCCGGATTTCATGCAGCCTGCGTATGACGGGCTGGAGATTGTGCTGGATTGAGCGGGCGGTATTTCGATGTGGAATGCGGTGCCGGGGTGCGGCTTCTGGGTGACAAGGCGGCGCTGCTGTGGTGTAATGAGCCCCGGCAAGAGCGCCTGGTGGCTCTAATTCCGGATAGTTCCGGAACTGCTTTACCGGGCTCCGCGCGGCCCAGACCCCACATTTGCTGGGTAATCCCTTGCAGCCGATTTGCCATGTGAACCAACAACCCTGTAACACAACTATGGCAGATATTGAAAATAACTATCAGATTAAGTATTCCGAGAAGTGGGGCAGCTATCTCCAGCAGGAGGTCTCGCGTCTCGATAAGTATGTGACCGTCGAATCCGGGCTTACCGGGAAGATGGCTGCGTTCGACCAGTACGGCCTGCTTGCGTTCGATGAAAAGACCGAGCGCATGAAGAGCACTTCTCTTTCTGAGGCTCCCACGACGCGGCGTGTGATTCACCCGAAGATTTTCACCAAGGCCGTGGGCTTTGATGAATTTGATGCCAAGAAGCTGGCTAATATCGATGTGCCGGTGAGCAAGACAATTGAAAGTCTGCGTGCCGCTGCTGGCCGCTGCATGGACAAGGTGATGATTGATGCCTTCCTGGGGGCTAACTACACGGGCGAGAATGGCACCGAGGCGGTGGAGCTTCCTTCTACTCAGATTATTGAGGAGGATTTCGTGGAGAGCGGCAGCGCGGTAGAGAGCAATCTTACTGTGGGCAAGCTGCGCCATGCCCTCACGATTCTGCAGAAGAATGAGGCCTGGAGCGATGAACGCCGCGCTTATGGTGATGAGCTGGTGCTGGCTTGCTCCAGCAGCCAGATTAACGCCCTGCTGCAGCAGCAGGAGGTTTCCAGCTTCGATTACAATGCCGTGCGGGCGCTGGCTGAAGGCCGCCTGGATTCCTTCCTCGGCTTCCGCATTATCCGTACGGAGCAGCTCCCGTTGGATCATCTCGGGGTGCGTTCCTGCCTGGCCTGGGTGAAGAGCCGCGCCCAGTTCGGTATCTGGGATGATTTCAAGGTGAAGCTTTCGGTACGCGATGACCTGGATGAAACGCTCCAGATTCGTGCCAAGTTTGCCTGTGGCGCTACTCGCCTGCAGGAAGAGGGCTTCGTGAAGATTCTCTGCGCTGAGTAAGCTGCAGATATGGAGAAAGGGAAATAGAGGGAACCCCCGGCGGAGAAATCCACCGGGGGTTTGCCTCTCCCGGCGGGCGGGGCGCACCATGGGGCAGGGGGGGGCTTTGAATGTATGGAGGAGATGGCTATAATCCGTTTATTGTCAGCTGCCAGCTCATGCTTTTTCCTGTTTCTGCCCTCCGGGGTGCGAACAGCTGGTGGCAGGATTCTCTTTTTAGGCTTGTCAAAGTGCCGCCCGGGCGTTAAAATAATTCGCGTACAAATGTACTGATCTTTTACATCGTTATGAAACCTACACTTCTTGTTCTCGCAGCAGGTATGGGCAGCCGCTATGGTGGCCTTAAGCAGCTTGACCCCATGGGCCCCAATGGTGAAGTTATTCTTGACTACTCCGTATATGATGCCATCCGCGCCGGTTTCGGCAAGGTTGTCTTCATTATCCGCAAGGATTTTGAAGAGGCTTTCAAGAGCCAGGTTGGTGCCCGTTTTGCTGGTAAGATTGAGGTGGACTACGCTTTCCAGTCCCTCGATGACCTGCCCGAGGGGTACAGTGTTCCTGAAGGCCGCGTGAAGCCCTGGGGTACCGCCCACGCTCTGCTCGCCGCCCGCAATGTGGTGAATGAGCCCTTCGGTGTGGTGAATGCCGATGATTTCTATGGTGCTGATGCCTTCCAGAAGGCCGCCGAATTCCTGACTGCCACTCCCGCTGCCGATGGCAAAGAGCACTACGGCATGATTGGCTATCCCCTCAAGAATACCCTCAGCGACCATGGTGATGTGAACCGCGGTATCTGCGGTATCCAGAATGGCTACCTCGACAGCGTTGAGGAGTACACCAAGATCAAGACTGAAGAAGACGGCGTATGCCGTGGCGACAGCCTCAGCGGCGAGCGCAAGCCCGTGGACCCCGAGGAGCTTGTTTCCATGAACTTCTGGGTATTCCCCGCCTGCTTCATTGCTCAGATTCAGGACCACTTCACCCGCTTCATGGCTGAGCATGGCAGCGAGCTGAAGAGCGAGTGCTACATCCCCACCGTGGTGGACGAACTCATCCACAACGGCAAGGCTGATTGCAGCGTCATCAAGACTACTGCCAACTGGCTCGGCGTGACCTACCCCAGCGACAAGCCCGCTGTGGTGGAGAGCATTGCCAAGCTCGTGGAGGATGGTGTATACCCCGCTAAACTCGGTTAAGTATATGTTTGATCTTCAGAAAATCGCAGGTCTGTTCGACCTCCGTGCCGATTACGTATTCGGCGGCCCCTATGGCTCCGGTCACATCAACGATACCTTCCGTATCGAGATGGATCAGGCTGGCCTTCGTGTGCGTTTCATCCTGCAGCGTGTGAACAGCAACGTATTCCGTCAGCCCATCGGCCTCATGGAAAACGTGAAGCGCGTGACGGATGAAGCCCTGCGCGTGCTGCTCGAAGAAGGTTGCAAGGAGGCCTACCGCCGCACTCTCACCATCATTCCTGCCAAGGACGGCAAGCCCTATGCTCAGGATGAGGAGGGTAACGTATGGCGTGTGTACCCCTTCATTGAGCGTGCCCGCACCTACGATATGATTGAGAACCCCGGCCAGTGTGTCGAGGTGGCCCGTGCTTTCGGTAACTTCCAGAAGCTGGGTGCCAATCTCCCCGGTGCTCCGCTTTTTGAGACCATCCCCGATTTCCACAACACCACTAAGCGCTTCCAGAACTTCCAGAAGGCAATTGCCGCTGACCCCCTGGGCCGCGCTAAGGATGTGCAGAAGGAAATTGACTGGTACCTTTCTCGCGAGGCTGACTGCCACAAGGTGGTGAACTACCTTGCCAGCGGCGAGCTTCCTCTGCGCGTCACCCACAACGACACCAAGCTCAACAACGTGATGCTTGACGATGTGACCGGCGAGGGTATCTGCGTGATTGACCTGGATACCACCATGCCCGGCCTGTCCATCTATGACTTCGGCGATTCCATCCGCTTTGGTGCCAACCACAGCGCAGAGGACGAGAAGGATCTAAGTAAGGTAAACTTTGATATTGAACTGTACAAGCGCTA
>CAJGDB010000075.1 GCA_904502165.1 uncultured Akkermansia sp.
AATCTAAACGAAAACCCAAGGACTTAGAATATGAGCGAAGAAACTACTACGACCAAGCCCCAGGGCCTTCGTAAGACACGCGTCGGCGTTGTTGTCTCCACCAAGATGAGCAAGACCATCGTTGTGGAGTACGTGGCCCGCGTTCCGCACCCCGTGTTCAAGAAAATCGTGAAGAAGAGCAAGAAGTTCTATGCTCACGATGAGAACGAGACCGCCAAGCTCGGCGACAAGGTGCGTATCCGTGAAACCCGCCCGCTTTCCGCGCTGAAGCGCTGGGAGCTCGTGGAAATCCTGAAACACTAATCATTAACCAGAAAGGACATTACCTACTATGCTCCAGATGGAATCCCTCGTTCAGGTGGCCGATAACACCGGTGCCCGTACCGCCAAGATGATTGGCGTGATTGGCAAGAGCGGTGCTGACCAGGCTCACATTGGCGACATCATCACCTGCCACATCCGTGAATCCATCCCGACCGCTTCTGTGAAGAAGGGTACGGTGGTGAAGGCTGTGGTGGTGCGTACCGCCGCTCCCATCCGTCGCGACGACGGCTCCGTGCTTCGTTTCGACACCAACGCTGTGGTGGTTATCGACAAGGATAACAACCCGCGTGGTACCCGTATCTTCGGGCCGGTGGCTCGCGAACTTCGTGAAAAAGGCTTCATGAAGATTGTGTCCCTCGCTCCTGAGGTGCTGTAAGGTGGAAGGGTATTTGTTGAAGTTTATCACTTCCACACTCCTTACATTGATTTAACCTGGTGGCGGGTTCCATGCGGAACCCGCCACCTTGCATTCTAATAACTTAAGTTATTCTTTGACTACTCTGGTGCGCTGTTGTACTATGCCTTGCATGAATTATCTGCGTGTTCTTTCAGTTGCTCTGCTTTTTCTGCTGGTGGGTTGCAGCAGCCCGCTTCTTCCCCCTGCGGAATCTCCATTTCCGTCGCGCCAGGCTCAGAGCGATGCAGACCTGATGGGCCGCTTGCGTTCCAACTGGAAACTCCTGGAGCAGGCGAATCTTTCCACCCGGGAACGTGCCGCTGCCCTGTATGAATATAATGCAGATCTGCTTCTCCTGTTACGCCGTTTGAGGTACGATTCTGAGGATTCCGGCGTACGAATCATTCCACGGCAGTTTGACATCCGCCACCAGCTCGGCGACGAGGGCTTGAGATTGATGGCCGTTTACGATGATATTGTGCCTGCGGCAGATGTTCCGCTCGAGGCGTTGAAGGAACGATACACCACATATGGACTCGGGGTTCCCCTTGTCGGGGTGATTCCGGCAGATAAGGTGAAGAACAGCGGTAAGCAGATGTTCAATATTGCCACGCGTGGTACCGTGACTCCCATTACGTGCCTGCTCACCTTCCCCAAGGGAGAGAAACCTCGCCTGGTGTTGCTACCGCGTGTTTCAGAAAGTCGCTTCCGTGTGGGGCGTCTTTCGTATGAACTGGCCGCAGACTGGAGTGCGCCGCTCGAGGTGTATTGGAATCTCACCCACGTTAAGGATGACCGCATCCTCGGGCTCCTGCGCCCTCAGGAACTGCGCGATACAACCGGCCTTTCCTGCATAGAACCATACGACCCGGATAAAATTCCTGTTATCCTGACTCACGGCCTTGCGTCTTCTGCTAATACCTTTGATAACTTTGTCAACCGCCTTTGGGCGGACCCCGAGGTGCGCCGCAGTTACCAGTTCTGGTATTTTAACTACCCAAGTGGCATTGCCTGGACCATTTCTGCCCGTGCCTACCGCGAATCTATCAGAAATTTGCGAAACCAGGTTGATCCGCACCACAAAAACCGCAACTGGGACAATCTTGTTGTGGTGGGTCACTCCATGGGTGGCCTCATTACCCATTACAGCCAGTGCGTTAAACCCTGGAATATCCTCCTGGGCTCAAATATTCCCCGGGAGAAGCTTCAGCCTCTCCTCAATGAACGCTATATCGATGCTCCGTTCCCTGATAAGGCGATGGAATCATTGCGCCAGGATTATTATTTCCGTCCGGTTCAGGCGGGGCTTGTGGTGTATATGGCTACTCCCCACCGCGGGGCTCCGGTTGCTAAATACCGTTTAGTCACCATGCTCACCAAGCTGGTCACGCTTCCTCATACTCTGTTAAAAGAGGCATATAACCTTGCCACGCTGCAGCGTGATATGTTCCTGCTGAATCCGCAGGATGCCTATCTGTGGTTCACGAGCGTGAACCAGCTCAAGCCGGACAGCTATTCCATCCGCGGGCTGCAGGGGCTTCAGGTGCGGAATGCCCCGACCCATTCGGTGATAGGTGACCGGGGAATCAATGATTGCCCAGGATGCTCGGACGGCATTGTTCCGTACTGGTCAAGCCACATTTCCTGGGGAACGCAGACCATTGTGCCTTACGACCACTCTGTTCAGGATGGCCCGTTAACGGCCTCGGATATGCAGAAACTGCTCAGCGAATATGCCCGAAAGCACCCGGCTGTCAAATCAGGTATGTCGAGTAGGTAAGCTTCTCTTCTTCCGTATAGGGAGCGGCTGAACCATCTGGATTCCGGCGGCTGGAGGTAATTTTTACAACCGCGCATATGTTCTCCCCGTGGCATATATCGAATTTCCAGTCGATTGAGCTTGAGCCTATACGGAGAATGTTGCAGTGTACTGATACCTCATCAAAGAAGTGCAGCGGAGCGCAGTAATCAGCCTCTGCATGAACGCGCGGATACAGGAAACCATTATGTGCTGCCGCATTGCCCAGGGAGGCAATGGCATGGGTTTCTGCCTCCTCTGCCAGGTGGAAGAAATTGGCAAAGTATACCACCCCGGCGGCGTCCGTTTCATGGAAGGCAATACGGCGATTGTAGATGAATGCAGGCATAAATGAAAAATCAGCGGTAAAATGCGCCCCAGTCATTGACCATGCGGCGGCGGGTTTCATCGGCAACGGCATCCCAGCCGGCATCCTGCAGCTCAGAGATGATGATATTGCCATCTGCCGGGTTGGTGCGAACATAGAGCACACAGATGCGGCGGCCGTCTGTAATGGTGAGAAAACGGCTGCGCGTCTCGTGTGTGGAATTGACTGAAGCCAGCTTGAGCGGGCGGTTGTCGCGCAGTTGCGAACGCAGGGATTCTGGCAGTTTATTCAGGCCCAGCCAGTCTTCTGCCTCTTCCGGACTCATGCCGGCAAAACTTTCGTGGTCAGAAATATGCTTCATCACACGCGCTGCCGCATGTACAGCCGCCTTTGTAGCCAGGGGATACCCCTGTTGTGTAAGCCTGTGCTGCAGCATCAGATTCAGGTCGCGCTGCAGCGCTTCCTCTGCCGTCGGTTGCGGGAAGAAACAGAACCAGAGAAGTAGTAGCAGTACACCGCCTGCGGCACAGCTGGTCATCAAGCGGCTGCGGAAGATCATGCGCTTCATGATGAGCTTGAACCTCAATGCAATGCGGTTGTCTCCGCTGCTGAAATGGAAACGGGGCGGGGCCGCCTTTTTCTCTGCAGCAATTTCGTGTACGGTGCGGGCATGTTCCGGGTCAAGAACAGAGGCGGAAACAAAGCCGATTTCCTGATGCTCCTGAAAATCCTCTGCCGGGAACATGTGCGCCAGCAGCATCAATCTCAGCAGCACGCTTACCCCGATGAAGCATACATAATACACCAGTCCGGTGGAAAGCATATCCCCCAGGTAAGGGAAGGTCGGCTCCACGTATTCCGGGCGGAATGCCGACAGCAGGGGGTAAACGAACAAAGCCGCCCCCAGAATGGTAAAGAGGGCTGAAAACCACACCAGATTCTTCCGCGGCCCGGCCAGACATGCCAGCTCCATCACCAGAACCGGAACCACCCATAACAGAGGTTTAAGGGAATAGAGGGAAAACTCTTCCACATCTTCCATTACCGGATCCGGGGGTATAATCGTATCCGGGTAGGAAAAGGTATACAGTAACGCTGCCGCACCCAGCACGCAGAAAAGGTATCGGAATACTGTGAATATCTTACTCATCGTCAGCGTTTCCATTGTATGTTGTGCCGCGGCAGGTGTCAAGAATCCTCTTTGTTCACACCTGCCTGTCGGGAACACAAAACGCGCCATTCCCGGAGCTCAGGAATGGCGCGTTGTCTTGTACCAGGACAATGCTTCCTTTTATTTGATACGGTCGTTCTCGCCAGTACCCCAGGAGGGCTTGAAATCCGGAATGCGCGGGCTGCTGCCCGGGCAGTCTGCCGGCACGCGGTACTGGGCTCGCATCTTGTGGTAAGTCTCCGTCAGCTGCTTCATCACATCGGCATAAGCCGGGTCCTGAGCCACATTACGCATTTGCTTGGGATCTTTCTCATTATCAATGAGCATCCATTCGTTTTCCGGCTTGCGCGTGCCGCTCTTGCGTTCCTCACCGGTGGGGGTCCAGATGCGGGCGAAGGTGTAGCGCTGCGTGCGCAGGCCATCATGGCGCGGGGCATTGTGTTCACCCGGCTGCTCGTAGAAAGCGTAGTAGAGCGGGCGGTCGCGGAATTCCGGTGCATCGCCGGTCTGGAACAGAGGGGTCAGGGAAACACCTTCCATGGTGCGTGTGTTTTCCGGCGTGTTCACCCCGGCGATCTCCAGAATTGTGGGTGCGTAGTCAATATTCTGCACCATGGCCTGAGAGCGCTTACCGGCGGCAATATGCCCCTTCCAGCGCATCACCAGCGGCATGCGGAAACTCTGCTCGAAAATCCAGCGCTTGTCGTACAGTCCGTGTTCACCCAGGTAGAAGCCCTGGTCGCCCACGTAAATGACCAGAGTATTCTCAGAAAGCCCGTGGCGGTCCAGATAATCCAGCAGGCTGGAGATGGACTGGTCAACCGAGAGCAGGGTGCCCAGGTAGTCCTCCATATACCAGCGCCAGCGGTATTCTGCCATGTCGCGTTCGGTCTGCACCTTACCGGCGCGGAAGGCCTCCACAAATTCGCGCGTGCGGGCTGTAAAGAAATCATCGTAGATTTCCCGCGTGCCCGGGTCCATGTGGTTTGTATCCCAGCCATAATTATTCTTTGCGGCAAACTTCGGCTTGTGGGCATTCCAGTCGAAATTCTCCGGAACCCCGCCATTATCCTTGAATAAGCCGTTGTTCACCATGCCGCGCAGAGCCCTCTTCGGCACAATCTCTTTCATCACATCGAAAGGAATCTCCTTCTGCACCAGGTGGTTGTCATTCCAGTTGCACATATCCCACAGCACGCTCTGGCGGTTATGGCGCAGGAACTCCGGGCGGTTGGCGTAATCATCCATCAGCGTATCCGGCGGCGTCAGCTTGGCCACATACTCTTTCACTGCTTTCAGGTGGCGCGGGGCAGGAATCCAGTTGCGGTGCGGGGCCTTGTGACCCACAATCAGCGCAAAGGGTTTTGACTTGTCACGGTTCTCCATCCAGTCAATGGCCTTGGTGGTCACCAGGTCGGTCACATACCCGCGATCCTGGTGGTGCGTGGTGCGGCCATTGATGCCCGGTTGGTGGAAAGTCGGGTTCCAGTAATCACCCTGGCTCGGGAACACCTGCCACGAATCAAAACCCGTCGGCTGAGAGATAAGGTGCCACTTGCCCACAATACCCGTCTGGTAACCTGCGGCCTGCAGCATCTTCGGGTAAGTCGGCTGTGCTCCATTGAAAGCGGGTCCGCCGTAATTGTACAGGAAACCATTATTGTGGGAATGCCGCCCTGTCAGCATGCACGCGCGCGACGGACCGCAGAGTGAATTCGCACAATACGAGCGGTCAAACACCATACCTTCATTCGCCAGACGCCGGAAACCCGGCATCGGCATCGGTGTATCGGCATCACAGCTCCCCAGCACTTCCGGCGAGTGGTCATCCGTAATAATGAAGAGCAGATTCGGCCTCGCATCTGCACCCATGGCAGCACCCATGCAGAAAAGTGTGGCTATTGTTGTCAGAATCGGGGGCAATTTCATAACCCCACAATCCTATCAGAATCTCCCAGCGGTGTCAATTGAAGTTTGCATGTGTCTCAAGAGGAGTACGGGAACATGGGATTAGGCGACGCATGACCATCATGTTCAGATGCGGGGTTCAACTGTATATGCTGATTATCATTATTGTAAAAATGCTTAAAAAAGAAGGGCAGATACACTTTGTTTCTTGTTCTGTAACAAGCATAGCAGGATAGTATATGGAGAGAAGTTAAGTAAAGGTAATCCTTGTCCCTCTCAAAGCGCTGGAACTCTTACGTAATAAATGGGTTGCGAATAATAAAATTGAAAACATCCGAAGGATGCCGAAACAGGGCTTGCGTTATGAAGGAGCAATGATGGCGCGCGCCCCTCCAGCCCTGGCAGCGATTCTGCGCGTGTCGCACAGTCGTCTTGCTTTACCCTCCAAAATCCCCGCGCAGCACCGCTGCGCGCTTACTTTAAATTACTTCGTAATTCGCACTTCGTAATTCGTAATTCCAGATGCTACGCTGCCAATTGTCCCCTGCATTCCCAGAAAGCTTTTGCATTCATCACAGCCCTTTGGTCTACATAGCGCGTGCGCAGCAGCGTAGCATCCCGGTGTCCTATCTCCAGCTGCAGCTCCGCAAAACTGCGGAAATAGCTCAGGTGGTAACTCGCAAAAGTGTGCCGCAGGGCATCCTGCGGCCAGCGGTGGGCAGTGAAGTCCCAACCCGCTGCCCGGCGCAGCTCCCGCCAGTGGTGCAGCCAGTTGGGTGGGCATATTTTTTCTTCATCCTTCTTCTTGTGCGCTCGCAGAATCCTGAGCAGTGGTTTGTGAATCGTCACCCGCCGTGCGCCGCCTGTCTTGCTGTGCCGGGGCAGAATATAAATCGCCCGTTCCCGTAAATCCACCTGCGCCCAAGTGAGCCTCGCCACCTCATGCGGGCGTATACCGGCGTAGAGCATCATGCCCACCGCCGCCGCACAGCTGCCGTCCTGGTAGGTTTCCGCCGTCGTTGTAATCTGCTCAATCTCCTTCGGCGTCAGAATCGGCACCTGCTGCTCCACCACCCGCGGCGCCTCCACCCGCGCCACGGGATTCGCATCGCACCAGCCCCGCTTCACCGCTGTGCCGAACACTCCGCTGAGAATCAGTCGTGCCTTCTGCCGCTGCCGCGGTGTATCAAAAGCCGTTTCAATGTATTCCGCGCATTCCTGCGGCGTGATGCTCCGCATTCTCCGTTTCCCCAGCCCCGGGCACCGTTTCATAAACCTCAGCGTAAAATAGCGGAAGTCGTAGAGCGTCCGCATCCGTCTGTCTTTTCTCGCATCCAGCGCTGCTTCTACCGCTTTTTCAAATGGCACCGTCCGTTCCAGCTGGCGTAAGGCTTCTGCTCCGGCAGATATGCATTTCATTGCTCGCTTCATCCTGCCTCGACCGGCTTCCAAGGCGGATTTTGCTACCAGTGCAGCCTCCAGTACGTTGGTTCCTGTACTTCTCAATACCGCCAGTGCGGCCTTCTCCATCTCTGTGCTGTTTCTGTTCATGCTTGCTTGGATTCAGAATCCGTAAGTCAAGCACACAAACTGTTTTATTTCGAGAAAATTACGACACCCGGTACAGCGTTTCATCTTACACTGTATCCATTGTTTCTAAGGCCGTTATTATCTAAACGTCAAGGCTAATCAAAACAACCTATTACGGATTCTGAAAGGGTACACTTAACCGATTAGATAAAGAAAATTTTCTCTCCTGCCATGAAGCTTCATCTTCCTGTTTTTCTCCGCAGATCTGTTTTGTCTTGTCTGGTTGCCGTGGTGGCCTGTACCATGGGTAGCGGTGCTGCCTGGGCAGATGCTCAGAATCTCACCTATGGAGATTCCTCCCTTATCTGGGATACTCAGAGAGAATCCTTTGTGAATGAGGCGGGAAATGCTGCCGCCTTTGCAACTGGAGATAATGTGAGCTTCTCCGGCGAAAGTCGTGTGTCGCTGGGCGAAAATATCACAGCGGGTACAGTGGTGATTGAAAAAGATGCCGATGTCACCATTGAGCTGGGCGAATTTGAACTTGACGCCGACCTCATCGAACTGGGTGGCACGCTGGCTGCGGGCGATTCGCTGAGCATTGACAAGGGGTCCACCTTGGAGATAATCGGTGCCGGGGCGGTGCTGGATTCCAATCTCGTCCTGGGCGAAAAAGGCGTGCTTTCGGTCACTGGGGCGGGTGGCAGCCTGGGTGGGCATTCACTTACCCTGCAGCAGGGGGCGTCTCTCATCCTCTCCGGGGCGGTGATGGAGCGTGAAACGACCGATGCTGACCAGGATGGTGAACTGTCCCTCATCGTTACCCCCACGGGCGATGGTAAAACGTATACCCTCCTGACTGGTGTTTCGGCATTGGTTGATAAGGATGGCAATGCTCTGACAGACGGGAGCTATTCGACAGATGACTTGTTTGATTCCTCTCAGCCTGGGGCCGGCTTCTGGGCCGGCGGCACGCTGGTGTATGCTGCAGATGGTACCCTGACGCTGATTCTCCACGATGAAATAGTGAAAGACGCGCTGGATGTTACCACCCGCCAGACCGGGAGCGTGGATTATAGCTATTACGCAGGAATTTCTTTTAAGAATCTTTCCTTCTCCTACTCCTCCGGCGGCGCGATTTATGGGGAGAACGACAGCACGATAATGCTGAGCCACAACGGCAGCGTGGAATTCAGCGGGAACAGGGCTTCCACCTATGGCGGCGCGATTTATGGGGGGGACGACAGCACGATAATGCTGAGCCACAACGGCAGCGTGGAGTTCAGCGGGAACACGGCTTCCTCCATCAACTTCTCCAGCGGCGGCGCGATTTATGGGAAGAACGACAGCACGATAATGCTGAGCCACAACGGCAGCGTGGAATTCAGCGGGAACAGGGCTTCCAACCATGGCGGCGCGATTTGTGGGTATGGCAACATTACGTTGAGCAACAATGGCAGCGTAGTATTTGAAGGGAACAAGGCTTCCTCCGCCTACTACTCCATCCAGCCCTCTTACGGTGGCGCGATTTATGGGGCTGGCGACATCACACTGAGCAACAACAGCAGCGTAGTATTCAGCGGGAACACGGCTTCCGCCACCTCCTTCAGTGCCTATGGCGGTGCGATTTATGGGCGGCAATACTACACGATAACGATGAACGATAATGGGGGCGTGGTGTTTAGCGGGAACACGGCTTCCTCCCCCTCCTCCTCCTATGGCGGCGCGATTTATGGGGAGTACGACAGCACGATAATGCTGAACAACAACGGCAGTGTGGAGTTCATCGGGAATACTGCTTCCTCTTACGGCGGCGCGATTTATGGGGAGTACGACAGCACGATAATGCTGAACAACAACGGCAGTGTGGAGTTCATCGGGAATACTGCTTCCTCTTACGGCGGCGCGATTTATGGGGAAGAGGACAGTACCATCACGCTGAACAACAACGGCAGCGTATGCTTTAGCGGGAATAATGGCGGCGCGATTTATGCGGAAGAGAACAGCACCATCAAGCTGAGCAACAACGGCAGCGTATGCTTTAGCGGGAATAATGGCGGCGCGATTGATGCCTATGGTGATTTAAGTATCCGGAACAATGATTCGGTTCTTTTTGAAAAGAATGTAGAAAAATCCGGTGATACGTACCGCCTGCGTGGTATTTATGTCACTAATAGTGGTGATACGATTTCGCTCTC
>CAJGDB010000076.1 GCA_904502165.1 uncultured Akkermansia sp.
AGGGGAGCCGGAGGCTCGCGGCACTTTCAAATTGTCCTTTGTCCTTACGAGTTACAATTTGTCGCTAAGTCAAAGCAACATCTTTTAATTGCCGGAGCAATAAATACATTTACAATTATGATGATGTACTCTTCCGTGTAGCGCCGGCTGGGTGGAGGTTATTCAATGACGCTCCAGAGGCGGCCGTTGCGGGCGCGGATGAGGCGGATATCGAGGTCGAAGGCGGCTTTGAGATTCTGTTCGGTCAGTACTTCATCCCGTGAGCCGGAGGCCTGGATTTCGCCCTGCCGCAGAATCATGCCCCGGTTGAATTCGGGCAGGATGTCCTCAATGCGCTGGGTAATGAAGATGATGGTGAGGTCCGGGTGGCTGGCGGCCAGTTCGGCGATGGTGTGGAGCAGGAATTCACGACCCGCGATGTCGAGATAGACGCTGGGTTCATCCAGAATCATGAGTTCGGGGCGGGTCATGAGTGCGCGGGCAATGAGTACTTTCACCTGCTCGCCGGAGCTCATGGTGGCTACGGTGCGCTCCATAAGGTGCTCTGCGCGCAGGCTGTGCATGAGGGCATGGGCCTGTTCTTCCTCTGCCGGGGTGGGGTCGCGGTAGAGTCCTATGGTGGCATCCGGCCCGCTGAGTACCATTTCCCGCCCGGTCCAGTCGCGGTCGCCCAGCCATTGGTGCATGAGCGGGCTGACCCACGCGATGCGCTTGCGGAGTTCCTGCAGGTTCACGGTGCCGAACCGCTTGCCCAGCACTTCGACAGTAGCCCCGAACAAGGGCCAGGCATAGCCCATGAGCATGCGTACAAGGGTGGTTTTGCCGGCTCCATTGGCACCGAGAATGAAACAGCGTTCACCCTTCTTCACTTGCCAGGAAAGATTGTGTAGAATTTCGCGGCCGCTGAGGTAGACGGTGGCGTTTTCGACGTTGATGATATTGTTCATGCCGGGCAGGGGGAAAAAGATTCGGCGGGTTGGAGCAACCCGCCGAATCCTGTGTTGGATGATGAATTAGTTGCGTTCGAACAGGGCGCGAATCTTGCTGCCCACGATTTCGACCGGATGCTCTGCCAGAGCAGCGCGCTTGGCCAGCAGGTTCGGAGCGCCGGCGGCGGCTTCGGCCAGCCATACGCGGGCGAATTCACCGGTTTCGATGCGCTTGAGGCTTTCCTTCATCTTTTCCTTCACCTCCGGGCCCAGAATCTGCGGGCCGTTGTAGTATTCGCCGAATTCGGCGGTGTTGGAGATGACGCCGTTCATGGCCTGGATGCCCTTGTTGTAGATGATGTCAACGATGAGCTTGGCTTCGTGGACGCATTCGAAGTAGGCCATTTCGGCGGGGTAGCCGGCTTCGATGAGGGTTTCGAAACCATACTTCATGAGGTCTACAAGACCACCGCAGAGCACGTTCTGCTCGCCGAAGAGGTCTTCGTAGGTTTCCTGCTGCATGGTGCATTCCAGAACGCCGCCGCGGGTGAGACCTTCTGCCTTGGCCATGGCCAGGGCGGTCTGCTGGGCGTTGCCGGAGGGGTTCTGCCATACGGCGATGAGGCCGGGGCAGCCGAAGCCTTCTTCGAATACGCGGCGCACCTCGGTGCCGGGGCCCTTGGGTGCTACCATGATGACGTCCACATCAGCCGGGGGAACGATGGTCTTGAACACATAGGCAAAGCCGTGGGAGCAGCAGAGTGTCTTGCCGGCAGTCAGGTTCGGCTTGATCTGGGTTTCGTATACTTCGCCGTGGTGTTCGTCAGGCAGCAGAATGTGGATGATGTCGGCCTTGGCAGAAGCCTCGGCTACGGGCATGACTTCAAAACCATCCTGGGCGGCGGCATCCCAGCTCTTGCCGGGGCGGATGCCGATAATCACGTGTACACCGCTGTCGCGCATGCAGAGAGCCTGGGCGCGGCCCTGGGCACCATAACCGATTACAGCTACAGTCTTGCCGTTGAGAACGCTCACATCGGCGTCCTTATCGTGGAGAATGTTCATGGTTCTATTAGAGGGTTGTGTTTCAAACGGGGAGCGTTTGAATTTGCCGGGAATTGTAGCAATATGAATGCCTATTGCAAGCCAAAATTGCGTATTCACTTGATATATGGGTTATTTTTCTTGCGGTGGTGGTGAATTGTGGTAGAGTATGGGGAGTATGAAGCTGCATTATTCTCTCCGGCGCGCAGCCGGTTTCACTTTGATTGAAATCATGGTGGTTATTGCCATCATGGTGGCGCTGGCCTCTGTGGCCGGTACGTCTATTTATTCCCACATGGGGGCGGGCGATGAGGCTAAGTGCCGCGCTCAGCTCGAACAGCTTATCCAGATTGGTACCAAGTACAGCCAGGATATTGCCCACACCGGTATTCTGCCTACCAGTGGTATGGAGGATGATGAGGATACCGAGACGGTGAATGAAAGCGACGGCTGGTGGCTTTCCATTGCCCCGGAGCTGGATTCTGTGGTGTATCCCCGCACAAAGGGCGGCAAGATGAAGGTGTCCAATATCTTCCACTGCCCGGCAGATGAACGTGCTTCCATCAGCGCGGCAGAAAGTACCTTCGCGGCAGATGAACGCACGGTTTCCTATGTTTCCTGGACGGATGCCTCCGATGATCCGGAGAACCCGAATTCCTGCATCCGCACGACTGCCAAGCAGAATCTGGATAACCTGCCCTGGCTTTCAGATGGTAACCCGGTCAAGGGTAAGAGCGTGACGGATGTGGAGAGTTTCCAGACCATGGTGATGCCTGCTGCGGAACGCCACGGCGGTAAGGTGCTGGTGGCCTATGCCAGTGGTGCTGTGAAGGCTATCGAGGTGGATGAGGAAGACCCGAATGCCGCTGCTCTCTTCAAGAAGTTTGCCCCGGATCTGGCCCGGAAGGCTGAAAAGGAGAGCAAGGGCAAGAAAGGTAAGAAACGCCGCAAGGCTGCCCGCCATGCCGCTGAATGATTCAGTTCCCGCAGCGCTCACCCTGGAGCCGGATTGCCTGCTGTACCTGCAGCAGCCTGTGGTGCTGGGGCTGAGCGGCGGACGAGATTCTGTGGCCCTGCTGCGCCTGTTGGTGCAGCAGGGTTGCCGTGTACACGCCCTTCATGTACACCATGGTATCCGCTCGGCTGAGGCTGATGCAGATGCCGCTTTCTGTGCAGAGCTGTGCGAGCGGCTGGATGTGCCATTTGAACTGCAGAAAATTGATGTGCCGACGCTTGCTGCCGAGCAGGGAGTATCGCTTGAAACCGCAGGGCGGCATGCCCGCCGCTGGCTGCTGGCTGCTGCGGCGCGCCGCTGCAAGGGCTGTATTGTGGCGCTGGCTCACCATGCGGATGACCAGGCCGAGACGGTGCTTTTCCGCCTGGCCCGCGGAGCTGCCGGGATGCGTGGTATGCAGCCGGTTCACCAGGCAGGTCATATTACCTGGATTCGCCCGCTGCTTGGTTGCCGGCGCGAGGAAATTACTGACTGGCTGCAGCAGATTGGCCAGCCCTGGCGGGATGATTCTACCAATACGGTGGCAGATGTGACCCGCAATGCGCTGCGCCTGGAGGTGATACCGATGCTCAACAAGGCGCTGGGGCGCGATGTGACTCCGGTTCTCAACCGCAGCGCCCGGCTTCAGGGTGAAACGCTGGAGGCGCTGGAGGCAGCCTTGGATGTACTGCCGGTTCTGGACCCGCAGGGGCGGCTATACCTGCCCTTTGTGTGGGAGCAGCCGCATGCTCTGCAGAAGGCTATTGTGCGCCATTACCTGCAGCAGCAGGGGGTGGCCGATATCAGCGAGAGTATGGTGCTGGCGGTGCTGGCGGTGCTGCCGCCAGATGCTCCTGCCGCCCGCGTGAATCTGCCCCGCGACCGCTACGCCTGCCGCAAGGAACGCCGCCTCATCATCACCGGGGAGTGATCATTCCCTTGCCTTTTTCTCCTGCAATAAAGCGCCCCTTTCCTGTGCTCAGGAAAGGGGCGCTGAAGTTTTATGGGTGTCTGTCAGCTCTGGTATTCAGCTGTAGCCTCAGCGTGGTACTCCTGCAGAGTCCTCACCGTGGTCTCCTTGTTCTTGGCGTGCAGCATGGCTGCGGCACAGGCACGAGCACTGGAGATGTCCGTGGTGTAGGAGATGTTGCTGCTGACAGCAGCGGCGCGGATGGCCACTTCGTCCTCACGGGCATCGTGAGAGCCGGGGGTGTTGATGACGAATACGATGTCGCCGTTCTTGATGCGGTCCACAATGTCCGGGCGGCGGCGTTCATGCACCTTGTAGGCGCGCTCGCACTCGATGCCATTCTGGAGCAGGTGAATCATGGTGCCCTTGGTAGCGCAGATATCGAACCCGGCCTTGGCGATGGTGCGGGCAATCTCTGTCACGATGGGCTTGTCGCGGTCGCTCACGGAGATGAATACCAGACCCTCCTTGGGCAGGGCATTGAAGGCAGATATCTGGCTCTTCAGATAAGCCACCTCCGGGTCGGTGTCGATACCCATCACCTCGCCGGTGGAGTGCATTTCCGGCCCCAGCACCACATCGATGCCCGGGAAGCGGTTCCAGGGGAATACGGCTTCCTTCACGGTGTAGTACGGCGGCACCACTTCCTTGGTGAAGCCCAGATCCTTGAGTTTGCAGCCGCTCATCACCTTGGCAGCCAGCTTGGCCAGCGGCACACCGATGGACTTGGAGACGAAGGGAACCGTACGGGAGGCGCGCGGGTTCACCTCGATGACGTAGAGCTGTTCGTCCTTGATGGCGAACTGGCAATTCATGAGACCCTTCACATTGAGCTTGGCGGCCAGTTCCTTGGCGGCGCGCATCATTTCCTTGTGCATGCCTACCGATACGCGGTTCGGCGGAATCATGCAGGCTGAGTCACCGGAGTGAATGCCGGCGGGCTCCACGTGCTGCATAATGGCACCTACCACGCTGGTTTCGCCGTCGGCAATCACGTCTACATCAATTTCCATGGCGTGTTCCAGGAAACGGTCTACCAGCACCGGACGCTCGGGAGAGGCATCCACGGCTTCACGCATGTAGGTGCGGAGTTCGTTCTCATCGTACACGATCATCATGGCTCGGCCACCCAGCACGAAAGAGGGGCGTACCAGCACCGGGTAACCGATGCGGCTGGCTACAGCCACGGCTTCATCTTCATTGGTGGCGGTACCGGCTTCAGCCTGCTTGAGGCCGATTTCATCGAGCAGGGCGGAGAAGAACTTGCGGTCTTCGGCCAGTTCGATGCTGCGGGGGCTGGTACCGATGATGGGTACACCGCGTTCCTGCAGGGCAGCGGCAAGGTTCAGCGGGGTCTGGCCGCCGAATTGGACGATGACGCCATCCGGCTGTTCCTGGTCGCAGATGTTGAGCACATCTTCCAGGGTGAGCGGCTCGAAGTAGAGCTTGTCGGAGGTGTCGAAGTCGGTGGAAACGGTTTCCGGGTTGGAGTTGACCATGATGGTCTCGTACCCCAGTTCCTTCAGCGCGAAAGAGGCGTGCGAGCAGCAGTAGTCGAATTCGATACCCTGACCGATGCGGTTCGGACCACCGCCCAGAATCATAATCTTCTTCTTATCCGTCTTGCGGGCTTCGTTCTCTTCGCCGTAGGAGGAGTAGAAGTAGGGCGTGATGGCTTCAAACTCGGCCGCACAGCTGTCTACCAGGCGGTAGCAGGGTACCACACCCTGGGCCTTGCGGGCAGTGCGTACCTCATCTTCGGAGCAGCCGCGGGCCAGGGCAATCTGGCGGTCAGAGAAGCCCATCTTCTTGGCTTCCAGCAGGTCGAGCTCCTTGAGCTTCATGCCGGCTTCAGCCAGCTGCTTGAGCTGGTCCAGGAACCAGGGGTCAATGTCGGTGAGATCCTGGATTTCCTCCAGTGTCCAGCCGTTCACATAGGCGGTCTGAATCCAGAAGATGCGGTCGGCGTTCGGCACGGCCAGCTTGGCGGCAATCTCGTCGCGGGTCGGGTTCTTCGGATCCTTCAGGTCGAAGCCGAAGCCCCAGCGGCCGGTTTCCAGAGAACGAAGGGCCTTCTGGAGGGATTCCTTGAAGGTGCGGCCGATGCTCATCACTTCACCCACGCTCTTCATGGCGGTGGTCAGGCGCTCATCGGCTTTCTTGAACTTCTCGAAGGTGAAGCGCGGTACCTTCACCACCACGTAGTCGATGGTGGGCTCGAAGGAGGCCGGGGTTACTTTGGTGATGTCGTTGCGAAGCTCGTCGAGCGTGTAGCCGATGGCGAGCTTGGCGGCAAACTTGGCAATGGGGAAGCCGGTTGCCTTGGAGGCCAGGGCAGAGGAGCGGCTCACGCGCGGGTTCATCTCAATGACAACGAGACGACCGGTGCGCGGGCACATGGCGAACTGGATGTTGCTGCCGCCGCTCTTCACGCCGATTTCGCGGATGATGGCGAAGGAGGCTTCGCGCACAATGGCGTATTCGCGGGCAGTCAGGGTCATGGCCGGGGCCACGGTGATGGAGTCGCCGGTGTGAATACCCATGGGGTCCAGGTTTTCAATGGAGCAGATAGCGATGCAGTTGTCGGCGCAGTCGCGCATGACTTCCATCTCGATTTCCTTCCAGCCCAGCAGGCTTTCCTCAATGAGTACCTCGTGTACCGGGGAGAGGTCGAGCCCGCGGGATACGATTTCCTCAAACTCGGTCTTGTTGTAGGCCACGCCGCCGCCGGTACCACCCAGCGTGAAGGCGGGGCGGATAATCATCGGGTAGTTTCCCACCACGTTCTTGGCGATATCCCAGGCTTCTGCCATGTTGTGGGCCACACCGCTGGCGGGCAAATCAAGCCCGATGCGAATCATGGCGTCCTTGAAGCTCTGGCGGTCTTCTCCCTTGTCGATGGCCTCGGCATCAGCGCCAATCATGCGTACACCGTATTTTTCCAGCGTGCCGGCCTTGTGCAGAGCCATGGCGCAGTTGAGCGCAGTCTGGCCACCCAGGGTGGGCAGCATGGCATCCGGGCGCTCTCGGGCAATGATTTTTTCTACATATTCGGGCGTAATCGGTTCCACGTAAGTACGCGGTGCTGTTTCCGGGTCGGTCATGATAGTGGCCGGGTTGGAGTTTACCAACACCACTTCATAACCCTCCTGCTTCAGTGCCTTACAGGCTTGTGTACCGGAGTAGTCAAACTCACACCCCTGACCGATAACAATGGGGCCCGAGCCAATGACGAGAATCTTCTTGATAGATGTGTCTTTAGGCATGGTCAGTATAAACTTGCAGATATATGCCACATCTCGACCTAAAATGCAAGACTAATGTGCAACGAATTTTGCAAAAAAATTCCCAGATAGCCCGAATTTCAAGCAACAAGAGGGCTTCCGGCAGAACCCGGCTCTCCTGGGCAGCCGGTGAAATGCACCGCTTTTCTTCTCGTGCTTCCCTGTAACAGACAGAAAATACACTTGCGGTGAAGCCACCCGGCATGTAGAATACACAGCATGTTCAGAAATATCATGTGCGCGGCCATGCTGTTGGGTATTCTGGCTCCGGCCTGGGCAGCGGAATGGATGACGGATCTGGAAGCAGCCAAAGCTAAGGCTGCTGCTGAAAACAAAGCAGTACTTATAGACTTTACCGGGTCAGACTGGTGCGGCTGGTGCATTCGTCTCCGTAAACAGGTGCTTGATACCCCGGAGTTCGAGGCTTATGCCAGGGATAAGTTTGTGTTGATGGAGGTGGATCAGCCTCAGAATCCGAAATTCGACCAGGCGCTTCTGGCTCGGAATGTGAAGATTGCTGAACATTATGCCGTAGAGGGTTTCCCAACCTTGCTGGTCATTACTCCGCAAGGTGACCTGGTGGGTGGTTTCAGCGGTTTCAAGTCACCGGTGCAGAAGGCTGCTGAGCCGCTCGATAAGGCGCTCGAGGTTGCAGCCATGCTCAAGAAGGCTGATTCCCTGCAGGGTGAAGAACAGCTTGCTACTCTGGTGCAGGCTTATCAGTCTATACCGAAGGGGCTGCGTCAGGGGGCATCTGCTCTTCGCCAGCGCATCGTTGCGCTTGACCCGCAGGATACAACAGGGCTTGGGCGCCAGCAGCGTCTGGAAGCACAGCGGGCTGCCTTGAGAGACGCTCTGGCTGAGGCGGACAGTCCCCAGGCTGCTCTGAATGCGGTAGACAAGGCTCTGGAGGCCGCTGAACCTGAGAATAAGCCTGGTATGCTCCAGATCAAATTTCAGATTCAGCTCATGAGCGCCCAGACGGTGGAAGACATCAAGTCTGCAGCGGCTACCGGCCGCGCGGCGCTGGAGGCTGCTCCTGGAACGACTCCGGTGCATCTGCAGAAGTTCGATGCCTCTTTTGCTGAACCTGAAGCTGTGTTGGAGCGCTTGCAGCGCATGCGGAACCCGAAAAAATAAAAAAAACCAATTTTAGGCTTGCCAAAGGATGGAGCGGCTGGTATACTCCCCTCACCAGCCGCTCCGGTGGCGGGTAAATACAGATGGCAGGGTAGCTCAGTGGTAGAGCAGAGGACTCATAAGCCTTTGGTCGGGTGTTCAAATCACCTCCCTGCTACTAGCGGGCGTAACTGATAAAGTTACGCCCGCTTCTTTTTATTTCAGAATTTCAGCGACTTATAAAAACGCAACTCATAACGCAAACCGGACTTTCCGGGCTGATTTTGCATCCATTTTGACCCCGTTTTACAGCCAAACGGACTCGCTTAGACTCGTGCGTTTACAGTCACAAAGTTGTGGCAAGCCCAATGATTAAAATGTGTAGTCAATGTAACAGGAACTTGACAAAATCGAGTTTTGTGGAATAATTTTGCCATGAAAGACGGAGCCGCTAAAACAATCTCTCTTGCAGAGAAGGTGCAAGAATTGTACAGCAGGAAGGAAGAGTGGAAGGAGGGGTGGGAATTAGAGTTTAAAAGTGCCAAATGTGGTTTGCCTAAGGATTTATGGGAAAGCTATAGCGCATTTGCTAATACAGATGGTGGATTGATAATTTTGGGGGTTGCAGATGATGGAGTAATTGAGGGTGTAAAAAAGCCACAGCAACGAATTAAAGAATTCATCGATACAGCTAATAATCCGAGTAAGTGTAACCTAAATATGTGCTGTTCAGATGAATTAATTGCTGTTGTACCTTTGGCAGATAAAGAAGTAGTAGCGTTTCAGATACCACGAGCAGATTGTTCTGATCGTCCTGTTACAGTTAATAACATAAGTTACATTCGATATGGTGAAAGCGACAAACGTTGTACTGCTCGCGATTTAGATAAACTGAACTCGGAACGACTGATAGTTATAAGGGATGATTATTCTGAAGATGATGCGATTGTCGATGGAAGCACAATAGATGATGTTGATAGGGAAACCTTAAGA
>CAJGDB010000077.1 GCA_904502165.1 uncultured Akkermansia sp.
AACAATACCATTTTATCATACCATGAAAACACTCATCATAGCCCGCCACGGTAACACTTTTGCCAAAGGAGAAACACCCACCCGCGTGGGATGCCACACCGACCTGCCCCTCGTTGAAGAAGAACGCGGCAAAGGTGTCGGTCTGTACCTGAAGAAACTGGGGCTGGTGCCCACCCGCATTCTGGCAGCCCCCCTCAAGCGTACCCTGGGCACCGCAGCCCTCGCTGCCGAGGCCGCCGGCTGCACCTGCCCTGTGGAGCCCGACCACCGCTTCATCGAAGTCGATTACGGTCCCGATGAAAACAAGACCGAGGAACAGGTGATGGCCCGCCTGGGTGCAGAAGCCGCCAAAGCCGAGGGAATCGACCCTGCCACCCTCGCTCCCGCAGAAATTGAGGCAAAAGGTGCCGCCATTATCGACAAGTGGAATGCCGATGCCACTGTGCCCGATGGCTGGAAGGTGGATGTGCAGCAGATTCGCGATAACTGGATGAGCCTTGCTTCTGAAGTGAAGGATGGCGAAATCATGCTCTGCGTCTCTTCCAACGGCACCATCCGCTTTGCTCCGGTCATCACCGGTGATTATGCTGGTTTCTGCGCGGAACACGACATCAAGGTCGCCACCGGCGGTGTCTGCATCTTCACCAGCGAAGACGGCACCACCTGGACCTGCACCGAGTGGGGCACCAAGGCCTTCAAGAAAATCTAACCCTCCCTTTACTACCATGATTAACAAACTGAAACCTGCCTGGATTGACGAATTCAAGAAATTTGCCCTTAAGGGCAACGTGGTGGATATGGCCGTGGGTGTCATCATCGGTGGTGCGTTCGGCAAGATTGTCACCTCCCTGGTAAATGACATCATCATGCCCTCTGTCTCCATGCTGACCGGCGATACCAAGAATCTGGCTGAGCTTTCCTATGCACTCAGCGCAGAGGAAGGAGCCCCGGTTATCAAATATGGTGTTTTCTGCCAGACCGTGCTTGACTTCCTCATCATCGCGCTCACGATTTTCTGGGCTGTCCGCCTGGTGTGCAAACTGCGCGTCAAAAAGGAAGAGCCCGCGCCGGAGCCCCCTGCCCCTGCTCCCACACCGGAGGAAATTCTGCTACTGCGTGAGATTAGAGACGCACTCAAAAACAAGTGAACAAGAAACAACTCATAGCCCGGGTTCAGCGCTATATGGGTCCCGGGGCCACCCGCAGCACCGCCTCTGCTGCAGTAGAGGCGGTGCTGGCTTCCATTCTGCAGGCTACCCAGGCGGATAACGATAAATTACACATTGCCCATTTCGGTACCTTTGAGCGGGTAGAACGAGCCGCCCGCAAAGGCTTCGACATCAACAGCGGTACCATGCGCGACATTCCCGCCAGAAGCACACTCACCTTCAAGGCTGCAGCCAACTTCCTTCCATCTGACACCAACTCCACATAATCCAGTCTTCCTATGCTCCGTACATTCACACACCTGCTGTTCCTCTGCACCTGCTGCCTGCCGACGCTCGGCAAAACCTGGACCTTTGACTTCACTCAGGAAAAGGCTGTGATGGGCGGTACAGCCGAGGGATTCTTCGAAACCAGGGATTACAGACCAAACCTGGGCCCGCACAAAGGAACAACACAGAAGGTACTCCGGTACAGCCAGGCAGATGGAGACACTCCCTACTGGCAGGAGAAGGATACGGATGAGCTCTACCAGGCCATCAACGATGCGATTGCCGGCAAGAAGAAATTAATCATCAGAGGCAGCGTTTCCACCGGTTCCGCCGCCCGCAACCGCCGGACCACCATTCTGCACGCCGGACCGGACGGCAAGGGTATTTCACTCGGCATTCATGGAGACCTCCTGATAATGACCAAAGGCAACATCAACCGCCAAGGCATCCACCTGGGCCACATACCGCATAACAGTGACCAGTATGCCCGCCGCTTCCTCACGGACTTTGTAGTAACCATCGGCGCGGGGGGGGAGCTGAGCTGCTCCATCAATGGTGAGGCGCCCCGCAAGGTCAATGGCAAGTTGCAGCCGGACTGGGGTACGCCTCAGAAAGTCAATTACCAATACAGTATCGGCTGCCTCTGCCCGGATACAGAAGCAGATGATTTCTACCTCGGCAAGTACGATACATGTCTTGCCAACTTCTCCATTGAAAGCAGGAAAATACAGGAAACAGAGCGCCCTCTTCTGTTCAGCATGCCAGAAAAAACAAGTGCCGGCCACTTTTTCGGTTTTGCTTTCTGCATGAACAATAAGGAAATCCACAAGATTGACAAGAAGGTGAATTTTGCAGAAGTGGATGCTGTATACCTGGATTCCCTCGCCTTTGCCACCAGCGAGGGCACTGGAAACCCTCGCAGTATCAAAATTTCAGTCTATGAACACAAAGGAAAAGAGGAGCTGGGAACCTATGTCGGCTGCTCTGCCCCGGGCAAGAAAAAGGATGAGGGAAGCATAGAGTTCACCTTCCCTGATTCCTTGCAGATTTCCCCCCACCGCGTCTACCAGTATCTTTTCGTCAAAAGAGAGGCCAGCGATACCCAGCTTGCCTCGCCAACAGGATACAGGAAGGCAGCGGTCACCCGCCGCATTGATGTAACAAACAAATTCAACGGCGCATGGCTGCCGAGATTCTGGGGAACTTATCAGCGCAACACAGTTAATTCCTACGCCTGGCAGGATATGCCGGTCTTCACGCTGCGCTCTGACAGGCAGCTGATTTTTGTGGCAGATGAAAGTGATTCCTCCCTGCTGCTGTATGCAGGCGCGAGCCTCCTGCTTCTCATCGGCGGCGCAGGAACATGGTTCTGGAGTAAAAAGAAACAAGGTTAAATGAAATCTTTGAAAAAAAATCCCGAAGAAGCCCATTCTCCGGGATTTTTCTCATTCAGCCGAAGAGGGGCGGCGTGATATGAACCTCACGCCTGCGGCAATGCAGATAACAGCCGCTATCTTCTGCCAGGTGAGGGCATCCACCCCCAGCCAGATACCCACGGCCGCAGCAATAACCGGCTGGATGTAATTGTAGGCCGTCACCGTGGGAGCTTCCAGATGCCGCTGTCCCACTATCATGAGCAGGTAGCTGATGAATGATCCGAAAAACACCACATACGCAGTGCCCGCAATTTCCGGTGTGCGGAGCTGGCTCCAGGGCAATGCCAGCATCTCCCCCATCCAGAGGGGAGATGTGAGCAGTGCCGATATCAGGAACAACCATCGCATCAGCACAACCGGGTGGTACTTCCGGATGACTCCGCTGAAAAAAACAAAATAAAACGAAACAGAAAGCTGGGAGAACAGACAGATGGCATCGCCCAGCGGGCTGCCGCTGCGCCCACCCTCTATCTGAGAGCCCAGAATCAGCACCAGGGCTCCTGTGGCAGCAATGGCCAGACCGGCCACACGCCGCAACGTGACAGCTGCACGCAGAAAAAACGCAGACAAAACAAAGGTGAACACCGGTGTGCTGGTGGTAATGACACAAGCGTTGGTGGGTGAGGTATACTGCACGCCCAGCACATAACAGAACTGGTTAATCCCCATACCACACAGAGACATGATGATAAGCGGCCACCAATCCCCCCGGGCCACACGCTGCCGGGCAACCAGCGGAGAAATCAGCCAGAAGAGCAATGATGCCCCGCACAAACGGAATCCGGCCATGGCAACACCGCTGACCTGCCCGCTTTCCATGGCCCATTTGCACAGGGGGCTCATGAGCCCGAAGCAGAGAAAGGCACCAAGTGTAATCAGGTGCGCCTTGCCTGCAGACAATCCTGCGCGTGAGTCATCTCTCATACGCGCAGGATTCTACCCTAGGAGCCGGGGTTCGTCAACAGCAAAGCAACAGCTTACTGCTTGTGCATAATGAACGTGCCACGCTGCACCTGCTTGCCCAGCAGCGCAGCAGACGGGGTCGGCTCCACCCGGTACGTGCCTTTGTAGACACCATCCTTCATCTTACCCGTCCAGGTGATGTTCACAAAGGTCTGTGTATCACCCTCCGAACGGATGGTCACATCCTTCCCGTTCACGTAACCGACAAAATGCCCACTGCCATACAGCGAATCCTGCAGCACCAGAACTCCCTGCAGCTTGTCCCCCTCCTGATTCACACTCATCTTGAGACCGGACTTGCTGCCACCTATCGTGTCATTGCAGCATTCCCCCAGCCAGACCCCCTCTGCCGAATCAGAACACGCAGAAAGCAAGCATGCACCAGCCACCATCATACAGGACTTGAAAAATGAGTTCATAGTAAGCACGGCGTACATTCTATACTTTCTGCTCTCAATAATCAAGCGGGAACTTCTAAAAAGTCGGCCCCATCGCGTTGCGCCCAGACACCACCACACAGAAGGAAGGACGTTTTATGTCAAATCAGGAGCTTGCGCCAGTATCCTGATTCTGGTAGCATTGCAGGCCAGATACCCATGATTGACTCCATCCTTTCCACACTTGAAACAGCCTGGCTTATCTTCCTTGTCGTCATGTTCTTCAACGTGATGATTTTTGTGCACGAACTCGGGCATTTCCTGGCAGGCAAATGGCGCGGTGCCTACATTGACCGATTTCAGATATGGTTCGGCAAGCCCATCTGGCAGAAAGAAATCAAGGGGGTGAAATGGGGTATCGGCTGGATTCCCGCCGGCGGCTTTGTCTCTCTGCCCCAGCTGGCTGATATGCAGGGCATTGAAGGAGAGGCAGACATCCCGAAAGACCTGAAGCCACTCAAGCCGATTGACAAGGTCATCATTGCCGCAGCAGGCCCCCTGGCCTCGCTGCTGCTAGCGTATTTCTTTGCTGTTCTCGTGTGGATTGTCGGCAAACCGGTGGGAGAAATGCCGACCACCACCATCGGCCATGTTCCCGCAGATACCCCGGCCGCCCAAGCAGGGCTGCAGCCAGGTGACTGCATCCGTGCAGTAGACGGACAACCCGTCTCGAAATGGATGGGCAACATGGAAGGCGTGCGCGAACTGGTGGCCATGAGCGAACACGAGAAAATCACCTTCACCATCGATCGCCCTCAGGCAGACGGCAGCGTGCAGCAGCTCACCATTGCATGCGGCTACCGGCAGCCGGAAACGAAATGGTGGCAGCGCACCGCCATGCGCCAGGTAGGCATCATGCCGGCCTCCCCCGCCCTTGTCGGCGACATCATTCCCGGCTCCCCGGCTGAACAGGCAGGGCTGGTGAAGGGGCAGCGCATCGTCAAACTGAATGGAGCTCCTGTCCATTCCCCTGTACCCGTACTCGAAGCCGCAGAAAAGGGAGCTGTTGAACTCACCCTGCAAAACCCTGATGGCAGCGAGACAACCACGACTATCTCCCCGGTCATACCTGAGAACTGGAACGGACTGGCAGGGGCCCGCCCCATCATGGGCTTCACCTGGGGTAGTATGGATAACCACAGGCAAATTGAACACCCCGGCGTGCAGCAGCAGATTAACCAGAGCTTCCGCTGGATGGGTGAAACACTGTCCAAAGTAGCCGCCCCCGGCAGCAGCGTAGGCATGGAGCACCTTTCCGGCCCCGTTGGTATCGGCAACTACCTCTACCAGATGCTCGAATCTGAGGATGGCTGGAAACTCATCTTCTGGTTTGCCGTGGTACTGAATGTGAACCTGGCCGTGCTGAACATCCTGCCCCTGCCCATCGTGGATGGCGGTCACGTTGTGCTCGGCACGCTCGAAATCATCTTCCGCCGACCGGTAGGCGGCAAGATTCTGGAATGGATTCAGAGCGGATTCATCTTCCTGCTGCTTTTCTTCTTCGTTTTCGTAACATTCAAGGATGTGGGCGATATGGTGGGAGGAGAAGCAGACGCCGCGGCAAATCTGCCCGCACCGGTATTCAGCAAATAATTGCCAGGCTTTCACCTCAGCGACCCACACTGGGATTTCAGGCATCCGGAAAGCCTGGAACTGCTTCGCCGCATTGAGGACAAACAAGGTGTGGGACTGACAGGGGACGACCTGCTCTGCGTATTCAACGGCTACCTGCCCGCCGGCTCCGCCGCTGAATGCTGCGCCTACCTGCATGCGCTTTTCCAGCTCTTTCGCATGCCAGAGGACGACGCTTCCAGCCAGCTGTGGGATACCATACTCTGGATATGGCTGGTGCAGGGGCGTTTTTCACGCGTTCTAACACCATTTTCTCCTTGACTCCAGGAATGAAAGTGGTAGTTTAGAAGTAATCGCGATGAAATCTCTCCTTTCTAAAATCTCCCTTGGACTGGCAGCTCTCATGAGCGGTGTAGCGCGTGCTTCAGAAGAAGGCGGTCACCATGGGCTTTCCACAGATGCGCCGGTGCTGTGGAATATCGACCTGCCTTTCTGGCCGGGGCATTCCCTGCCCATCACTAACTCCATGGTTATGATGACCATTGCAGTAGTGCTGATTACCATCATTCTGCGTCTTGCCACCCGCAAGATGGAACGCGTGCCGAGCGGGCTGCAGAACTTTGTGGAGTGGATTTTCGAGATGCTATACAAGTTTGTGGAGGGCCTTATCGGCAAGAAGCTCGCCAGCAAATACATCTGGTACTTTGCCACAGTATTCCTGCTCATCCTGACCAGCAACTACATGGGGCTCATCCCCGGTGTGGGTGAAATCACCATCAACGGGCATCCCCTTTTCCGCGGTGCCAATGCCGATTTGAACGTAACGCTCTTCCTGGGTCTGTTCTACACCCTGCTCTGGTTCATCTGGAGCATCAAGGAACAGGGCATCAAGCACTTTGTGGGGCACATCTTCGGGCCTAAGGGCGGCCTCACCGGCCTGCTCAGAAACCTGCTGCTGCCCGTGTTCTTCTTCGTGGGTCTCATTGAGTTGCTTTCCATCGCCATCCGCCCTGTGGCTCTGGCAGCCCGTCTTTTCGGCAATATCTATGCAGGCGAGGCCATTCTGGAGCAGATGAGCATCGTGAGCGGCAGCATACTGGGCAACGCCGCAGCCATGCTCCCCTTCATGTGTCTGGAAATTCTGGTAGGCTTTGTGCAGGCTCTGGTATTCCTGATGCTCACGGCCATTTTCCTGAAAACCCAGGTAGGGGGCGACGAAGAACACGCCCACTAAAGACAATCTTCCCGCAGCGGATCATGAAGCAAGCCGTGACGCTGCGGGTTTTCCCAATAAACAACCAACAATAGAAAAACGACAATCATGATGATTCCCGCTCTTGCCACCGCCGCCATCAAGTCCGGTCTGGCAGTTCTCGGTGCCGGCCTCGGCATTGGCCTCATCGGCATGAAAGCCGCTGAATCCACCGGCCGCAATCCCGGTGCTTCCGGTCAGGTTCTGACCATCTCCATCATTCTGGCCGCCCTCGTTGAAGGTGTGGCCTTCGTGGCCATCTTCATGGGCTAAGCAAATGCTCTTGCCCACGGGCATGCCAGGCCATTCAAACAGATGGCATGCCCCGCCCCCTTTCCTAATCATACCCATCCGTCTCATAACATAAGCCATTTACAGCTATGATTCTCGCCGCAGATATTCAAGACCTGGTCTCCAATTTCGGTCTGCATACCGATGCTTTCATCTCCCACCTCATTGCGTTCTGCATTCTGGCAGCACTTGTGGTTTGCTTCGGCATCAAGCCCATTTTCAAGCAACTTGAGGAGCGCCGCCAGCGCATCCAGGAGGGTGAGGAAATGCACGCCCGCAGCCAGCAGGAGCTGGCAGATGTCAGGAGCACCAGCGAGAAGATTCTTGATGAAGCCCGGGAATCCGGTAAGAAAGAAGTAGAGCAGGCCCGTGAAACCGCAGCCCGGCTCCAGGCAGACCTCTCCGCCAAAGCCAGCGCAGAAGCCAGGAGCGTCATTGAAAATGCCCACAAGCAGGCAGAACTGGACACCCAGCGTGAAAAAGATGCCCTCAAGGGTGAGTTTGCGCGACTTGTGGCAGAGGCCACCACCCGCGTCACCGGCAAGGTCCTGAGCGATGCCGACCACCGAGCCATCAACGAGGAAGCCATCCGTTCCCTTTAATCCGCCCTTTCAATCAACATGAAAATCAGTAAGGAAGTGCAGGCTCAGGCGCGCCGCCTCATGCGGTTGTGCATCGGGGCCGACGGGCTGATGAATGAAGCCACCATACGCCAGGTGGCCGATAAGATTGCCACAGAAAAACCGCGCAACTACCTGGCGCTGCTCACCGCTTTCACTGAACTGGTGCGGCAGGAACGCGCGGCTCACACCGCCACCATTACCAGCGCCGTGCCACTCACCGCCGCAGAACAAGCCGCCATTACCGCCAAACTGAATGCCCGCCACGCAGGGCTGATTTACGAATGGCAGGTAGATTCCACCCTTATTGCCGGGCTCACCGTCAAGGTGGGCGACAACGTAACGGATTCCTCCATCCGCACCCGCATTGAACAACTTTCTAAAACTCTCTAAACATAACACGGTATGAGCAACATCGTACAAGAACTCGAAGCACAGATTCGCAACATCTCCACCGCCTCCGTCAGCGAGAATGTAGGCACCATCAAAGCCATTGGCGACGGCGTGGCCCACATTGAAGGGCTGAGCAACGCCATGCTCAACGAGATGATTGAATTCCCCGGCGGCGTAATGGGCCTTGCCATGAACCTGGAGGAACACGAAGTGGGTGCCGTGCTTATCGGCAACGCCACCAGCCTGAAGGAAGGAGACACCTGCAAGACTACAGGGCGTCTGCTCCAGGTGCCGGTGGGTCCTGGCCTGCTCGGCCGTGTGGTGGACACCCTGGGCAACCCGCTCGACGGCAAAGGCCCCATCCAGGCATCTACATATTATCCTGTTGAAAAGATTGCATCCGGCATTATCTCCCGCCAGGGGGTGAACCAGCCGGTACAGACCGGCATTCTACCCATTGATGCCATGATTCCCATCGGCCGTGGTCAGCGAGAGCTCATCATCGGTGACCGCTCCACCGGCAAGACCACCATTGCCACCGACACCATGATTGCCCAGGCCCAGCAGAACAAGCAGGCTGAACAGGGTAAGCTGCCCGGTCACCGCCCGCTCTACAGCATCTACGTGGCCGTCGGTCAGAAACGCGCCACCGTTTCCCGCCTGGTAGCCAAGCTCGAAGAAGCCGGTGCCATGGAATACAGCATTGT
>CAJGDB010000078.1 GCA_904502165.1 uncultured Akkermansia sp.
CTACACGGAAGAGTACATCATCATAATTGTAAATGTATTTATTGCTCCGGCAATTAAAAGATGTTGCTTTGACTTAGCGACAAATTGTAACTCGTAAGGACAAAGGACAATTTGAAAGTGCCGCGAGCCTCCGGCTCCCCTTAATACTGCTGCGGCAGAGCCGCAGGTAATTTTTCAATCGTAAGCTGTTTTATTTTTATGTTGAAAAATATATTCTTTAGGTGCGTTATTTTAGGGATTTCGACAATAAACTCATGTATTTATCAAACGCATAAACAATGCATTGATATTCTGTTTGCAAGTGATTACATGTGTTCCAAACACGATCTTTGCAAAGATGTAACAATCGAGCGTCATTATGAATGCGAACTAAGTCAATTAAATGCACTATTAGAAAAAGAAATAAAGAAACTTTCTGAAGAAGACAATAATGCACTTATAGCATTTCTAACACCATCTCATTCTTTTTATTTAGAGATATCTAAAAGAGGAAATGGGCATCTATACATCCCTGTTTCTCAAACACAATTCTTCGCTATAAAAATCTATGATTCGTGTGATGACTCATCTATATTTATACCTCATCAAGCTTCAATATGTATTAAAGATATAAACCAAGATGGCTTGCTCGACATTGATATAAAATTCAATCTACACCACCTAAACGGCAAGGTCTATTGTATAAATAGGTTTTTTTACAAAAAGACACTGGTTTTTGTGAGTTATTTGAATAGTTTATCTATAGATTAATAGCTTAAAATTCATCATTATCTCGTAGCATGGCTATGCTGCGGCTCCGTTCTTTTTAACAGGGATAAGAGTACCGCCATGCAGCATTATAGTCTTGCAACGCAGGCGCGCACGCGGTAAGGTAGTGGCATGCAGACGCAACTCATCATCTCTCTGGAAGAATTTCCCGAAGAAGGCCGCTACCTGAGTGGCGAACTCGATGCCTCCGTATTCGGTATCGACAGCGCCGCCCTGCACAGCACCGGGCCACTCTCCTATGAGCTGGAAGTGCAACTCTTTGAGACCGAGCTCATGGTGCGCGGCAGCCTGAGCGCGCCGTTCGAGCTTCGCTGCGACCGCTGCCTGGCCAGCTTCCCCTACACTATCGAGCTCGACGGCCTTGCCTACTCGTATGATGTGAAAGGAAAACTGGCGCTCGACATCACCGATGATTTGCGCGAAGAAGTCGTTTTAGCCCTGCCAAGCTACCCGAAATGCGAGATTTCTGGGCTTGAATGTGAAATAAATGACACTTTTGGTGATTTTAGACTGGACAAAGACCCCCAATCGGGTGTAGACTCTGCCACCCCGAGTGGCGAAAGCGTCTGGGATGCCTTGGATCAGCTCCCCCAAAATTAAGCGCCGAAGCTCCACTCACATGTATCACATCTCGAAAATCTTAAACCAGATATAGAACTATGGCAGCTCCGAAACGCAGAACGTCCAAGATGAAGCAGCGCTCCCGCCTGGCCGCTCAGGCCTGGAAGGCCCCCAAGCTCGGCAAGTGCCCGAAGTGTGGCGCAGCCGTCCCCGGTCACACCGCCTGCCCGCAGTGCGGCACCTACAAGACCCAGAGCGGTGCTGAGGTGATTGTGAAGCTCGTGGACTAATTCCGCTGATTTTTCAGCCCCTCCCAAATTTTCAAAGCAACAGCCCGTACCTGCATGGTATGGGCTGTTTTTGTGTTGACAAAATAACAGTATCTGCTAGAGTTTAGTCAAGTATTCCACACTCACAACCTTTCCCTTTTCCATGAAACTTGCACTTGATGCCATGGGTGGTGATAACGCCCCTCAGATTAACGTAGACGGCGCCAAACTTGCACTGGCCCAAATCCCCACGCTGGAAAAAATCTACATGGTGGGTGATGGCGACACCGTGAAAGCAGCCTGCGAGGCCGCCGGCATTGCCAACCATCCCAAGATTGAATTTGTACATGCCCCCGAAGTGGTGACCATGGAGGAAAGCGGCATCATGGCCGTGCGCCAGAAAAAGAAATCCTCCATGAGCATTGCAGTAGACCTGGTGAAGAGCGGCGTGGCCGATGCCGTGCTCTCTGCCGGGAACACCGGTGCTGCCGTAGCAGCCAGCACCATCAAGCTGCGCCTGCTGCCCGGCGTGGAACGCGCCGGCATCATCTCTCCCCTGCCCGCCGCCCACGGCAACGTGCTGGTGAGCGATACCGGCGCCAACCCCGATGCCAAGCCCAGCCACATGGTGGGCTACGCCGTCATGGCGGCCCTCATGTCCCGCTACGTATACAACCGCCCGCAGCCCAAGGTAGGCGTAATGAGCAACGGCACCGAGGACTGCAAGGGCAGCGAAACCTCGCTCAAGACCTACGCCCTGCTCAACGAGCTGAACAAGCGCGGCCTGCTTCCTTTTGAATTCGTGGGCAACACCGAAGGGCATGATCTCTTCGAGCACGGGCTCGACGTTGCCGTGACCGATGGTTTCACCGGCAACATCCTGCTCAAGTGCGTGGAAAGCACCGCCAAGTTCTTCTCCCACACCATGAAGGCCGCCATCAAGAGCAGCATTATGGCCATGATTGGTGCCATTGGCATGAGCAGCGTCTTCAAGACCCTCCGCAAGCGCATGAGCGCCGATGCCGTGGGCGGCAGCCCCCTCATCGGTGTCAACGGTCTCTCTATCATTGCCCACGGCTCGGCCACCGGCGTGGCCATCCTCAACGCCATCCGCATGGCCTGCGAACTTCACGACAACAATGTGAACAAACAGATTGTGGAAACCATGGGCAACATCAACGAAGCTCTCAAGGAAATTGAGACCGAGTAAATCCCCCCCCTCACAGCATTACAGCAACCGCCCGCATACCTCACCAGAATGGCATGCGGGCGGCGCTACTTACTACCTTATGAAACACAGCCTCTTTTCCCTCTGAGCCGGCGGATGCTCTCTCCCTCATCCGCCCATACGGGAACCTCTCCGGCTGATACAGCATAGACCCCGGCACTCCGCCACTTGTTCAAAAAACAAATCTGCCGCCACAACCAGCACACCCACAGTGTGCCAGTAAAAGGAATACGGCATTGACAATACAGCAGCCTGGGAGTAGAATCTCGCGGGCAACAATTCTCACCCCCCGAATTTCCATGTACAATCCCGAATTCAAAAATCGTCTGGTAAGCGACCTGGAGGCTCTGAAAGCCGCTGGTCTGTTCAAGCAGGAACGCTACATTGACACCCAGCAGTACTCTGAGGTAGGCCTCAAGGATGGCAGCCAGGTCATCAACATGTGCGCCAACAACTACCTGGGTCTGGCCAACCACCCGGAGCTCATGAAAGCCGCTAAAGACGCTATTGACCGCTGGGGTTACGGCATGGCCTCCGTGCGCTTTATCTGCGGCACCCAGACCCTGCACCAGCAGCTCGAGGAACGCCTGAGCGCTTTCCTCGGTACTGAGGACACCATCCTCTTCGGCTCCTGCTTTGATGCCAACGGCGGTCTGTTCGAGGGCCTGCTGAGCAAGGAAGATGCCATCATCTCCGACTCCCTGAACCACGCCTCCATCATCGACGGCGTGCGCCTTTGCAAGGCTGCCCGCTACCGCTACGCCAACAATGACATGGCCGACCTGGAAGCCAAGCTGCAGGAAGCCAAGGCAGCCGGTGCCCGCACCATCCTGATTTCCACCGACGGCGTCTTCTCCATGGACGGCATCGTAGCCAGCCTGGACAAGATTCATGAACTTGCCGAAAAATATGGTGCTCTGGTGCATTTTGACGAATCGCACGCCACAGGTGTGCTGGGTCAGCGCGGCCGAGGCACGCACGAGCATTGCGGCCTCTTCGGCAAGATTGACATCACCACCGGCACCTTTGGCAAAGCCCTGGGTGGTGCATCCGGCGGTTATGTATCTGCCAGGAAGGAAATCGTGGACATGCTGCGCCAGAAGGCTCGCCCCTACCTGTTCTCCAACAGCGTGATGCCCGCCATCGCCGCAACCACCATCAAGGTGCTCGACATGCTCGAGGCATCCACCGAGCTGGTGGAGCGCGTGCAGAGCAACGCTGCCTACTTCCGCAAGGGCATGGAGCAGTGCGGCTTCACCCTGGCAGGTGCCGGTCACGCCATTGTACCCGTTATGATTGGCGATGCCGCCCTCTCCCAGCGCATGAGTAACCGCCTGTTGGAACTCGGCGTCTACGCCATGGGCTTCTTCTACCCGGTGGTACCCAAGGAACAGGCCCGCATCCGCACCCAGATTTCTGCCGCTCACACCACCGAGCAGCTCGACCGCGCCATCGCCGCCTTTGCCAAGGCCGGCCAGGAGCTCGGCCTCATCAAGTAAGGTCTGCTGCAGTTCATGCTGCCAATCCCCCCTGTCCGCTTACCGGCGGACAGGGGGATTTTGCGTAATGCAGGTTTTTCGTATTGGCAATGAAGCCCTCTTTATGGTAGACTGGGCGCGCAGGAAGGCGATGAGTGAAATCCGCATAGAAGGAGCAGATAGTGTACCGGCACAACCCATGCTGGTACTGCCCAACCGCGTCGACCTGCAAACCATGCTGGAGCTCGAAAAAGCCCTGGGTGGTCATGGGCGGATAGCCTGGATGCTCGAAAAATCCATCATGCCGGACAAATCCATCATGAACCGCCTGGAGGAAACCCTGCCCCCCGGCTTTGCCTGCTCCCTCAGCCAGCAGGGGCGCGATGCCATCATTGCCCGGGTCCGCTATCACCTGGAAAGCGGACGCCATGTAGTCCTGCTGCCCGGGCGCCCCGAGCAGGCCCCCGCCACCCTGGCAGATGTTCCAGCCAACATCCTCTCCCTCTTCGACACCACCCCGCTGCATGCCATGCCCGTTTACGTGGGCATGTACAACAACTATTTCGATGCAGCCATCACCACCCGTGAGCCCTATGACCGGCTGCACATCAGCTTCTGCCCGCCGCTGCGGGCCGGCAGCCAGCTGGGAACCCGTGTGCAGGCAGCCTGGATGAGCGCACAAGTGGCCCAGCTCGAGCAACTGCCCCTGCTGGAGCATGTCAACCTGGCCGAAATGCTCGTAGAGGCCCTGCTTCGCAACCCGAAGGGAAAAATCATCGACGGCATTGATGATTCCACCCTCAGCTACCGCGATGTCCTCTCTGCCGCAGTCATGGCCACCAGTGTGCTGGAAAAGCACGCGGCCACCGCCCGCATGGGCATCATTCTGCCACCAGGCAAACTCGGGACCATTGCCAACCTGGCCTGCCTGCTGGCCGGCATCACCGCAGTCAACATCAACTACACTGCCACCAGGGAGCAATTCGAGCACATGGTGCAGCAGGCCGACCTCACCCGCTTCCTCACCGACACCCGCTTTGTCAACAAGCAGCGGCAATTCTCCTGGCCACACAGCCGTGACCTCATCTACCTGGACCAGGAACTGGCCGAGCAAGGCACCTGGCGACTCAAAGCCTGGAACACCCTCAGCAAACTCCGCACCCCGCAGCAGCTCATGCAGCACGCCCGGGTCGTCAACTCTGCCCCGGACACAGAAGCAGCCCTCATCTTCACCGGCGGCACAGACGACAAGCCCATGGGTGTACCCATCACGCACCGCATGCTGCTGGCCGGTGCCATCTGCCTGCGGAGCAGGCTGGAACTGAGCCCCGGGCACGACCGGATTCTCTCCGTTCTGCCCGCCTATACCCCCACCGGCCTGATCAGCGGCATTCTGCTGCCCCTGCTGGGTGGATACGACATGGTGACCTACCCCACCCCGGGAGCCGGCAAACGGCTCTGCACCCTGGTGAATGATTACAGCACAGCCCTCACCGCCAACACCCCCGCCGGGTTGCGAGCCATGCTCAAGGCAGCCAAGGAACCCACCGCCTTTAACCAACTGCGTTACTGCCTGAGCTGTGGCTCCAAACTCCCCGGTGACCTGGCAGAAGCCGCGCAGCAGCGCTTCGGGCTGCAGCTGCTGGAATGCTACGGCACAGCCGAAGTACTGCCCTTTGCCGCAGCAGGCATGCCTGCCCCGGCCTCCGATTCCAATTCCACACGCATCATCCTGCCCACCACCCGCAAGGGCGGCATCGGTGCCCCGCTACCCGGCGTTGCCGTCCGCATTACCGGTCTCTACACCCCGGAAGCCTCCCCCACTCCCGGCAATCCGGGTCTCGTGTGGCTGAAAGGGCCGGCCGTCACCCGCATGTATCTGGGCGTGGAAAACGCCGACTCTCCGCGCATGCACGGCAACTGGTTCTGCACCGGTGATGTAGGCTTCATGACCCCCGACGGCCAGCTCACCATCCTGGGGCGCAAGGTTCGCTTCACCCAGATGGGTAATGAGATGATTCCGCATGTGCAGCTGGAGGAAATTCTCTACAAGATATTCAACGTGACCCCGGAAGAAAACGAGCGCAAGCTTGCCGTCGTCAGCGTGCCCAGCCGCACTGGTGGCGAAGAGCTCGTCATGCTCTCCACCCTGCATAAGGAAGTCATCCCCTCCGACTACCTTACCCTGCGCTATGGTGTCACCAACCTGCACCTGCCCACCAGCTGGGCCCCCCGGCACATCATTCCAGTCAAGTACATCCCCACGCTGCCCAATGGAAAACTGGACTACCAGACCTGTTTCCTGGGAGCCTGCCGCATGCTCAAAATCAAGCTCGATTAACCGCAGCAACCCGTACGGGCCGGATGAAAGAATATCTCCGGCAATTCCATTGCTCCGGCACTTGAATTTTTGCCGCTTTTGGCTTTACAATAAAGCGGCATCTGTTATACTGATTTCCGCATGAATACGGAAATCCTTCAGAAGGCTGCTAATCAGGCCCGAGGTCTTGCTATCGATGCTATTTATGACAAAGCCTCCGGCCACATGGGTCTGCCCCTGGGCTGTGCCGAAATCGGCGCCATCCTCTACGGCGAACTGCTCAACGTGAACCCCTCTGAGCCGCGCTGGCTCAACCGCGACCGCTTCATCCTTTCCGGCGGCCATGGTTCCATGTTCCTCTACAGCTGGCTGCACCTCAGCGGCTTCGGTGTCAGCATGGACGATGTCAAGGCTTTCCGCGCCAAAGGCTCCAACACCCCCGGCCACCCGGAATTCGGCTGCTGCCCCGGTGTAGAATGCACCACCGGCCCGCTGGGTCAGGGTATTGCCAATGCCGTGGGTTTCGCCATTTCCGGCAAGCACGCCGCTGCACGCTTCAACACCCCGGAGCATGAAATCTTCAACCACAATGTCTACTGCCTCGCCGGTGACGGCTGCATTCAGGAAGGCATTTCCCGCGAAGCCGCTGCCATTGCCGGCACGCTGAAGCTCGATAACCTCATCCTCATTTACGATGCCAACGGCATCACCCTTGATGCCCCCATCGAAGTAACCCAGGTGGATGACATTGCCGCCTGCTTCACCGCCCAGGGCTGGGATACCTTCACCATCGACGGCCACAACATGGACGAAGTGGAAAAGACCCTCCGCGTCTGCCGCCTTGAGAAGAATGGCCGCCCGAAACTGATCATCGCCAAGACCACCATTGCCAAGGGTGTACCCGGATTCGAAGGCACCACCAAGGGCCATGGCGAAGGCGGTGCCAAGCTCTGGGCTGAAGCTCACGCCAACTGGGGCCTGCCCACCGACCAGCAGTACTACGTTTCCGACGATGTGCGCGCCTACATGGCCGGGCTCAAGAGCCAGCGCGAAGCTGCATACGCTGAATGGAAGGCCACTTTCGATGCCTGGAGCAATGCCAACCCCGAAAAGGCCGCTGAACTGGCCTCCTGTATCGATCTTTCCATCAACGGCCTGAGCGCCGATGCCAGCAACGCCCTCATCCCGACCTGGGAAGCCGGAGCCAAGGAAGCCACCCGCTCCTCCGGCGCTGTGGCTCAGAACGCCATTGGTTCTGCCTGCACAGGCCTGCTCTCCACCAGTGCAGACCTGTTCTCCTCCAACAAGAACTACCTCAAGGGCGCCGGAGACTTCTCCGCCACCAACTACACAGGCCGCAACTTCTGGTTCGGCATCCGCGAGCACGCCATGGCCGCTATCTGCAACGGCATGGCCTACGATGGCATCTTCCGCGTTTCTGCCGGCACCTTCTGTGTGTTTGTGGATTACATGCGCGCCAGCATCCGCGTGGCTGCCCTCTCCGAACTCCCCGTCACCTATATCCTCACTCATGACTCTGTAGCCGTGGGCGAAGACGGCCCCACCCACCAACCGGTGGAAACCGTGAGCGGCCTCCGCGTCATCCCGAACCTGGATGTCGTGCGCCCGGCAGATGAAGAAGAAGCCGCCGGTGCCTGGATGTGCGCCATGGAGCGCAAGGATGGCCCCACCGCCCTCATCTTCACCCGCCAGAACATTCCCAGCCTCACCAGCGTGGTGGATATCTCTGCCGAAACCCGCCGCATGGGCACCATGAAGGGCGCCTACATCGCCCTCAAGGAGCAGACCGACAAACCCGGCACCATCATCATCTCCTCCGGGTCTGAACTCATCCTGGCCCTGCAGGCCGCCAAGGAACTGGGGCCGGATGTGCGTGTGGTCTCCATGCCTTCCATGTTCCGTTTCAACAAGCAGGACGCCGCCTACCGCGAAAGCATCCTGCCCGCCTCCTGCACACGCCGCCTGGCCATCGAAGCCGGCAAGACCGACCTCTGGTACCGCTACGTGGGCACAGAAGGCTGCATCATCGGCATCGACTCCTTCGGCTTCTCTGCCCCTGGCGATGTGGTGCTGCACGACCTGGGCATGAATGTAGAGAACATCATTGCCCACGCCAAGGCGCTTCAGTAATTGAAGCCCGGTAATCAGTATTCCCACAAATCTCCGCGTGGCTGCTCCGGCCACGCGGAGGTTTTTTTCAGCACCGCCCGCCCCATACACCAGCTCACCAATCCCTGATACCTCCATTGTCGGACAAAAATCGCACACCGAAATGAATCTAGTGCTTAGGACATAAATAAGACACCGTAATTTTAATAAAGTGCCCAACGTGAGCTA
>CAJGDB010000079.1 GCA_904502165.1 uncultured Akkermansia sp.
AAAAGCAATGGAATCACAGAAGGGTTTCATAGAAAAATGAAAGGTATTCAACGAAATGCCTACCATTTCCGCAATTTTGAAAACTCTAGATTAAGAGTATTGGTTGCTTGTTCCCATTTCAAAGAAAAATCACCATCCCACAAAAGTTGGGCTTGACCCGAAAAATCACCATCCCACAAAAGTTGGGCTTGACCCCAATAAAGCACAAAAAAGCGCACCGAAATGGTGCGCTTTTTTGTGCTAGGGCCGGTGGGGTTCGAACCCACGACCAAAGGATTATGAGTCCTCTGCTCTAACCGCTGAGCTACAGCCCCGCACGGAGTGTACAGAAGCAGGGAGTAGGATGCAAGCTTAAAATGCAGGTGTTTTGTCATGCAGGCGAGGCCACAGCACGCAGGGCGCCCGAGGGAAAAAGAAATGAAGTATACACGACTTTTCGCGAATGTCCGGGGATGAAGATGCAGCAAATAAAGAATTCTCTGACAGAAAACCACAAAAAGTGCTAAAAAATAGGCAGAGTCTGCAACTGTGAGATTGACGAGAGGGGAGCTTTGGTGTAGACTGTAAGACGGGCGCAGACTGCGCCTGCGACGCGTTATTCACTTTAGCTTCTTACCTCCCGTGTACTCTAACGAAGACTTTCTCCTGCAGCTCCTGGTGGAATCCGGGGGCATCGATGAGGGCACCCTCGACTCTATCCGGATGCAGCTTTCGCCGCTGGATAATATCATCGAGTATCTTGTTGAAAACAAATACCTGACGCATGAATACATAGCCCAGGTAGCGGCCAATAACTCCGGTCTTGAATATGTGGATGTCACCACGTTTGAAATTGACCCTGGCATTATTGCCACAGTAAAGGGTGAGCTGGCACGCCGCGTGAAGTTCCTGCCGCTGGGTGATGATGGTTTCTCTCTCCAGGTTGCTATCTGCGACCCGTTCGACATGCAGACCATGGACAGTCTGCCGCAGTTCCTGGGCCGCGATGTAAGTTTCTTCGTAACCTCCTACCCGCTGCTTGAAAAGGCGCTTGAGAAGTATTACCCGGAAAAGAAGGAATACGCCAAGGGTGACACGGAGGGGCCTATCATTGAACTGGTTGACAATATGTTCAACGATGCCCACGAGATGCGGGCATCCGATATTCATATTGAGCCCATGGAGGACCGGGTGCGGCTGCGTTTCCGTGTGGACGGCCGCCTGGTAGAAGTGGCCAACCACCCGAAGAAGCTGCTCGGGCCGATTGTGGCTCGTCTGAAGGTGATGAGTTCTTCCATGAGCATTGCAGAGAAGCGTGTTCCGCAGGACGGCCGTATTGAAATGGATTTGCGCGATGGAGCCCACATTGACCTTCGAGTAAGCACAGTACCGACCAACCATGGCGAATCTGTGGTAATGCGTATTCTGGATAAATCTGCCCTGGCTCTCGGCTTGCCGCAGCTGGGCTTCCTTTCTGATGATGAGGCCACCTTCGACCGCCTGGTCACCCTGCCCGATGGCGTGATTCTGGTGACAGGCCCCACCGGTTCCGGTAAGACCACCACACTTTACGCCTGCCTGAATCACCTGAACCGCCCCGATAAGAAGATCATCACCGCTGAAGACCCGGTGGAATACGAAATGAGCGGTATCAACCAGGTGATGATTCGTTCCGAAATCGGCATGACATTCGCCGCGGCTCTGCGAGCCATGCTCCGCCAGGCCCCGAACATCATCATGATTGGTGAAATTCGAGACGGGGAGACTGCTGGCATTGCCATTCAGGCTGCCATGACGGGTCACCTCGTGCTTTCCACCCTGCACACGAATGATGCGCCCTCGTCGGTAGCACGTCTGGCCGATATGGGTGTGGATCGTTTCCTGATTGCTTCTGCCGTGCGCGCCATCATGGCGCAGCGTCTGTGCCGCAGTCTCTGCTCCTGCAAGATGGACGGGCAGCTGACGGAAAAACAGGCCACCATGCTCAACATTGATATCAACCGGCCGGTGAAGGTTCCCCGCCCCGGCGGCTGTGATAAGTGCCGCGGCAAGGGCATGAAGGGCCGTCTGGGCATCTTCGAGATTTTCGAGGTAACAGACGATGTCCGCGGACTCATCAACTCGAACCTGACATCCGCACAGTTGCGTAAGCGCGCCCGCGAACTGGGCATGCGTACCCTGCGAGAGGACGGCATCCGCAAGGTGATGGCGGGTCTTACCTCTGCCGAAGAAATCATCCGTGTAACTACTGGTGACGCCAGCTGATTTTCCCACCCCATACCACTATACTACTATATATGAACAACGAGGTTGCAATTGATGTTTTCATCAACAACGGCATGCTGGATCGCTCCGTTGCCAAGGATGTTGCCGATGAAATGGCCAACAGCGGCAAGGAGCTGTGGGAAACCCTCATTGATTTCGGCGTTATCAGTGCCCCGGAGGATTACTGGAACGTGATTGCCATGGAAGTGGGTGCCCAGTATATTTCTCTGGCTGATTTCACGCCTCCCCAGGAGGTACTCGACATGCTACCCGCCGGGCTGGCTCGTCTGCATGGTGCCCTGCCCATTGAATACCGCGAGGGCGAAGGGCTTTACGTGTGCCTTGAAGACCCGCTGAACCCGCAGACGGTGGATGATCTCCGCGTGGCTGCCGGGCAGGATATCTACCTGTATGTGGCGGCAGACTACGAGGTTCGCGCCCGCATTACTGAATGCTACGGTGGTGCAGAAGCCGCCATGGGCGATCTTCTGGCCGAGCTGGACAACATGAACGTGGGCAGCAATGATGGTGCCGAGGAAGCCAATGCGGCTCCGGTCATCAAATTTGTGAACCTGGTGATTATGCAGGCCATCAAGGAAAAGGCTTCCGATATTCACCTGGAGCCTTTCGAGAACGAATTCAAGATTCGCTATCGTGTAGACGGTGCCTTGTACGAAATGGCACCGCCGCCTGTGCATCTGGCTAATTCCGTTATCTCCCGTGTAAAGGTGATGGCCGGTATGAACATTGCCGAACGCCGCGTGCCGCAGGACGGCCGTATCGTGATGAAGGTCGGGGAGGCCGGTGTGGATATGCGTGTGAACTCCCTGCCCACGCAGTATGGTGAATCTGTGGTAATGCGTGTGCTTGACCGCAACAGCGTAAGCCTTAACCTGGATAACCTGAACCTCTCCCCTCACCTGCATGAATACATCATCGACACGGTGAACAAGCCCAATGGCATCTTTGTGGTGACTGGCCCCACCGGTTCCGGTAAGACCACAACCCTCTATGCAGCTCTGCGCGAGGTGAACACCGAGGATTCCAAGCTGCTTACGGCTGAGGACCCGGTGGAATACGACATCGACGGCATTGTGCAGGTTCCCATCAATGAAGCCATCGGCGTAACCTTCCCGCGTGTGCTGCGTGCTTTCCTTCGCCAGGACCCGGACCGCATTCTGGTGGGCGAAATTCGTGATACCGATACCGCCCAGATTGCCATTCAGGCTGCTCTGACAGGTCACCTTGTGCTTTCCACCCTGCACACAAACGATGCTGCAGGTGCCGTAACCCGCTTTGTTGACATGGGCGTGCAGCCCTTCCTTCTCGCAGCAACTCTGCTGGGTGTGCTGGGGCAGCGTCTGGTGCGCACCATCTGCCCGTACTGCAAGACGCCCTACACGCCCTCGAACACGCTGCTCAGTCAGCTGGGCATCAACCCGCAGCTTATCGGCAACCAGCAATTCTACACCGGTGCCCGCTGCGACAAATGTGCCAACACCGGGTACAAGGGCCGTAAGGGTATTCATGAGCTGCTGAATGTGACTGATCCCATCAAGGAACTCATCACGCAGAATGTACCTTCCATTGTTCTCAAGCAAAAAGCCATTGAACTGGGCATGACCACCCTGCGCGAAGACGGCATTCAGAACATCTTCGAAGGCAATACCACCATCGAAGAAGTGCTTAAGTATACCTAATGGCTTGACGCAGCATTCTACATCTGCTATTTTTTCATCATAACAACATTTTCTCACAAACTTACTAAACACTATGCCTAATTTCAAATACACCGCGCTCGACCAGAACGGCGCAGAAAAAACAGGCTTTGTCACGGCAGACAACAAAATTGCCGCCATGGAGATGGTGCGCGCCCAGGGCTTGCTCGTCCGCGAATGCGAGGAAAGCAAGACTGGTCCCTCTGCGGTCAAGCAGAAGGGAGGCAAGAAGGATGCCAAGGGCAAGAAGAAGAAAGATGCTACAGCAAAAGGCAAGGCAGGTGCACCTGTGAAGCAGAAGGAGCTCATGGTGTTCACCCGCCAGCTTGCTACGCTGATTGATGCAGGCCTGCCGCTGCTGCAGAGTCTCAACGTGCTCAGCAAGCAGGAACCCAACCCGAATCTCCGCGCCACTATTGTGGCCCTGGGTGAATCTGTTCAGGGTGGTTCAACTTTCTCCGAAGCGCTTTCCACCTACCCCAAACTGTTCAACAAGCTCTTTGTGAACATGGTAAAGGCTGGTGAAATCGGCGGTGTTCTTGAAGTGGTGCTCAAGCGCCTGGCTGAATACCAGGAAAAGGCTAACCGCCTTCGCTCCAAGATTGTCTCCGCCATGGTGTATCCCACTATCATCCTTGTGATTGCCGTGGGTATCCTTACCTTCCTCATGCTGGTCATTGTGCCGAAGTTCAAGGAAATGTTCGAAGGCCAGAACATGGAGCTGCCGGGGCTCTCCCAGTTTGTGTTCAATTTCTCAGACAACTGCATGGCTGATGACCTGATTCCCTTTGTCCCCAATGCTGTATTCTTCCTGGCACTGGTGGCCTGCGCCATTGTCGGTGTTACATTCTGGAAGCGCACGCCCAAGGGTGGCCGCACGGTGGATGCCATGGTGCTGAAGCTGCCCAAGATTGGTGATCTTACCAAAGTGAGTGCTGTGGCCCGCTTCTCACGCACCTTCGGCACGCTCGTATCTTCCGGTGTACCGATTCTGCAGGCCCTGCTCATCACCCGCGATACCGCTGGCAATGTAATTGTGGCTGATGCCGTTACCAAGATACACGACTCCGTGCGCGAAGGTGAATCCATCGTGACCCCCATGAGCACCTGCAATGTATTCCCGCCCATGATGATTTCCATGGTGGACGTGGGTGAAGAAACCGGCCAGCTGCCCGACATGCTCATGAAGGTGGCCGAGGTGTACGATGAAGAAGTGGACAACTCTGTAACCGCCCTCACGGCCATGCTCGAACCGCTCATGATTGTGTTCCTCGCAGTTGTAGTAGGTAGCATCGTGCTCGCCATGTTCATGCCGATGATGGAAATCATCAAGAACGTGTAACCCTGACTCCTTCAGCACACGATGAAACTGATCAAACAGACGGCCAAAGGCTTCACGCTGGTTGAAATCCTCATCGGTGTCGGCATCCTGGCCATGCTGGCCGCCGGCATGTGGGTAGCCGTAGCCAGCTATCAGGATAAGAAGCTCGTCAAGAAAGCCGAGACAGAAGTAGCCCTTCTCGCGGCAGCCATGAACGAGTACCGCACAGACAATGGCGGCATCCTTCCCTTTGGCCGTGGCGATGAAGAAAGCTCCAACATCATGTACCGGGCTCTCTCCTGCGATGAAAATGGCGACGGCGAGCCCGACAATGATAAGGGCGTGACCCGCATGCCCTACTGCCCCACCTTCAATATCATCAAGAACCCGAAGGAAGCAGAACAGGGCGAGGGCATTCCTGTACTCCGCGCCCGCATCAAGACCCAGTCCAAGGGGCATCGTAAGCTTCTGGTGATTGTTGACCCCTGGGGCCGCCCCTACCGCTATCGTCTCGGCTGCGAGGCTGAGGACGAAAACGGCAAAGTCGGCAAGGGTATCAATGGTGATTTCGACATCTTCTCACAGGGTGCCGACGGCCAGGGAGACAGCACCAGCAAGTCTGCTGAAAACGAAGACAATATTTCCAACGTCAATTTCCTGTAATCATTGCCTCCTCATTCATGAAACACCCCCTGTTCAAGGCGTTTCTTGCAGCAACCAGTGTCTCAACGGCACTGGTTGCCGTGTCTATGCCCTCCCAGGCAGCAGAGAAAGCCACCCTTCCCGCACTCAGACTGGTCAAACGCGTCACCCCGGAATACGCAGAAAAAGTTGAATTCAAAATCACAAAAGGGCTCAAACAGCCCACCATCGGCAGCAAGGAAGAAAAGCTTCTCATCACTGGTGGCAACATCCGCGAATGCATCCGGGCCTACGGGTACTATCTTCGGAAAATAGCCCGTGTCCATTTCTCCTGGAATGGCGACAACAACACCGCAGCAAGCTTCACCCTGCCGGAAAATGACATCATTGTTCCAGAGGCCCTGCCCATCAACTATGCCTACAACTACTGCACCCTGAGCTATACATGCACCCACTGGGACATGGAGCGATGGGAGAAAGAACTGGACCGTCTGGCCCTTTCCGGCTACACCCATGTCCTTGTCACCGCTGGTCTGGAGCAGGTATGGCAAGGCTTCCTGCGCGATATCGGCTACCCGGCAGATAAAATAGCCGGTTTCATCCCCAACCCCGCCTATGCCGCATGGTGGAATATGGGCAACCTCGAAGGAGAAGGCGGCCCCGTCAGCCCGGCCATCATCAAGCACGAGGCCAAGCTCGGGCGCTTCCTGGTCAAACGCATGCGCCAGCTGGGCATGGAACCAGTCCTGCAAGGCTATGTAGGGTTCCTGCCGCACGACATGCCGGCCGAGCGCATCAAAGGCAAAATCATCCCGCAAGGCAAGTGGTGCGGCTTCTATAACCGCCCTGCTGTACTCCCCCCTACCGCAGAAGATTTTCCACGTCTTGCCGCGCTCTGGTATAAACACATCCGCAAGGTATACCGCTACAAAGGCCTCTACTTCGGCGGCGATCTTTTCCATGAAGGAGGAAACTCCGGCGGCACTCCGCTCACTCCGGCAGCGCAGGCCGTGCAGGCCGCCATGCAGAAAGCATCGCCCTCCTCCGTGTGGCTCATTCAGGCCTGGGGACACAACCCACACAAGGATCTGGTTGCCGGTACGGCCCCGGAACATACCCTTATCCTGGCCCTCGATAAGGACATGTCGCCAAAGCACAACATCTCCCGCAACTATCAGAACAGGCCGCACGTATGGTGCGAGTTGCTGAACTTCGGTGGCAATCATGGCATGTATGGCGGCGTGGAGCTGCTGGAAAACATGACCGGCAACGCTGGCGGCGCTGTGGGCATAGGCCTTATTTCCGAGGGGCTGGAAACCAATCCCCTTTATTATGCCCTGCTCACCGAGCGACTCAACACACGCGAACGCATCGACCGCAACACCTTCCTCAAGGAATATACACACAGCCGCTACGGGGTTCTGGATGCTGATCTCATCAAAGCGCACGAATTACTCATCGAAAGCGTTTACAGTCCCCAGCAATTACAGGAAGGCTGTACAGAGAATATCCTTTGTGCCCGCCCCAGCCTCAAGGCCAATAAAGCCTCTACCTGGTCTAAGCCGAATATCTATTATAACTTCGACGATGTTGAAAAGGCCGCCAGACTTATGCTGAAAGCAGGCAGGAAACACAACCTGTCCAAACTGCGAACATTCCGGCACGACCTGGCAGATGTCTGCCGCCAGGTACTCTCCGACCGCGCCCGCCAGCAACTGCCCAAGGTGAATGAAGCTTACGAGGCAAAAAATACCGCAGCATTCGAAAAAGAAAGCCAGGCCTACCTGCAGCTCATCCAGGATACCGCTTCCCTGCTTGCCACCTCCGAAGACTTTCTGCTGGGGGCCTTCATGCAGGGAGCAGAAAGCAAAGGCGGCAAAAACGCAGAAGCCCGCCAGCAGATGTACAAAGCCATGCTCCAGCTCATCACCACGTGGACACCCACGCACAGCATGCTCAACGACTACGCACACCGCCAGTTCTCAGAACTGATGACACTGTACTATTACAAACGCTGGGAAGCTTTCTTCAATGTCAAGAAAGCCGAACTCTGCGGTCAGAAAATCGCAGGCGAAGGAGGCCGCTCAGCCTCACAAACGACCGAGAACAACGGTGAAGCCGTAACCACAAGCTACGAGCTCAGCAAATCTGTTGACGGCGTAGAACAGGGCTTCCGTAACGCCAAGCTCGAATTACTTACCAAGCCAAAGGGCAACGTCATCAAGCAAGCCTCTCGCATTCTGCCCTGACCAGCCGTAGAGGCCGTTCAAAACACCAGGAACCAGCCGAGGCTGGTTCCTGGTGTTTCGTGTTCCTCTCTGGCACTCGCGCACTACCTCTACAACGAACAATACCTCCCCCTCACACAAGGTGGACACCAGCTCATGCGAAACATCGGGCGTGTTGTAGATACCACCCGCGTCCTCATCGAGTAAAGAGAGCAAGACTGGGCAAGCCGATGGGCAGAGGCAGCCGCTGCCGTGAACTGGGAAGGTGTGGCCAGATGTGGCCAGATGGTGGCGCTGAAGACAAGCCCCATCTGGGTGGAGCTGTCACGCTTCGGCTACCCGTACCCGCCCTTCGATTTCAATTCCGGCATGTGGGTGCGCCCTGTGTCAGATGACGATTGCGAAGCCCTGGGCTTGCTGGCAGATGAAGAATGGCTAGACAAGCAGCTTGCAGCTGCGGAAGAATAAGCAAAAAGGGACTTGCCCATCTGGCCGGAGGATGCTATATTGCGGGCGTGATGAGCTTTTTTCTAGTGGCGTTATTTATTTGCACAATGCTGCCGGCGGGCATTCATGAAGAATGGCTGGCCGCTGGTGGTGCGCTGCGGTGGCTGTGGATAAGCCTGGCCACGGTGGGCACATTAAGCGCCCTTGCACTGATACCGCTGCTTCATTAAACGAAGAGCCCCGGCTCCCCGGGGCTTTTTTGTTTTCATCATTTTGCTGACGCC
>CAJGDB010000080.1 GCA_904502165.1 uncultured Akkermansia sp.
GATACTAGATTAAGGTGACACCTCTCATTCCTATCTACCCTAAATAACAATATGATACTCGTAGAATTATCCAAGTTACTCAAAGATGGCAAGTTTGATAAGAATGCCAAGACATCCTCATCCAAGTTCCTCCAACTCGTAGATGCCGTATTTGATGCAATAGCATTTTAGATGGATGTTGAAGAATTGAAAGCAGACCTACGCTCAGACGAAGAAAAGTTGCTTGAAAATCTGCACACCCCTCATCAGATACCACTTACAGAGATGGTGAAACGTCATTACAAGCAGACACAACCACGGAGTCGAAGATATCACAGGGGCAACCTATCACATAAGCCTTGAAATTCTAACTGCTCATCTCTCAAAGGAATTAAAATTTATACAAGTCTATCATTATAAGCTGCTTCCATAATAGAATCCATTTCTGTGAGCAACCATTTCTAAAATCAGAGTCTTTTGTGCAGAACTGTCCAATAGAAAATGCTTCCAATACAAATGTGTTACCCCTTTATCCGTATAAGCTCATGAATTTTCGCAAAAATTTTCAGAAAATTTCCCTAAGGTAAATTTCTTTCATAAATAATCATAGGTCAAATCCTTATCTGATTTTGATGACTTATAAGCGAATAGTCAGATAGGTGGATGACCTTCACGCTCGCTGAACTCTGAAAGTGAATTCAAAATGTTCATTGAGACCCCATAAGCAACCTGCGAGACTAGAAGCAGAGGTGGTGGCTTATGGGGGTGTTTTGTTCTACTTGGGAGACTGTCCGAGTAAAATTCTATTCGGAACAGGTAGGGCGATGAGAGGAGGTAGATGAACTGCCTCTCCTTCCTTTTCTTACATGCACATACTCATAGTTCGGTGACACAAAGGTATTGTAAAAATTTTTTATGGAAATTTTTAGGCATAGGGGTCAGTTTTAGATTAGAAGCATTTTCTATTAGAGGGAGTTATGAAAACTCTTCTTTGCAGGAAAAGGGTCTGATGAGGAGATACCCCTTTATAAGAAATAATCATCAAAATCAATCTGCTCAACCCGATGAGCAACTTAACTGCATAACTACATAATTATCAACCCTTATGTGCAATGACAAAAATTGACAAGAATTTTGACGTTTTGGAGCTTTTTAACCCACTATGACACAACTTTTACCAAAATAATGACAAAAAGAGAGAGTTGCGATTTTTAGTCGTAACTCTCTCTTTTTCAATCCCCACTGGGGAGTCGTTAGATACGCGAATCGGGACTCGAACCCGAGACCAATAGATTAAAAGTCTACTGCTCTACCAACTGAGCTATTCGCGCACTGGTGCCACATACAGCGGCGAGCGGATATTACAGGCTAGGCTCTGCAAAGTCAAGCAAAAATCATCATCCCTGTCAGAAAAAAAAGCATCCGGCCTATTCCTCCGCATGGCCTGCCAGATACTGGTAAAAACAAGTTAATACTTGACTCACAGCGCACACGCGAGTACCATGCGTGCGTGTCCTCAGCAAGTTCAAAACAGGCAAGGTATTATCTGCAGCTTCCCCAGGGAGAGCAGGAAGGGCCGTATAGTCTCAAGGAACTGCGCGAAATGCTGCAGCGCGAACTCATCAATGCCGACACAGAAGTACGGGAGGAAGGCACAGAGCATACGCAGGCCGTTGACGAGTTACTGAATGGAGCCGTATCCAACGCGATTGATGACATAACCGGGCTTTCCGGGATTTCCACCTTCTCCCTGAAGCACTTTTTTTCCGACGTATTCCGCCGCCACAGCCGAGAGGAACTGCTGGAGGTATTCTGCTGCGGAACAAGCGGCACAACACCACCGCTCCATGCCATCAACTGCAACTGGCCGAGCCCTTGGATATTCACCCGGATGCTGCTGGGGTGCCTGCTGCTCTATTTCGGGTTCAACTGGGCGAGCAACACTTTCCAGACCCCGACCCTCCTGCCCGGATTAATGTTTGTGGGCAACTTTGCCATTCCTTTCTGTGTAGCCATCCTCTTCTTTGAGCTGAATGTACGCCGCGAAGTTCCCTTTCTGGAATTGATGCGGGCCATGTTATACGGAGGTTTGATTGCACTCATCATCTCCCTGCTTCTCACCACGATGAGTCCCAGTCTGGTAGCCTGGATTGCCGGGCCTGTCGAAGAGCCCGCCAAACTGCTGGCTGTCATCCTCATAGCCGGCAGCAGACGAAACGGACGCATTCTTACAGGTCTGCTGCTCGGGGCGGGTGTCGGGGCCGGATTCGCCGCCTTCGAGAGTGCGGGGTACACCTATACAGAAGTCATCCGCCTGGTGAGCAGCTCCATAGCGGCTGAATTAGTTGCCTCCTTCAATCCCCGCCAGGGTCTTGCCATTGCTGAAAGCCTGCAGAGCATCAACCCCGATGCCGTCATGCAGATCCGGGCGCTCATCACCCCCTTCGGGCACATAGTCTGGACGGCCATCACCGCCGGGGCCTACTGGCTGGTGCTCAGGCAGCGCATTGCAGAGGGACTTCGCACCAGTACAGCCACCGGCATTGACTGGAGCGCCCTGACCGATATCCGTTTCCTGCGGATTGCCTGCATTCCGGTGGTACTCCACATGGTATGGAACACCCCCTGGCTGGCTGAATACGGGCTGCTGCGATTCCTGGTGCTGGGTATCATTGCATGGGCTGTTGCCCTGCGGCTGGTGCAGGCAGGGCTGCACCAGATACGCGAAGAGAAAGCCACCCGCAGCCTGCCTTGCTGAGCAGACTACCACTGGTTGTTGAGACTCCTGGTCTCCTTATGCACCTCCATGTTGCGTTCCTTCCGGCCGGAGACAGGCGGCGGCTCCTCTGTCACCATGTGCAAATCAAGCACCTCAATGCGGTTAGAGCCGGGCATGAGGAAACCGGCAGGACAATACAGGCGCTCCTGAGGGCCGATATGCCAGTAACGCCCGAGCAAGTGCCCGTTCACCCATACATAGCCCTTCTGCCAGCCGGTCATATCAAGGAACGTATCTACAGGAGATTCCACCTGAATTTCGGCGCGATATAAAGCCCCCTGCTCCTTGCCGCGCACATGGCCGGTTTTACGCACCGGCGCGGGCAATGGTTTATTCAGGTCCATCCGCTCCACGCGCCAATCATTCAGCACCGCATCACCCAGCTTCACATCACCGATGAGCCCCTTGCGGTCCTTCTCCATGAACCTGGAGAAATTCACATGCCCGAAAGTATCTACCACAATCTTGAGCGTGGTGGCGTTCTTGCGTGCCGGAATCTCCAGGCTGGTCTGCCCTAGGCGACGATCAAGTGTTCCCACAAATGACTCTCCGGTATAGACCAGCGCATAATCATGCGCCCGGCAGGTAAGCACAGCGGCCTCACCAGCTGGAATTTCTGTAGTGTAAATACCTATACCCTGATTCTGCCCCAGGCTTTCCAGTGTAGGCGGGGTGCAGAACACCTGCGTTTCCTTCGTTCCGCGCAGCGCGTGAAAATCGCAGACCTGCTTCAGCCTGAATGCCGGCAATTCGCCCGAGACGGGCTGTTCCGGTTCCGGCAGTTCTGCAACTGCCGGTAACGCAGCCCTGATGATGTTGCGATATTCAAAGTATTCCTTCGTCAGATTACCATGCTCTCCTATGGGTGAGCCATAATCATAGCTGGTGAGATCCGGCTCGAACTTTGAGCCGTCGGGATTGGTATTTGCGCCAGCAGTCAGTCCGAAATTCGTGCCGCCGTGCAGCACAAAGAGATTGAAAGACACCCCATCCTTCATATACCATCGGACAGAGTTGAGGGCATTACGGCTGGGAGTCCAGTTTCCTTCCCCCCAATGGCGCAACCAGCCGGGATAAGTCTCGCTGCTGAACACAGGCACCCCGGGAGCCACACGCAGTGCCGTCTGCATCTGCCAGGCATTATCGGCCGGGTCCAGGCCCACGGCTACCCCCGAAGGCACAAAACGCAGATGGTGCGAGGCGCTTCCTTCCGAGAGGTAGAACGGCCCCGCGCCTTTCTGCGTCCAGAAATCCTTGAGCCATTCGATGTAGGCCAGCTCATCGTGCTCGCTCTTGTAGCTGCCATATTCATTTTCCAGCTGCACCATGAGGATGGGGCCACCATTGCGGCTTAAACGCGGTATTGCAATCTCCGCCATTTTCTCCAGATAGCGGGTCTGGGCCTCCATGAATTGTTTGTTTCCGGTGTAGCGCAGCGGGGTTACATCATCCCTGAGGAGATAAGTGGGCAAACCACCCAGATCCCACTCGCCACACACATAGGGGCCGGGGCGGAACAGTACCCACATGCCCTCTTCCTGGCACATATCGATAAAAGCCCCTATATCATTGCGCCCGCTGAAATTCCAGCTTCCGTCCTCCTGTTCCATGGCATTCCAGAAGGTATAGAAGGCAATCGTATTGAGGCCCATGGCCTTTGCTGCGCGGATGCGGTGCCGCCAATGGCCGCGGGGAACACGCTGCGGATGTATTTCGCCGGAACGAATCTGAAACGGCACGCCATCAAGCAGAAACTCCCGGCCATCTTTCCCACCGAAAGAAAGGACAGCGGGCCTGCCACCCACCGGCTTCTGCAGATTCTTCATGGCTTCCACTCCTCCCTCTGCTACAAAGGCAGCCAGCGCCAGCATGCTCATCAGTATGCTTCTCATAGTCTGCCTGTATACCCTATATACTACCGGAATTCCAGAAAAAAAATTGCTGCCGGGAGTTTTCCCGGCAGCAATGCTGAAAAAGAACGAGGTCGGGCTCAACCTATACGACTGTACTCAAACCCTTCAGAACGAGCCTCTTCGATATCATACAGATTGCGGCCATCAATAATGATGCGTCCGCGCATCGTCTTGCGAAGAACCGCCCAGCTGGGCACGCGGAACTGTTTCCAGTCGGTGACAATCACCAGCGCATCCGCATCCACACAGGTATCATACATATCCTCGCAGTATGTGATAGTGTTCTCACCCAGACGCCGGCGGGCCTCATCCATGGCAACAGGGTCATAGGCACGAACTTCACAACCATGCTGCAGCAGAGAATCAATCAGCACCAGAGAGGGAGCCTCCCGCATATCATCCGTACCGGGCTTGAAGGCAAGCCCCCACACAGCAATGCACTTACCAGTCAGCTCCGGCATGGCGGCTTTCAGCTTGGCAAACGGAATAGTCTTCTGGCGCTCGTTCACGGCTTCCACAGCCTCCAGAATACTCATCTTGTACCCCAGTTCCGCACCGCTGCGGATGAGGGCCTTGACATCCTTCGGGAAACAGGAACCACCATAACCGCAGCCAGGGTACAGGAATTTCTTACCGATGCGGTCATCCGTGCCTATACCACGCCGCACAGCATCCACATTGGCACCCACCAGCTCACAGAGGTTCGCGATGTCATTCATGAATGAGATACGCGTAGCCAGCATACTGTTGGAGGCATACTTAATCATCTCTGCGCTGGGAATATCACACACCTGCACGCGGTCGCTGATCAAGGTGAAGGGGCGGTAAAGGTGGCGCATCAGTCTGGCGGCTTCCTCATCTTCCACGCCGACCACTACGCGGTCAGGGCGCATGAAATCCTCAATGGCAGTACCCTCTTTCAGGAACTCCGGGTTGCTTGCCACACCGAACGGCACACTCACCCCGCGTTTATCAAGCTCCTCCTGCACAGCCTTCTTCACCTTGGCCCAGGTTCCGACGGGCACGGTGCTCTTGGTAATGAGCAAGGTGTATTTCTTGATATGGCGGCCGAACTCACGGGCAACCTCCAGCACATAGCGCAGGTCTGCAGAGCCATCTTCATCCGGCGGGGTTCCTACGGCAGAGAACACCACATCCACATCGTCGATGCATTCTGCCAGGCTGGTGGTGAACTTCAGGCGGCCGGCATCCTGATTCTGCAGAACAAGCTCCTTCAGCCCGGGTTCATAAATAGGCATGATTCCCTCCTGCAGATTCTGAATCTTCTCCAGGTTCACATCCACACAGGTTACCATATTACCCATTTCCGCGAAACATGTACCACTTACCAGGCCCACATAGCCTGTACCAACCATCGCAATATTCATAATATTCTGATTGCTTTTTATGGAAAAATTGACTTACAGAGACGCTCTCCAACGGATTGCCTCAAATCTACCAGAATACCTTATAAAGTCAAGTGATAAATCCGGAAATTCCCCTGCGTTTCATCAGGTTTCATCAACTTTTCCAGCTTCCGGCTCATCTTCCTTCAATTTCCGGAAACGTCCGGGTGACTTTCCTTCAGGAGACAGGAATTCCCTGTCCTTTGTCTCATCATCAGCAGCAGGAGACTCCTCTTCCGTATTAAAAACAACCCGGATCAACACATCCTTCCCGGCTCCACCAGGCAGATACTTATCCGTACAGGAAAGCGTGCCACCCGCCACAACATAGTCCGTATACGACTTATCAAACTCGCTCTTACCGCGATAATTTTCCACTATGGAGCTGAACGATGAAGCCCCTTTGTCAAAGGCAGTCTGCGCGGCTTTCCAGAATTCCTTGCTGTTTCTGCATGTCACTACCCTGAACATGAATTTCTGGCTGGCAGCAGGGTATTTTCCGTCGTCCCACTTATAAGTCCGGGCCATTTCACGGTCCGAAAAGAACTCCCCCTCCACAACATGATACCAGGAAGAATCCTCCAGCTGCACCATATTCCAGTTACGCGATATCGATACTCCGACCGGCGGTCTGCGTTCCGGCTCAGCCCATACATACCGGGTCGGTATATCAAGGCATTTCAGCATCAGTGAAATATAACGTATCCTTGCGTGCGGATGCACCGTTTTTCCAATGAGCAAGTCAACACAGCTCCGGCTTTTCTCCCGGTCAGAGAACTTTATCTGCCGCAATCTGGTATCATCGTGCAGAATCCGTATTTTTTCCAGTCGGTTCATGCCGGGAACATTCAGCTTCTCCACTCTTTTTCTGAGTTCATCCAGCGCGCGATTCTCCATTATCGACAGCTTCTTCTCGAGCTTCGAATTTCTGAATGCAGCCAGCAGGCAGGTATCCTCGTAAAACACAAGCCGCAGATTCAAGGGCGAATTCTGGCTCTTGTACTTGAAATACCAACGACTGGCATAATCACTAAAAATACTGGTTCCCATGAATTCCTCAAACTCTGCGTTTGTGTACGGAGGCAGCAGCTTTATCTTTCTGGTAGAATCGAGGTGCATCGACATCTCGGTAATGACCCGGTTCAGGTCCTGCAGAGAGCTCACCTGCTCCACCTCATTACGGGCCATCGCCCCTCCGGAAAGAACGATGGTAGTAACCAGCATAACTGCCACTTTAGAAAAAACGCTCATACAGAATCCAGTCCCTTGTATTGTACACATTTAAGCTAAGGGAGTCAATCCTGTTTCCAACAGTTTCATTTCTGGAGGCTATTCGTACTATTTCACTTGAATGCAGGGTGAAAATATGGTTAGATACGCCGCGTACCCTTGCTGGACTATCAGCGAGTAGAGTCTCCGGGAGGCGGCGGGAAGCCGCAGGAAATAGATGGGAAAGACGGTGAGAATCCGTCGCTGTGCCGCAACCGTGTTGTGTCTCTGAACACTCAGTCGGAAGGCCAGCCCGGAGGTTCGCCACGACACACGGCGGCGATGCACCGCCAGCTCAACGGCCACCACAGAAATGAAAACAAACAAGAATACTCCTATCAGGAGGCATACCCGCATTGTGCCTGTCATCTTGCTTGCAGGCGTCAGCCCCGCCCTCATGGCGGATGAAGTTCCCATCACCACGCTAGCTCCCATCACGGTTTCAGCGCATGGAGGCTCCGGTATCCCGTATGACCAGAGCGGGGTTTCTGTCACCATTCTCGACCCGCAACAACTCCGGGAGGAAGGTATCCTCAACCTGGGTGAAGCCCTCACCCGCGTACCGGGAGTACAGGTACAGCCTGGTGGCGGCTCTATGCAGCGCGGCAATGTGAGCAACATCTCCATCCGCGGTATGAGCAGTGGGCAGCACATCCTGCCCGTAATGGACGGGCTGCGTATCTACGACAACAGCAATGGTTGCAATCTCACCCCGAACATCGCAGCCCGCACCAGCATGTTTGACCTGGGCACGCTGGAGGTTCTGCGAGGTTCGCAGGGCTCTATTTACGGCAGCGGGGCTATCGGCGGTGTCATCTACATGGAAACGCCGGAGGGCGAAGGGCTCCCCGGCTGCAGCATCTTCAATGAATTCGGCAGCTTCAATTCCTATACCGGCAACGTAACCGCCCAGGGCCGGCAGGAGGCCCTTTCCTACTTCCTCTCTGCCACCTGCGAAACAACGGATAATGATTTGGAGCGGGTCGATGGCAGCAAGCCTGCGGATAAGAATGCCGGGCGCTTTGAAAACTGGCAGGAAGCTCTGCGGCTTGATTACCGGCCAGATAAGGATACTCACGCACGCATCACCTACCGCCGCAGCGATTCCCGCTACCACCACCCCGGCAACTGGGATGATCCGCATTACAAATACCGCACCAATCTGGTTTCCGCAGCGCTGGAAAAACGTATCTCTCATGCCTTTGCCACAGAACTGAGCGGCGGCTACTACGGAGCCGACTACATGTTCGGCAGGGGAACCAACCGCGACCTTCGCAACCTGCAGCTGAACTGGCGCAATGAATACCGCTGGTGCCGCCACCAGGCCACCACCGCCGGGCTCGCCTTCATGCACAGCGAATACACCGCAGATGATAACGGCACCTCCGCCCGCAACAGGCAGAACAACGAGAACACATACAGCCTCTTTGCTGAACACCGCGTGACTCCCTTCAAAGGCTGGGAAA
>CAJGDB010000081.1 GCA_904502165.1 uncultured Akkermansia sp.
GCGCATTGTCGGATAGCGTGTTGAATATGCTTTTCCATAATGGATGTTCTGCCGGTTTATCCCATTCTTGATAAGAGGAGAAGAGAGCAATACGGAATTCTGCAGCTGAACCCTCGTAGATGCTTAAACTCAGAGTGTTGTCACTTGCTTTCTCTTTCCCCATCGAGAGCGCTTTATACTCGAGTCTGGAACGCAACGTGCCAGGGTCGGTTGCGTTGGCTTTCTCCCCATTTTTTTCATGGCTGTATATTTCCTTAATGCAGCTCTCTTTGCCCATGATGGCAGCCAGGCATACAGGGAATGTGCCGCAGTTGCCACGAGCATAGGGGTCAGCTCCGGAATTGAGTAGTTTCTTAATCTGTGCGGCATTGCCTTTGAGAATGGCCTGTTCCAGCGGAGTCCAGTTTTTCTTATTGGTGCCGGGCAGGGTCATCAGTTTGCGGGCTGCTCGTTCATTGCCAAGCAGCAGCGCAACGCTGAGCGGTGGAAATTCCTGCTTGAGCTGCTCCTTAGCCGCATCGGACAAGTAGTACTCACCAGCAAGAGCGGGTAAATTCTCCCATTTGCGAGCTTTGTGAGCATCTACTCCGGCGGCCAGCAGGAGGACGAAATTGGTGTATTCCTTTGGTGAGGTAACGGCAGACTGAAAGGCGGCTTCGTATTGATCAGGCGTGATGCCCTTGCGGGCAAGCAGAGCCTTTGCTTTAGCCTCCGTAATGGCTGGAGCTTTGGCTTTCTTCTTGCCTATGGCTGCGGATTTGGCGGTCTTCTTGCCTTTAGTGGACGGTGCAGCCTGTGCGTATGGAATCATGCTGCAGGAGAGCGCAAGGAACAGCGTTGAAACTAAGAGAGCCTTTTTCATAGATATGAATATGGTATCAGGTTGATTCTGAGATGTAAAGCTTAAACCAGATGGGAGCGAATGGACGGATTTTCTGTTTACGACAGGAAAACCGAGGATGAATGATAGAAAGTGAGAACAGAGAGGTAGTTATTTAAACACCTCTTTGAAGAATGATTGCGGCGCCTCCTCCCTTATCGGAAACGGATGATGAGCGGTAGCTCCGGTGCTGTTCCATCGGCCTGCAGGGGGGCGGTGTCTGCGTTGGAAATCCAGCCACGTACTCCGGTGAAGGTTTCCACATAGCACCAGCTGCCGCGCTGCGCCAGAAGGTGCAGGGGGGTGGAGGCCGGAAGTTTCATGATGGCGGAACCCTTGGCATCAGCTGTGGTGAGCAGGTCGCTTGCTTTCAGAACGTAAGCAATATCGGCCGGCGGCAGGGATGATAAATCCGGAGTCTGGCGGGTGGTGTAATAACCCCAGTCTGCGGCGCAGAGCAGGGTGCAGATTCCACTCAGCACTGTGCAGGTATTCAGCCAGGGTTTCTGTTCACTACGCCGGGCAATGAGCAGGGCGATGCAGAGGGCAAGCAGGGCGCTGCTCACGATGGTGACTACCCAGAGCTGTGAGGGGCTGATGAGAGTGAAGATATCGTCCGTCATGGAACCGGCAGGCAGCAATGCCCCTTCCTTGCGCTGGATGAACTGCAGATTTGCCCGGGCTTCTGCCAGACCGGAATCCTGCTGCAACGCGCGGGCGTAGCACAGCGCCGCCATACCGGGCTTGTTCAGGCGGTAGTAGCAGTTGCCCATATTGTACTGGCGCAGAGCATCAGGATAGGCCGTATCACTCTCAAGCTTGCTGATGGCCATGCTGTACTGCCCGCCATTGTATGACTCCTGGGCCGTATCTGCCTTACTGAGCGGCGCAGCCGCCAGCAGCAGGAGCATGGCCCCTGTGCCGATTTTGCGGAGCAGCTTCATCATCTGGCTTCGTTCCTGGGCGGAGATGGAGCTGTGGGCATCCGGGCGGAATGCTTCCTCATCCCGTCGGTCAAGAATTTGCTGGAGCTCGGGTGTCATGCTACCAGGTGCAACGTGCGTTTCGATATAAGCCCCGACTCCCTTGAGGAAGTCCAGTGCATCCGTGCGTGCCGCCAGGGCCTGAAGCTCGCGTTCGCGGGAGCGGTCAGCTGCGCCTGCGGCTAACTTGCGGCGCAGCGAATGGATTCCCAGTACACTCAGAACAAACAGAGCCGGCGTGTAGAGCAGATACCAGCTCCAGCGGGGGATATCAAGGGGCTTGCTGTACATGCTGCGGGGCATATAACCATAGATATCAGTCATTTCTGCCACGGGAACAGAACCGGCAGGGGGCGGCTCTGCTGCCGGTGTATGCTGCATGCCGCTGCCTGTGGAATCTGTCTCTCTCCATTCCAGCGGGATGGGGGCGGTGGCTGCCTGGCGGTACTGCATGGTTGCCGGGTCAAAATAAGAGAAGGAGAAGGAGGGAATACCCGGGACCTCTGCCGATGGACGCAGTAGCTGACTAAACACCATTCCGAGCGTCTCGCCATTGGGCCCGACGATGGGTTTGCGGGTGGCAGGGACCAGTTTCCAGTCTGCGGCATCTTCCGGTCTGGGGCATTCGAGCTGTTCCAGATTACCGGTGCCCTTCACGGTGATTTCCACCTCGACGGCCTCATGCATAGCCAGGGATTTAGCCGTAGTAGAGGCAGAGATGCTGTATTCACCGACCATATCAGCAAAATTGGCCGGAGCCCCCGGAGGCAGGGGCAGGGCACCGATGGTGAGTACAGGCAGCTCTCCCTCTGCCCGCATCACGGAGAAGAAGCCCTGGCGTTGCTCCAGAATGATTTTACCTGCAACATCCGAATTGCCTTCGCGGAAAGGAGTGAGAGTTCCGGTGAAATCAACCGTACGCCAGGTCTGCCCCTTGGCATAGGCGGTGGTAGTACCCATGGCCTGATTATGAATCATGGCGAGCACGCCCTGAAGTGTAGGTTGGAAATTGCCGACACGCACATCCACCGCATTGAGCTGGGGTGTGCCCACGGTGTCAACTCCACCGGGAAGAAAGAGCTTGATGGCCGTCTTGACAGGCTGGTGGGCATAGCCATCTGTAAGGGCAGTATGCCAGAGGACACCAAAGGTGACCGGATTCTTCATCCAGCGGATTTCACTGGGAGACACAACCGGCAGGGGGGGTACGGAGATGCTTTCCTTTCTGCCGGAGTTGTATTGCACCTCCAGCTGGGTAATGCTGACTTCGCCGGGGGAATCCGGCGTAACCTGGAGGGGATACACCTCCATGGAGGCACGATTCGGATCCAGAGGATTTGCCCCGGCATAATGCTGCATGAGTTCCAGCGAAGCGTTCTTAACTGAAGGCCTTTGCTGAATCCGGAATAAATCTTCGCCTATTTCTGTATCCACCAGGTAAAGGGCTACCTTTTCCCCCGGAACGGCTACATCGACCGACCAGACAGGCACAATCTCTGCCAGGGCAAAACTGCCCAGGCAGCAGAGAACTGTATAGAAAAGAGAAATAATGTGCTTCATGAAATGGGGTATACTGGGTGTTTAGTAATCTTTATCCGGCTGGCGCACCTGGTCATTGGCATGAGGAATGGGGGAACCATCTTCCTCGTCCATGTGGCGCCGCAGCACCGATGCGGCGTACTGGCGCTTGCGTTCCTCATCATTAGCCTGAGTTTCCTGTTCTTCCGGTTGTGCAGCATTCTGTTTGTCCTGCTGCTGGTCGGAATTCTGCTTCTGCTGGTCATCCTGCTTATCCTGCTGCTGGTCGGAATCCTGCTTTTGCTGGTCGTCCTGTTTATCCTGCTGCTGGTCGGAATCCTGCTTTTGCTGGTCGTCCTGCTTATCCTGCTGCTGGTCGGAATCCTGCTTCTGCTGATCGTCCTGTTTATCCTGTTGCTGGTCGGAATCCTGCTTCTGCTGGTCATCCTGCTTATCCTGCTGCTGGTCGGAATCCTGCTTCTGCTGGTCGTTCTGCTTATCCTGCTGCTGTTGGTTCTGCTGCTGCTGCTGCTGCTTCAGCCGCTCGATTTCTTCTTCCAGCTTTCGGATGAGCGCCTCAATGCCTGTGATATTCTTCTGCGCCCGTGAAAGAGAGGGCTGGAGCTTCAAGGCATCGCGGTAGGGTTGAATATCCTGCCGGAGCGAATCAACAATTTTCTGCAGCGCCTCCGGGCTCACCTGGGGCGCAGCCTCTGCCGGAGATTCGCTGATTTCCCCGGTATCATCCGTCTGCGGTGTGTACAGGGCTCGCAGTTCCTGGAAAGTGCGGTTCGCATTCACCTGGCCCATCTGATAGTGGGCAGCCGCCTGCAGTGCCTTGTCCTCATCCAGCAGCGCAAGGGAAAAAGACTCCTTTGCTTTATCCTGTTCGTTGCTCTGCATGTAACTGATGCCCTGTGCATAAGCGGTTGCAGACTCCTTCGCGGGAGCTGCATTCGCATGCGGTGTAAGGCTACCCAGGATAAGGAGGAGGAGCAGGGCTCGTCTGCTGCGCCATTCTGTGCTGGTCAGCATGGCAAGCGCCAGCAGAATGAGAGCGGTTGTGGCAAAGGAAGAGAAGAGATCATTGGGTACTTTGTTCAGGGAGAAAGCCTCCTCATGCTTATCAATCTTGCGAACCGCCGCCTGGGTGAAAGCCGTCAGATCAGCATTGGAATCCATGACGAAGTAATCGCCCCCCGTGGCCTCGGCAAAGCGGCGCAGTGATTCAGAGTTCAGCTTGCTGATGACATGCTTACCATTCCTATCCTGCCAGAGCCCGTTTTCGCCGTTGGCATCAGGTACCGGGCCACCCGCGGCCGTGCCGATACCCACGGTAATGACCAGCAATTTGTTTTTCTTTGCCTCTTCGGCAACCTCCAGGGAAGAATTGACCGTATCTTCACCATCGCTCAGAATAACGAGCGCATTGGTACTTCCCTCGGGAGTGCTTCGCTTGAAATCAAGCATAGCCTTGCGGAGAACGAGCCCGAAGTTCGTGCCGCCCACTCCGGCCCAGTTGCGGTTGACTTGTTCGAGCGCATCGCGCAGGGCGGTGTGGTCGTAGGTGAGGGGAACGACCAGATCAGCCTCTCCGGAAAAGACAATCAGCCCGATTTTATCCCCCGGCAGGGCATCTATCAGCTCATAAGCTGCGGCTCGTGCCTCGGCCATGCGCGAAGGTTTCACATCCTCCGTCTCCATGGAGCGTGAAATATCCAGCGCAATGAGGAGATTGCGTCCGGTGGTCATGGCACCGCCCTCGCGGTAGCCGTTGATGGGGCGAGCCAGCGCTACGATCATGCAGGTGAGAGCCAGCAGCGCAAACGTGGCAGGCATTACCGTGCGCCACAAGGCGCGGGGAGTCACAAGTTCCTGGTGCTGTGCAGAAACAAGCTTGCGCCAGCCCTGGCCGGTGCTGCGCCACGCCAGAATGATGAGGCCTGCCAGCACGGGGATAAGCAGGAGAAACCACAGGATGCCTGGATGCAGAAAACTCATGGTGCGGGCTTGGAACGTGCGAAGTTAAGAGCTGTGCCCAGGGTGAGGAGCAGGGCGGCTGCGGCCAGCGGCCAGGGGAAGAGCTCGTCGTAGCTGATGAGCGTGCGGCGCTTGGCTTCTGTTTTTTCAAGCTTGTCAATGCTCTCAAACGCCTTCTGCAGGCGGGCCCCGCTGCTGGCCCGGTAGAACTGCCCACCGGTGATTCTGGCAATCTCGCGCAGGGTTTTTTCATCGAATGTGTCGATATTGGCGGTATAGCGGGAAAGACGCTCATCCTTGCCGATGGCAATGGTGAATATCTTGATGCCCAGTTCGGCGGCCTGTCTGGCGGCATCCACCGGGGAGATGCTGCCGCGGTTGCTCATGCCGTCTGTCACAAGGATGATGACCTTGCTCCTGGTTTCCTTTCGCTCATCCAGACGCAGGGCGGCTGAGGCAATGGCCGTGCCGATGGCGGTGCCATCCTCTGCAATGTAGCCGGGGCGCTGTTCGTCTGCCAGATAAAACTCGCGGATGATGTAGCGTACGATGCCGTGGTCGAGCGTGAGCGGACTGCAGAGTTTGGCCTTGCCAGCAAAGGCAACCAGGCCGATGCGGTCGTTCGGGCGCCCACTGATGAACTCGCTGATGACGTGCTTGGCTGCAGTAAGGCGGTCAATGGCGGCTCTCTGGGTCCGCCCCAGCGCATCCTTGGCAGAGAAGAGCATATCCCTGCTGGCCATGGAGCCGGAGAGGTCGCAGGCAATCATGATGTCAATGCCGCTCACGCTCTCCTCCGTATGCTGGTTCTTCCACTGCGGGCGGGCCAGGGCAACGAGGAGCGCCGCCATGGCAAGTGCCATGCAGAGCGGACCGAGGCGGCCTGCCAGCGTAGCCGGGCGGCGTAGTTGAGCGGCGGCAAAGCGGATGGTCGGGTGCACCAGGCTGGCGGTTGCACCTGCGCGGCGGCGCAGGAAGAGGAACAGCAACGTAAGCGGCAGAAGCCAGAGCCAGCCGGGCGTGGCAAAGGTGAATTCGCGCGTGGCTTCCACCACGGGGGCAACTGTGGCAGCCATGGAAATCATGCGGTGGCCTCCTCTGTATTCCCGGCTTGAAGCTGGGCGGTTTCTATGCGGTTGATGAGATTCCGGGCGGTTTCCACCAGGGAATGGGCATGGGTGGCATCGTGAGTGGTTTCTCCGGCGTACTTGAACTCAGCCAGATGCTCCAGCAATTCACGCGTGGCACACTGGCAGCTTGCCGGAACATGGGCCAGTGAATCCATGCGCTGGGAAAATTCCTCATGCGTTTCATACAGGGCAGGGTCCTGGGTCTGCCCGGCCAGATAGGCACGCAGAATCAGGGAAAGGCGCAGCGCACACTCCCGCATGGGAGGCAGCTGGGTCTCCAGCTCTGCCAGGGCGGCCAGCGCTTCCTGCTGCGGGGTTATTCCAGCAACAACCTGCCTGCGGCGGCGGGTGTTCAACCACCATGCTGCCAGAACAGCAAGCGGAACCAGCACTGCGCTCACCCAGGCCAGGGGAATCCAGAAGTCATTCACCAGGAACTGGTCTGCAGGGATGTCCTGCTCCAGTACGGGAATAGCCTGTAAGATATCGTTGCCCATAGTTCTCAATGCGCGAAAAGGCGGCTGCGGCGGTTGAACATTTTACGCAGAGCCGGAATGAAGTCCTGTGTGGTGAGTAAATCCAGAGAGTCAATGCCAAGCTGGTTGAACACGCGCATCCACTCCACGCGGTGTGCCTGCATGGCCCTGGCATGCGCCTGCCTCAGCGCCTGGTTGCCCAGGTCGCCCTCAAAAAGCTCCCCGGTCTCAGGGTCACGGAAGCAGATGCGCCCCGCGGGGGGCAGCTCTACCTCTGCCGGGTCGTTGATCCGCACAGGCACCAGCTCGTGACGGAAATTCAGCTTGCCAATCGCCTGTTTATCCGGTGCTGCAAGAAAATCGCTCAGAAGGAATACCATGGCACTCTTGCGCTGGGTCCGCAGAATTTCGGCGGCTACTTCTTCCATGGTGTCGTCTGCTCCGGCGGAGGGTGAGCTCAGGATTTCGCGCACAACACGCTGGCATTGCTTCATGCCCTTGGCCGGGGGAAGGTAGAAATGCGGCCGGTGCCCGAAGAGCAGCAGCCCCACCTTATCGCCATTCAGCGCGGCGCTGTATGCCAGCACCGCAGCTATCTGCGCGGCATATTCGCGCTTGGTGTCAGCAATGCCGGAGCTGGCATAATCCATACTCCCGCTTACATCGACCGCCAGCAGCAGCACCTGCTCGCGCTCCTCGTGAAAAGTCCGTACATACGGAGTACCGGTGCGGGCGGTTACTTTCCAGTCAATGAAACGGGGCTCGTCACCTGCCCGGTATTCGCGAAAATCATCGAAATCAAGCCCTTGGCCACGAAAGCCGGAGCGGTACTGCCCGGCAAAGGTGGCGGTGGACATACGGCGCGCCTGCAGCTCGATGCGGCGCACCTTTTCCATGATTTCCTGCGTTTTGTCCATGGCGGTTTACGGCACGGGAACCTTCGAAAGAATACTGTCGATGACGTTATCGCTGGTCTTGTTGGCCGCCTCTGCCTCGTAGGAAAGCAGAATGCGGTGGCGCAGAATGTCGTGAGCCAGGTCCTTCACATCCTGCGGGGTCACATAGCCACGCTGGCGGGTGAATGCCAGGGCTTTGGCGGCCAGGGCAATATTGATGGTGGCGCGGGGGGATGCACCGGCCCGTACCATGCCCTCCAGGCGTGAATCCACCTTCTCCGGTGTGCGGGTGGCACGTACCAGGTCCACAATGTAGCGCTGCACGGCGGGGTCAATGAAAATCTGGTCCATAAGCGCACGCGATTCGTCAATCTCCTCCACCGTGACAACTGGGGAAGTGCGGGGGGCGGCGGTGGTGCAGCTCATCATTTCCAGTACCTTCAGCTCTTCATCGCGGCTGGGGTAATCCACCACCACCTTGAAGAGGAAGCGGTCGAGCTGGGCTTCAGGCAGCTGGTAGGTACCCTCCTGCTCAATGGGGTTCTGTGTGGCCAGTACCAGGAAAGGGTTGGGCAGGGGGTAGCTGCTCTCACCCAGGGTAACCTGGCGTTCCTGCATGGCTTCCAGCAGGGCGCTCTGCACCTTGGCCGGGGCGCGGTTGATTTCATCTGCCAGAATCAGGTTGGCAAAGACAGGGCCTTTCTTGGCGGTAAACTGGCGTTCCTCCGGGTTATATATCATGGTGCCCAGCAGGTCGGCAGGCAGAAGATCAGGCGTGAACTGGATAC
>CAJGDB010000082.1 GCA_904502165.1 uncultured Akkermansia sp.
ATATAAGAACCCGGCGCAGCCCGCAAGGCTGCGCCGGGTTTCATTTCAGCGTAGAGCGCGCACCCTACGAGATATGGCGATAAAGCGAGCGTATATAGCCTTAAAATCAATCCCTTTCGCCTTTCCCGGGTGCTTGTCTGTTCGATACCTTTCCGGGGTTAGTTTTCATCCGAGATGGGGTGTAGACAAGCATCCTCCGATTGGATAAAAGAAAACCCGCCCAGGCTATGAAACCATGGGCGGGGCATGTTGCGGAGCTTGGGAGCTCCGCTCGGAACTTGTGTTGCTCATTACTTGCGGCCAGTCTGGGCAGCCAGAGTGGGCGTATCGTAGAGAAGCCCCTAATCATCAGGAATCCCGACGGCGGCGCAAGGCCAGACCGGCCAGGGCCAGCAGGGAAAGCGTAGCTGTAGTCGGCTCGGGCACTATATCGACACGACTGAAGCTGCCGGAGAGCACGATATTGCATGTGCCGCTCGAGTTGCCAGTCTCAATCGAGTACTTCAGGTTGTGGGCATACCCGGTGATATCCTTGCCATTCATGCTGATGGCTCTGGAGTCCGAGGTGAGGAGCAATCGGGTGTTTTCCAGCATGGCTGCCAGCACGTCTTCGGTAAAGAAGGACACGTTCCCCACGTTCTGAACCAGAGTGAGCGAGAAGGTGAGAGTTTCCGTCTCTCCGGCTGCGGCCAGGACATCCCTCGTATTGCCGCTGAAGCCTACCGAGAGCACGGAATCGGAATTGAAGATGAAGTCCTGGCCGCCCATATTCACGCTGGAGCAGACGCTGTTTTCCCAATGGTCCGGAGCCACGGCTTCAAAACCATCCACGGAGAAACGGATCTCACCGTCACCCAGCACGAGGTCACCTGTGAAGTTCATCTGCCCCGAGGAATTACCCAGCAGCAGCTTACCACTGTTCAGGGTGAGGGCAGAGAAAGTGCCACTGCCCTGCACGATGCCGCCGTTCACCACAATAGCATCAGTGCTGGAGATGGTGCCGTTATCGTTGACCAAGGTACCCTGGGATTTCACCTCCATCGACTTCGTGTTGTAGGTGGCATCGGCAACCGTCAGCGTAGCGCCGGAGTCAATCGTGGTCTTACCGGAAACGGCAGCCTTCATGTTCTTGACCGTCAGCTTGGAAGCATTCAGCTGAACAGAATCGGCCTTGACTGTTGATGAGGCTCCGCCCTCCAGCAGCACATGGGCACCATCCTTAGTATTCAGCTCGCCAAGGGTGCTGCCATCCGTCACGCCACGAAGGGATACGGTGGAACCGCTGACCTCTGTTGTGTCAGATACATTGAGTGTGGCTTCCTTCGTGGAAACAATGTAGGAATCTCCCGATACTTCCAGCGTATCCGCCTTGATGTCCACATCAGGGGCAGCAAGGATAGTTCCTTCCAGCACATTGGTATTATGGGCACGCAGACGCAGGATGCCCTTGGAAATGACCTTGGTGGTTCTTGCTTCGGTCTTTTTATCAAAGGTGAGGGAGTCGCCCATGCGGTCATAATTGAACACCTTGGCGTTCTCATCGTCCTCATGATATCCCTTGAAGATGATATCCGACCCGCTCAGCACGACCGAGCCTGTAAGAATCGTTTCAGGCGAGGAGAAACAAACTTTACCACCCTCCAGTTCACTGAACTCGGGGAACCAGGCGGCAAGCTGATCCTTGATTTCCACCTCGGTGATACCATCCAGATTAATCACATATTCCTTCAACGTACTCAACCCACCGCTATCCTTAAACTCTTCGCTCTTTGCGGCAATAGATGAGAGAACGTCAGAGTTGCCAGACACAATAGAGGTGTTGACGATTTTGAGCCTTTCGCTATTTTCAATAATGGAAATCAAATCTTCATCGGGGTCATCACCATCATCGTCATCATCGTCTGTCAAAGACAGCACAATTTCAGTTAATGTACCACCGGCAATACCAATGACTGCAACAGCAGCAGCGTATTTCGCAGCCTTCACCTTACCATAAGTCTTGAGACCAGCCGCCACAATACCGTAAGCTCCGCCTGTAATGGCTGCGGCATCAGCAATGCCTTCGATGACTTCGCCGGCGCTGGGGCCGCCTTCGCCGCCACCAGGGTCAATATCCGGGGTGTCAGGCTCCAAGTCAGGCTCATAGTCTGGCTCAACTCCTTCTTTAAATTCCTCCTGTACAATTTCATCGGCCACATCATTGGGTACCTCCTGGGCTTCCGGAAGTTCGCCGACCGAAGGATCACCGGAAACATCGCCGGAGAACACCTCGGCTGTGGAAGGATCGGTAACACCACCTTCAAACAAGCCCTCGCAGCCCGTCAGAATCATGGTGGAGTCATAGGTAATAATGCCTGAAACCTGAATCTTGCCTTCCAGCAACGCAAACTTATCCATGATTCCCTGGTCGATATGCAGGTTACCATACCCATAGAACACAGAATCCGTATTCAGGGTGATGGAGGCCTTCGTCATCGAATTCAGGAAGTCCTGCATAGCGGTCTTATACATATGCAGATAAGAGCCGTCCTCAAGGTTCAGGGTCAGAGAGACTGCGGGATTGCTGCCTTCGCCATCATAATCATAGCTGGTAGGGAGAGCATCTTTGTAGTGAGTCTCAAAGCCGGATTTCCTGGCAATGACGAGCTCGCGGGTTACCAGGGAGCCATAGCCGGCACCAACGCCGTTCAGCGTAGTCGTGCCATCGACAAGCAGTGCGGAACCGGTTCGCATGCCCAGACATCCTTCGAAGGAATCAGCCATCACCTTTGTGCCGCCGTACATAACAAAAGCACCCTCGCCGCTGATGCTGTTCAGCGCCAGTGTGTCGGTATCATAGCCACTGATGGAGTAACCGTCCGGGCGCTTAGAGTTTGTCAGGTCAAGTCTGGAACGGGATTCAAGCTCAATTCCATTAACACCCACCAGGTAACCATCTCCCGACAAGCGCCCACCCTCGTGGAGAACCAGGGAGCGGGTCTCCAGTGTGCCGCTATTGGTGGATACACCATTCAGAATCGTGGTACCGGCGTTTCCGTTGCCGACTGACATGGATGCCCCGGAGCCAATATCCAGAGCGCCCTCAAAGGCAGAAGCCTTTGCGTCTTTCCCTGCTCCCAGGACCAGATTACCGGCACCGGTTACAGAGCCCAGCTCAATAATCGGGCCACTTATGGTCAAATCCAGCAGCGCGCCTTCTTCCATGGCGATGGTGCCGGTCTTGAAATCACCGTTGCCCGTCATGGACAGGGTGGCATCGCTCTTGAGTTCGAGAGCCGAGAGGTTCAGCTCATTGACAGCAGCGATGGTATCAGCCTCCGTTACTGCAGGAGTATCGCCCTGAGCCTCGGTTACAAGGCGGCGCTCGCCATCGCCCAGAATCAGTGTGCCGGTCTGCAGACCATATTCGTTGCCAATCTTATCCAGGCTTACATTGCCATTCTGCACGTGAAGCGTAGCACCGGCCTCCGGCCCCATGTCCACGGTGTCGGCAGTAAAATCACCGGAAACGGTAAAGGTGGTATTACCCGCAAGCGAGAGGTCAGAGCAGTTGAACGAAGTGGCCTCGGCTTTGGTGGTGGTTTCGGTGGTACCCAGGGCCAGTGTGCTGCCGCCGGTTCCACTCACCGCACCCAGATTCAGCTTCTCACTGCCCCAGAGATGAAGCGTAGCGTTCTCTGCCAGCGTGGTAGCCGACTGCACAAGCAGGGTGCCCGCACCGCTCAAATTGACCTTGCCCTCGATATTCAGATTCTGCGTGGTCAGGCTGCCGTAAAGCTCGGAATCGTCATTCAGCGTAACTGTGTTCCCAATCGTAAGAGACGCATCGTTCTTGATGTGCAACGCGCCCTCAAAGGTATCACCAGAAATCTCAGTAAGATCGGAAGTATAACCGTCGCCCAGGATCAGCATGCCAGAGCCACTCACTGTTTCCAGAGTCATGGGGATACTACTCGTGATTGTAAGATAGGAGCCTTCGTCCAGAGTGGTCATTCCGGATACCTGCAACTCACCGGAACTGATCAACGTAGCCCCGGTGTTGAGGTGCAGGTCTTTTGTAATCAGCTTACCAGAGGTTTCGGACTCGCCATACAAATCTGTGAGGTTGGCCACTTCCAGACAGGACTGAGAAGTGTAAGAGCAATAAGATCCAGTGAAATTCTCCATCTGTACACCAATACCGCTAGCCAGCTCTAACGTGCTGCTGCCATCAGCCTGCATATTCAGGGTCGGATTCCCAGCAAGGGCCGTTTTCAATATCAGTGTATCACCACTGCTCACAGTGATGGACTGATTGATGGTGATATAGTGACTTTGTGCATAGGAATAGATAAAACGACCAGAGGTAATCAAATGGTCTGTCTCTACTGACCCACCATCATCCACACCGCAGTTTTCATTCATGTAGATGGTAGTGGCCACCAGTCGGGCATCGCGCCTTACCTCAAAATTGCAATTCACTACGCCGGCAGTAACAAACGTATCGTGCTCTCCCGGGATTGTAGCGTAATCGCCCAGCACCAGCTTTGCAGTGCCATTGCTCCGGACATCGCCCAGGTTAAAGCTGCCGCCATTCTGTACCATCAGGGTTGAGTATTGTTCCAGCACCGTTTCCGTGAAGTTCACGCTGCCGGGACCGCTTATGACTGCGCTGGAGGAAGCCTTCGTGAGTGAGTAGGTATCAGCAGAAAGCGAGGCAGCCTGATCAATGGTGAGATTAACCTGTTCCAGCGAGCCGATGCTATGTTTCCCGGCTCCCAGCACTACCTGACCGGTTTCGGTACCTTTCAGCGTGGTAACCTTAACCGTTTCTCCGGCCAGGCTCAGGGTGGCATCACTCTTCTGCAACAGGATTTCCCCTGCTGTCAGGTTACCATTGATGGCCGCGCTGCCGCCAAGGGCAATGGAATCTGCGGTAATGGAACGGGCATTCAGCTCCATCGTCCCGGCATTTGACACCGTCCCCAGACTGATGGAAGAAGCGCCTTCAATGCCCAGCGATGCACCACTCCCGATTTGCAGATTGGCTGCGCTGAAAGCACCGCCACCATTTACCGAAAGAGAGTTCCCCTCGCTGACTGTCAGAACAGGAACGGTGTCGCCCATCCCCTCAGCGCAGATTGCGCCATCGTTGGTAATAGCTCCGGAAAGAGCCACATCCTGAGTCAGGAACAGGCGGGCATCTTTCTGAATCTGCAGCTGCCCGACGTTCTCAATCTGAGCCACGCTCACATCGGTATCCATGGCATCACCGGTAAGTTCGCCGTTACCCAGCACCAGCGTGCCGTTGTTGGTCACTTCCCCCAGAACAAATGCCGTGCCGTCGACCAGGGAGAAACTGCCGCCGTCATTCACAACCAAGGTTCCAATATCACCTGATGTGCAGACAGTCATTCCGGCATCGCTCATCACATTCAATCTACCAATGGTAAGAGAAGCCGATTCTGCAATAACATCCTTGGCTCCCTCATCCGTCAGGATTCCATCACCCAGGTTAAAGACACCTTCACCACTTACAGTGAAAAGATGATTCACCTGGGAATCGCCGGTAATCGTGAAGCAGCTGTCCTTGTTGATATCCAGCGCGGCCCCGTTGACAGATATTGCCACGGCATCAGCATCCTCCAGCGCGAGCGTGCCACTGCCACTCACTGCCCCCAGGGTCAGATCCTTGCTCTCCTTCAGGGTAAGTCTGCCTCCGGCCTGCAGCTCTGTATTTCCGGCTTGCACCAGGAAACGGGTCAGGCTGGCCTCGCCGCTGTGCGTCAACGTGCCGACAGTCAGGGAACCGCCATAGCCCAGGGATTCACCCACCATTGTAGCGGTGTCACCAATAGTCAGCGTATTGGCAGACTTCTCATGGAAGCTCAGAGAACCGGAGAAATCTTCCGTCACCTCATAACGCAATCCCTTGCCCAGAACCAACCTGCCGGTACCCTCAATCGACTTGAATGAATCTACTGCGGTGGAATTGATAATCAAACTGGAATTATCGGCCATCATCACGCAGCCTCGGGCAGAATCATCCAGGAGGGTTTCCCCTTCCTCTGCCTGGACATAGTGAAAATCGCCATCCAGAGTGAGACTGGCACCTTCGTTAATGCGCACGCTTCCGTACTTCATGTACAATGCGCCCCCCGCGATAGTGTAGTGCCCCATCACCACGGCACCCTTAACGACAGAGTCGCCGAACACATCCAGGCTGACCTTCCCGATGGAATGGTCACCAGTACCTACAGTCAGGGTAGACTCGTTCCAGATGGTAAAGGCAGCCTGTACGACGCCGGATGCTGATACCGCAGAAGTAATCGCTCCTTCCAGATCATCCGGCTCTGCACCTACCTGCAGCGAGCCATACCCCGTCACACTGCCGCTGTCGTCGCTGGTAGCATATACGCTATTGAGAGATATGGGGCTTTTCTTCGTGCCATTCGAGAAAATCATCGCTGCGCCATCGTCCATGCGGACAGAGCCGGAGGAAATCGTTGCATTGGCAGATCTCCAATAGATTGTTGCATTCTTATGCAGCACAACAGCACCATCTGTCTCGATGCTGCCTCTGTTGAAATACAGAGATGCATTTTCTGCCAATGCCAGATTCGTTGCGTTTAATGTTCCGTTATTTTCTAAATAGGAAGAGCCTATAGTGGAGTTGCCATTGAGAGTGCAGGTGTTCAGGGTAAGAGAATATCCCTCTTGTGTATCGAGTTGCCCCTCAAAAGAATCAAAAGCAACATCAGTGCTCAGCTTCAGCGTTCCTGTACCTGTAATGGAAAGCTCGCTTTGGATATCCGCTCCCGTCGAAATAACAATGCAACCGGTATCTGTGAAGCTCAGGTTAGTGTTCTTAAGGTGACCATTCAAATTAATGGTACCACCGACTGGATTATCAAGCAGCTCCAGCGTTACGTCCTTACGCACATGCACCGTTCCACTTTCCAGCTTACCAATCTTCGCATAGGTATCCGGGTATGCGCCCCCCAGATTGTAATCGCCCAGTTCCAGCCTGCCTGTGCCAGTCACTGTACCCAGGTTAATCTGCCGGCTGTTGGCTATGGTCAAGGTGCTTCCGGTCAGTGTTGTTGTGCCGGTGACGCTCAGGGCGCCGGTGCCTGTCAGGCTTGCATTGCCGCTGTGGGTCAGGTCCTCTGTTACCAGACTGCCGCTATTTGTAGAATCCCCGGTCAGGCTCAAATTGCCCTTCAGATGCAGCTGTACGCCGTCGGAAACGCTGCCGGCATTGAAAGTGATGTTTCCATATGATGTGATGGACAGGGAGGAGGAGCCCCCCTCTGTCGTCACAATGTCGCCAAGGATGATGTTTTTGCCGTAGATGCTGCTGGAAGCACCGGCTAGCAGGTTGATGGTGTCTATCTCAAAATCAGTCAAGGTAGACCCGGCGACTATTCCCGCGACGGGCTCTGTCCCGCGACTATCTACTACTGAGCCGTTGGCAAGAGTCAACGTTCCGATTATTGCCTCGGTCTCACGAAGCTGCCACTGCTTGCCACCTCCGTATATGACGGGGGTTTCATCAACTACCCTCAGAGTGGCATTTTCCTCAAGTGTGACGTTGCCGCCATTGATTGCCGTGACCGTCGTCGGCTTGTCGCCGGGGTTGACGATTATATCCTCTGCAGCGGCAGATGTGGAAAAACAGGGAACGCTTGCGGCCAGAAGGGTCAGGAGCGAATAGCGCAAACGAAGAGGCAGATGCAGTTTCATGATGAAAAAAACAGGAGAAAAAGCGAGAGGATAAGCAACTAAAAAATAATGTCTTAATCCTATCATAATAGGGGGGGTATCAAGCAAATTTTGCCCAAATGACGCATTTTATCGAGCGTTACTCTGCACAAGTTAAGTATGACCCGGCTCGCCAATACGAAGTGCTGGTGGTCGGCACTAGCGACCAGCCGGCATGTGATAAAGGAATCGGCGAGTTTGCCCTTCACAGCTGTGATTTCCGCCTGTATTATTACAATATCTGCGAGAATGCAAAGAAACGCATGCACAGCTATTTCAATCAATTAAAGTCATCTACCCCTGCCCCCCACAGGCAAAATTCTTTTCTACTGTCATTCCGTCATTGCGTCACTGAGACCATGCCGGGAAAGAGGAACCCGCCATTTGAAGCAAAAGCAAAAACGCTCAGCAGCGGTTGTTACCATTGCTGAGCCTTTTTACGGCTCTTCTGCTAGTTTTGTGGGATGAATCCCCAGATAACGAAAAACGAGAACGGAAAAATATCAGCAAAAGGTAGAAAAACATTGAGCATGGAGGAGATAACTCCTACCATGCCCAGTGTTATGTATTTGAAGTACTTG
>CAJGDB010000083.1 GCA_904502165.1 uncultured Akkermansia sp.
AGCGGCGTGGTCGTGGCTGCAGTCCTCGCCGTGCTCATGGGCGTGTTCTTCACCAGCAGCGGGGTCGTGGCTGCAGTCCTCGCCGTGTTCATGGGCGTGTTCTTCACCAGCGGCGTGGTCGTGGCTGCAGTCCTCGCCGTGCTCATGGGCGTGTTCTTCACCAGCGGCGTGGTCGTGGCTGCAGTCCTCGCCGTGCTCATGGGCGTCATGAGACTCTGCATGAGAACCATGGTTGCATCCGGCCCCATGCACGTGACCGGTGTAGTCGTTAATAGAAAATTCAGAAGCGTAGGCCACAGAAGCCAGGAAGCCAAACAAAAGATTCAGTTTCATTTACTTAGCAATAAATTCGGGGTTAAGATACTGGAGTTCCACCTGGGTTACCAGCAGTTTAGTCATACAATCAATAAAATTCAGCCGGCGCAGATATGCCTCCTGCCGGGCATCAGCCACAGCGGGCAGCTTAGTCTCACCGATGGAGTAGAGATTCTCTTGCTTCTTCTCGGCAGCAGAAAGCATCTCCACCCGGTTTTTCTCTGCCCGGCAATGCTTGAGCAGAAGCCTCTGCATATCCGCCAGAGAAACACTCTGCATCAACAGCTCGCGCCATACCTGCACCGCATCGTATTCCTTGATATCGCGCTCGGCATACGCCCTGGCAATACCTTCGCGATTGCGGTTCCAGAGAGGCAGTCTGATACCCAGTTCAAGACTCACCTTACTATCCTCGTCCTCCTCTTCAAAACCATGCCCGATTTCGAGTTCCGGATACTGCTTGCGGATTTCAAGCTTCAGCTCAGCCTCGCTCGTATCATGCTCGGCAAGGGAAGCCTTCAGGGCCGGATGCTGCATGAGTTTCTCCTGCGTGGGAACAGATACGGCAGCAGGAATATGGTTGGGAAGATGTCCGGCAAGCTCCACTTCACGAAGATCCGGGTGGAGCCCGAGCAGCTTCATCATCTCCAGATGCGCCTCAAGATGCTCCTGTTCCATCTCCTGCAGCTCCTTCTGGCCGTCATTCCAACGGCGGCAGATAACCTGAAAATCGGCAAACTCCATTTCGCCCAGTTCATGCATACGCTGAGCGCTCTGCTGTTCCTCAGCCAGCTGCCTTATACGGGACTGCATGAGATGCAGCTTCGCGTGGGTCGACATCACGCGGTAACGCAGCGAATCAAGCTGGCCCAGGTAGGCCCGTTCCTTTGCTTGCATCGTAAGGTAATCAGCCTCCTTGTAGCAGGCTGCCACCTTCTCTGCAAGTCCGGGCAGGCCTGTAACCGGCAGCGTCAAAGACATGCCGACCCCGCGGTTGATGATATTGGGCTCACGAATCCGGGCTATCGACCCGCTGAGGCCGGGGTCTTCCCACAGACCGGCAAACTCTGCCACCGCAGTACTGCGGGCGCAGGCAAGACGCGCCTGGTTCAATTCCGGATTCAGCAAAAGTCCGATTTCGTGCAATCTGTCAAGGCTCAGCGGAGTCTCCCCTTCGCACATACGGGCTGAAACCTGCTTCCATTCAGATGAATTCTGCTGAATGTCAACCAGTTTTGGGGAGTACACGGCACACGCCGCCAGCAAAAATGGCAGCATCATCCCCAGGTAGTGTGGTATCTTCATAAAATTTTTCGGCTTATTCACGCGCGTATACGCGCACGATGTACTGTCGTATATTTAATCCCTCCGGGGAACGATGTAAAGAAAAAAGTAAAAAAGGTCAAGACAAAACACCAGAAAACACCGATACTGGCAACTTAGCGGGCGTAACTGTGCAGAGACTCGATGTGCGGCAGCAGATTGACCACCAGGAACGTGATGACCACAGCTGCGAACCCCAGCAGCAACAAAGGCCTGCGCCACGAAGCAAAGGCAGGATAACGCGCCACATGCAGGTAAATGAGGTATAAGCACCAGGTAAGCAGTGACCACACCTCTTTGATATCCCAGGCCCAGTATCCCCCCCACGCGGCATCTGCCCATAAAGCACCGCTCCACAGACCGAAGGTCATAAAGGGAAAAGCCAGCCTGACGACTGCATCTGCAGCCCGCAGGCGGGATTCACAGCTGAAAGAAGCCAGCGTCAGCAAAGCGGCCACCGTCATGAGCCCATAGGCAACAACATACGCAATGACATGCGGTGCAAACCAGGGCGATTGCAAAGCAGGCATCTGCCGCCATGCCGCCTGCATAGGCATGCAGAGGGCTCCCACCAACGCCAGAGCAGAAGCACCAGCCAGCCACGAGGTGAGCTCAAGGCCGTGATAACGGCGCAGGTAGAATGCAGCCGGAGCCATGACAAGAGGAAAGAAAGCCAGCACGTGGCGCATATTGCCGAAAGGCGGTGCCTGTGCCAGCACCCAGTCTGCCACAAAGAGCAGCAAGGAAACCACCCATACCGCCGCCATGGCCCGCCGGGAATCAGCCAGCCGCTTGCCCCAGCCACAAGCCACGGAAACAAGGCTCAGCAGCAGGGCCAGTATTGTAAGAGAATAAACAAGGGTTATCATGACCGGGGCTCCTCCTTTCTCCACCAGCACCATACCGCCGTGCAGATCATGATGCCCACCATACCGCAAAGCGCAGCAAACCGGCCCGGAGCCCGGCGCGCCTGCATCAGCACCTGAGCCTGTTCCCCCTCCCCTCGGTAGGAAGAAAGCGAGAAGCGCCATTCCTTACAGGCAAAAGGTGAATTCACCCTCAGTTCTGCCCGATGCGTTTCCGGACGCCCGCGATGGTCTGTAAAGGCAACTATGTGAGCACAGTAATCGCGCACCGTTCCCGGATTCTGCACCAGCACCCGGGCGGGATTTCCCGGCAGCATCAGGAAAGGATGCGGCATGCCGGGCGCTTTTTTCAAGGCACTGAGAGGCCAGCTTTCCGCCCCCAGGTGCAGCATATCCCCACGGCGCTCCACCGAGTGCATAGCCCCGGGTCGCCCCTGCTCAAATGAATACACGGCATAAGTGGCATCATCGTAATGACTTACCTCGAACTTATCCACTCGCAGTCGGAACCCAAGAGGATACCGGCTGCCGTCCTCTGCCTGCAATTCCGTTATCTCCGTTCGGGCATCGGCCGGCAGGGCCACGGGAATACGTACTTCCCAGAGCATATCGGCATAAGCGCCCAGCCCCAGCAGCCCCACAGCCCAATGCAGGCCAGCCAGCCAGAGAATGCGCTGGTTCATTACCCGGCAACACAGAAAACCAAAGACCCCCATGAACACAACGCCGCAGATAGCGGTGCATGCCATAGCTACCGCACCAGCCCACATAGGGCCACCAATACAGGCATATTCCACCGCCCGGGTTCCATACTGAACCAGCATAGCCAGCCCGGTTACAGTAAAGAAGAGGAATACCAGACCGGAAATCAGCTGCACCCGGCGCCCAGGTACCAGACGCCAGCCCCCCACCAGACAGAGCAGAATACAGAGCAGACCAAGCAGCAACATGGCACCGCCCCTGTACACCCCGGCAGCCCCCAGCAGAGGAAAACCGCCTGCCAGCAGCAGCACACATGCTGCCCCCAGCGCCATGATTCCACCCTTAAACCACGCCGTCATGCCTTACCAATGGAATCCGAAATTGAACGTACCAAACACAGTATCGTCATCCTGAGCGTGAAAATTGGGCGTACGGGTTACAATACCAACGTAGTAATCCACCCCTTTATGCCGCACCCCCAGTCCCATGGTAGCCTCTCCCACCCAGGGTTCAAGCGTGCAGGTTTCTGCAAAATCGTGGAACACGCCCCCGTCTATAAATAAATCACGCTCCACATAACGAATCGATCCACCCATCAGAATATACCAGGAGCCCGTGTACGGGTCATAATCCGGCTTACGGATAAGCCCCATACCATAATCTGCGGCATGATTTCCGGTCACCTGCATGGCAGGGGGCAGATTCCTGCCAAAACGAATATACACACCAGCTTCTGCCGCAATGGATACCGTCCCCAGTTCCTCGCGGGTAACAAAGGTGGCATCACTCTGCAGGCCATTGGTAGTCGTCATTTCCAGCCACGGCAGGCGGTAATCCTGACGGGCCGAGAACTGGAACGTCATTTCAGAGGGAATCTGGTCTCCCCAGCCATACCAGCGCTGGCAATCGAACACCCTGTGAACCATGTCCTGGGTTTCATCCGCCAGCGAGGGCTTGCCGGTAGTCCCCACCTGAAATTCCATACTGTTGCCCACAAACTCACCAGCATACAGATGAGCCACACCCAGTGCAAGATAGCCAGCATAAGGATGCTCACCAGCAACCGCACCATTCGTGTGGTGCTGCGGGGTATACATATTCTGCGTAAGGCTTATACCAAATGCATGATTGCAATTTTTAGCAAATGCACGGGCATAATCAATGCGCGTACCATGGGTGTAATTGCAATCACTCCCGAATGGGGAATCATTCTCCATCACGAAACGGAGATGATGGCGGGGCTGGGAAGAAAACCCCTCCTCGCCGGGCTGGGGGAGAGGGTTCAGCGAATCCACCACAGCACAGCCCGCAGCCATTGCTATCCAGGGCAAAGCACTCATACACCCTGAATATAGTCCCGAATTCAGTGAAAGTCAACCTTTATCGGCTGTTATTGTCCGGTTTGCATGTGCCCGTAGCAGGAAACCAGCGTTTCACCAACGGCTCCTGAACCGCAAAGAGGCCCTCCCTGTCCTCCGGTTCATAATCCAGATACCCATGCAGGTGCGTCAACCCGTGCACCATATAGCGGAAAAGCTCCTCCTCCCGTGCTATACCATGAGCAGAGGCATAAGAAGCAGCCGTATCACAGCTCACCAGCACCTCGCCATAAGGGAACGTAATGGCATCGGTCGGGGTCGGGTCGTTCAGGAATTCACCATGCACCTCAGCAATGGCTGCATCATCCACAATGGAAATTTCCACCATATCCAATGAGCTGAGCACATGATCCGGCCCCTTCGGCGCTGCCAGCAATTCCGGGAGCATGGCCTGCAAGGCAGACTGGAAACCAGCCACCAGCTCCGGTGTCACCCAGTCATTTTCAACATTGATGTAGATTTCAATCTGAGGCTGCATCACATCCCTCCTCTCTCTCCCGGCGTTTGCGTTCCTTGGCGGCGGCACGGGCGGCACGGAAAAATGACTGGAACTGCTCCAGACAGGCATCTGCCAGCACCCCACCCTGCACCTCACATTTGTGATTCAGCGGCGGGTTGGAATCCAGCAGGTTAATCCACCCGCCGCAGGCCCCGCCCCTGGAATCAGGAATACCAAATACCACGCGATCCGGGCGGCAATGCACCAGCGCCCCGGCGCACATGGGGCACGGTTCCTTGGTCACGTATACCGTACACCCCTCCAGCCGCCAGTCACCCACCGCAGCCTCAGCAGCAGTAAGCGCCAGCATTTCTGCATGAGCCGTGGCATCCTTGAGCGTTTCCACCTGGTTCCATCCCCGGGCAATTACCCGCCCATCCTTCACCACCACACAGCCACAGGGCACCTCGTCAGCCTCGCGAGCCTTTTCAGCCTCGCGCATAGCCAGCAGCATGAACTGTTCATCCTCGGTCATAGAAAATAAAGAAATCCAGGCAGGAACAACAGGCGCAGACACCGCTTCGTCTTACCAGGCGCTCAGCATTGAACTGCGAAAGAAAAAGCGGCCGGCGGGCAGATTTCCGCCCCTGCCGGCCGCTTCAGCGGTTCAAGATAATCCGATTACTTGATGGTAATGCGCTCATCGTTATCCAGAATGGCCTGCAGCTCAGGCCAGCCTTCCTCGGTCTGATTCTGGAACATGTGCAGGTAAACGGAGACAGCACCAGCGGGATAGGCCTCGAACAGGGAGTCAACAGCCTCCTTCAGCTTATCGGCATCAAGAGTCTCGGGCAGCACATCCACCACACCATGGCCATTGTGCTCAATGCCCAGTTTCTCGATAAAGCTCACCAGCATCCCCTCGTGCTTACGAATCAGCCACACCTGCAGAAGGTGGTCGGCAATTGTCTCAGCCGGCTTCCAGGAGAGCATCTTCTTAATCCATGCAAACTGCTCAGCCACAGGCTTCTGCTGCATGTACTGCGGGCGGAGCTTCTTGAGCGCACCCAGCTCACGAAGAGCAGCACGATACACGTTGCGCTCCTGGTTACGCATCCAGTCAAGGAAAGCGTTGACCGTCTCGTCATCCGACTTCTGGAAAATGGTGTAGGACTTCATATATGTAGAGAAAGGATAAATGTGGCAATACTAAACCACATCAACCGGCATTTGTCGAGTATAAGCTTAGACATAATGCATGAATATGCAGCACTTTTTCAAGCAGAAAGCCCCGGAGCATCTGCTCCGGGGCTCTTCAAGCATCCCCACGCGGATTCGAACCGCGGTTCTATGACTGAGAATCATATGTCCTAACCCCTAGACGATGGGGACATGTAGTACGCGAATCGGGACTCGAACCCGAGACCAATAGATTAAAAGGTCACGCATAATCTCGATTTATCAAGGTGTTATGCAGTCCGCTGAACAGGATTGACAACCCACTTGACGGTCCTTTTTAATCTGTTAAACTCGGCTTCGTGTGCCAACGCACGGGCAGAGAATACAACAAAATACCCTATGAGTAAAGAAAAAAAAGTCATTGAAGGGAAAAGAGTGACCTTTTTAAGAGGTATGGCTCTAGAAAAGCATCCCGATTGTTACCGCATTAGTGTTTCCAGATACGAAAATGGGAAGCGAGCCAGAACCTACTACCCCGCGACTCTTGAAGGATACAAGAGAGCATACGATGATTGCCAGATGGCTATTCACGAGAGAAAAAGATACGGAACAGCATTCGGTAACATTTCCGATGATGAGAAAGGAACTATCAGTCTGTGGAGAAAATACAGGGACAACTGCCAGTCATCAGGATTATCATACTTTTCAGCCTTTGAGGTAATGCAGAAAGGCTTGGAAGCATGTAATACGACCTCGCCCACTTTCAAGCAGATGGGACAATTGTATCTGAAGAAAATGCTTTACCATGAAAATGGAGTTCTGACTTCCCACATAGAAAAAGTAAAGAGCAGACTTGAAAAGATTTCCAAACATTTTGACCAGTTGCCCATGCACAAGATAACCGAGGATGCCATTATAGATTTCATTCGCAAACTGAAAGGACATCAGTCAAAAGCCCCTGCTCTACCCGAGACAAAAAAGCAATACATCCAACTCATCAAATCTGTATTTTCCTTTGCCGTTAAGAAGAAAGAACTTGACGAAAAGTATAATCCATCATCGTCCATTGATATCCCCACCATTGAAAAGAAGGAGGTGGAAATCATTTCTCTGAAGGATGTAAAAAAAATCTGGAAGCATGTCAAGAAGACCCCATACCTGCACCAGTTCATCCCTGCTCTTGCCGTAGGTTTCTTCTGTGGAGCAAGAGTTGCAGAAAGAACTCGCATGAAATACAAGGACATCTTTGTTGGTGGTCGCAATGAGATTTACCTGTCTAGCACCATTACGAAGAACGACTTTGCACGATACATCTACCCACCTGCATGCTTCAAGCAGTGGTTCGAGTTTGCCAAGAGCATGGGTGTTGAAATGTCTCCTGATAACTACATACTCCCAGGTAGAACTGAAATCAACCGTGTGGATGCTCATATCAGAATGATGAACACTCTCCATATGGCAGGATTTTCCATACCCAGAAATGGCATTCGCCACACAGCAGCATCAAACATGTGTGTGATACATGGTTTTACGGAAGCAGCATCTCAACTTGGACACGAGGAACGGATTTTACGCAGACACTACCGTCTCCCTCTGACAAAGAAAGATGCAGAAGCCTATTTTAAGATTTCTCCTGATACAGTATAATAGCAGAAACCCAAGACATGATATGAGAGGGGGCACACCCTCTCTTTTTGCTCAAAATTTCATCCCACTAGATGCTGAAACTAGTATTTCTAATGAATTTATACTAAATTCTTTACAAAGTGAGCAATTTGTGAGAAAAAGCCTTTACAAACCAGGGTCCTTTGGTAAGATTTTCGCAGATGAAGAAGACCAAAGCCAAGACCAAGTTCTACGAAGTGGAAGGTAAGCGTGTATCTCTCCCCAAGGGTGTATCCGTGGAGATGAAGAACGGCATCCGTAAGGTCACGGTAACTTGGTCAGAGCA
>CAJGDB010000084.1 GCA_904502165.1 uncultured Akkermansia sp.
GGTGTGTGCCATGTGCCGCATGCCGTGGCCATGACGATTCTGCTCCCGCATGTCATGCGCTATAACCTCGAGCGCTGCACGGAATCGTACGCTGCGCTGCTGCCCTGGCTGGTGGGGATGGATGCCGCCATGGCCACTCCAGCAGAGAAACGGGCAGCTGCTGCCATTGAGGCGGTGGAGGCTCTGGCCCGCCGCTTGAACCAAGCCTGCGGTCTGCCCCTGACTCTGCGTGAGGCCGGGGTGAGCCGCGATTCCTTTGCCAAGGTTGCAGAATTTGCGGTGAATGATGGCGCGCTGATTGTGAATCCGCGCGCTGCCGATGAGACCCAGGTGATTGAAATTCTTACCGCTGCTTACTGATATGCGAGACATTGTTGAAACCCAGCGTAAATTCTTCCAGACCCATGTGACGCGCGATGTGGATTTCCGCATTCGTGCGCTCAAGAAACTGCAGCAGACCATCCGCGAGTGGGAGCCCCGCATCTCTGAAGCCCTGCATGCCGACCTGGGCAAATGCGCGACGGAGGGCTACATGTGCGAAATCGGCCTGGTACTGGGCAGCCTGCGCGATACGCTCAAAAATATCCGCAAGTGGAGCAAGCCGCGCCGTGTGATGGCTTCGCTGGCTCATTTTCCGAGCAGCTGCCGGGTAGAGACAGACCCTTACGGCGTGGTACTCATCATGAGCCCGTGGAATTATCCGGTTCTGCTGTGTCTCGACCCTCTTATTGCGGCGCTTTCGGCGGGTAACTGCTGTGTGGTCAAGCCTTCCTCCACCACACCTGCAACCTCTGCCGTGCTGGCCGAGATGCTGGGGGCCATTTTCCCGCCTGAATACGTGAAGGTGGTGCTGGGTGGCCGCGAGAACTGCAACGCGCTGCTGGAAGAGAAGTTCGACTACATCTTCTTTACCGGAAGCCCGGCCGTGGGGCATACCATCATGGATGCCGCTGCCCGTCACCTGACACCGGTCACGCTGGAGCTGGGGGGTAAGAGCCCCTGCATTGTGGACCAGTCCTGCAATATCAGGGTGGCTGCCCGCCGTATAGCCTTCGGCAAGATTCTCAACGCCGGGCAGACCTGTGTGGCCCCTGATTATCTGCTGATTCATGCCTCCCGTAAGGAGGAATTTGTGACAGAGTTCCGCGAGGCTGTGGCAGAGATGCTCGGTGAGCACCCTGTGCAGAACACGAATCTGACCCACATCATCACCCCGCGCCATTTCAACCGCCTCATGGGGCTGATGCAGGATGCCACCCCGGTTGTGGGCGGGCAGGGCGTTGCTGAAACTCTCCGTATCGAACCGACTCTGCTCGACAACGTGACCCCGGATTCCGCCAGCATGCAGGAAGAGATTTTCGGGCCGCTTCTTCCCATGCTTACCTGGAATAAGTGGGAGGATGTGGAGAACTTTGTGCTCTCGCGGCCTCGTCCGCTGGCTTCCTACCTCTTCTCCACGGATAAGGGAACAGAGCGCCGCTTCCGCCAGCATCTCGCTTTCGGCGGCGGTTGCGTGAACGATACCATCATTCACCTCGCTGTACACGGCATGCCTTTCGGCGGTGTGGGCAGCAGCGGCATGGGCGCTTACCACGGCAAAACCGGTTTTGATACCTTCACGCACTACAAGTCTGTGCTGAAGAAGGCAAACTGGCTTGACCTGCCGTTCCGCTACCAGCCGTATAACAAGCTCAAGGGCGCCCTGTTGCGTATGTTCCTGCGATGATGCCTGATTTTACAGCAGAGGAGCAGGCACGTCTCGATGCCGTGCTGCGTCCGGGGGAGAAACCTCTCTGGCAGGGTAAGGGCGGAGCTGCGCCGGTTGCGCCGCCTGCCGGGCTTCTGGCCCGCCTGTTTGGCCGGAAACTCCAGACCACCGGGGCAGAAACGCTTTATGCCATTACCGCCAGGCGTGTACTTGCAGTATCTCCGCAGGGTGAACTGCAGGAGTGGTTCCTCATGCTGGGGCTGATTCAGGGAATGGAGGAGCAACCTGACGGCAGCGGCAGTATCATCTTCGATTATGAGGAGCTGGCCGGGCAGAAAACGCCCCGGGGTATCATTGGTGTGCCGCAGGTGGCTCAGGTGCGGAACCTGCTCAACGATGCTGTCGATGCCGCCTACAACGCCTCCCCCTGGTCAGTGTGATGTTATTCTTTTGTTTATGAAGTCAAAAATCCTGTTGCAATTAAGGAAAAATAAGTTATAATAAAAGCACATGGTTGAGAATATTCTGTATATCGTTGCAGCCTATCTGATTGGTTCTGTTCCCTTTGGTTATCTGGCAGGGAAACTCAATGGTATTGATTTGCGGGAGCATGGCTCATGCAATATTGGCGCTACCAATGCGGTGCGCGTACTGGGCAAGGCATGGGGCATTCCTGTGTTCGTTATGGATTTTCTGAAGGGCTTTGTACCGCTGCTGTGCATGAAGAACCACCTGGGTGGTGAACTGGCAGCCTTCAGCCCGGCAGATATGGGCTGGTTCCTGGGGATGATGTTTGCGCTGATTCTGGGGCATACCTTCACCTGTTTCCTCAAGTTCAAGGGGGGTAAGGGCGTGGCCACCACAGGTGGCTGCCTGTTTGCCTTGTCCCCCTGGGTGGGGGCTGCTGCCACCTTGTTCTGGCTGGGCAGCATGGTGGTGACCCGCTACGTTTCCTTCTCCAGCATCATGGCTGGTGTGGGCATGATGCTGGCCGCCGGTATCGAGCTCTGGTGGGGAGATGGCAACTACTCTGCCGCAGACTACATGGTACTGGGGCTTCTGCTGCTTATTCTGGTGCTGGTTACCTGGAAACACCGCGCCAACCTGGTGCGTATCATGAACGGGACTGAACCCAAGGCCTTTGCTTCTAAAAAATAATTTTCTCTACACGTTATGGAACGAACTTTCGATAAGACTGCTGTAATTGGTGCCGGTGCCTGGGGTACAGCCCTGGCATATACCGCTGCCGTGGCCAGGCCGGAGGGCGAGGTAGTACTCTGGACCTACAAGGAAGAGGAGGCTGCCGCGATTCGTGAGACCCGCATGAGCCTGATTCCGGTCAAGGGAGCCCGCCCGCTGCCCGCAAATGTGAAGGTGACCAGCGATTGGGCAGATGTTGCCGGTTCCCAGCTGGTGATTGTGGTGGTGCCCAGCGTGGTGATGCGCAGCGTGGCCACCAGCCTGGCTAATGTGGGGCTGGCCGATGATGCGGTGATTGTTTCGTGCTCCAAGGGTATCGAGAAGGACAGCCACCTGCTCATGAGCGAGATTCTGGCTGCCAATGTGCCGTATCCCGTGGGGGCTCTTTCCGGCCCGAATCATGCCGAGGATATTGTGCAGGGTCTTCCCAGCCTCACCCTCATCGGCTTCGAGGATATTTCCATTGCCAAGGAGGTTCAGAAGCGCATGAGCACCGGATTCCTGCGTATTTACACCACAAGCGATGTGGTAGGCATGCAGATTGGCGGTGCCATCAAGAATGTCTTTGCCCTTGCCAGCGGTATCTGTGCGGGCCTGGGTCTGGGCGATAATGCCCGCGCGGCACTTTCCACCCGTGGTCTGGGCGAGATGACCCGCCTGGGTATCGCCCGCGGCGGCCGCATGGAGACCTTCATGGGCCTTTCCGGCATGGGTGACCTGGTAGTGACCTGTTATTCCGATCACAGCCGCAACCTGACCGCAGGGCGTCTGCTGGCCAAGGGGATGCCGCTGGATGAATGCCTCAAGCAGATCGGGCAGGTGGTGGAAGGTGTACCCAATACGCTTTCGACTTACCAGATGTCCCGCAGCCTGGGGGTCCGCACCCCGATTGTGGATGCCATGTATGAGATTCTCTACAACGGCAAGCATCCCAGCGATGCGTTGCAGGAACTCATGGTGCGCGACCTGCGTGAAGAGAATGTGACGGATTGATGCCCCCCCATTCTGTAGAAAGTTACCGGCGGTCTGCGTTCTCCTTCAGGGATAGTGACGACAGACCGCCTTTTTTTATCCGCATGAGAGATACACCCGGAAACCTGTGGCTGGCAGAAGTTTGGCAGGAGCACCGCGAGCGCCTGCTGCGCCTGCTGGCTCTGCGTATGCCCGCGGCCTTGCAGCGGCGCTTGAGTGCGGAGGACTTGCTGCAGGAGACCTATCTGGCCTGCGGCCGGCGCCTGGAGTTTCTGCAGGCGCAACCGGAGGTGCCGCTGTATGTGAAGCTCCGGCGGATTGCGTTGCAGACCCTGACAGACCAGGAACGCCACCATCTTGCTGCGGCCAAGCGCGATGCCATGCGCGAGCAGAGCCCGGAGGATGATGCCTCTGTGGCAGATGCCTGGGCGCATTTTGCCGATACGATTTCGAGCCCACGGACGCATCTGGAGCGGCTTGAGCGGCAGGCGATGGCCCGCCGTGTCCTGAGCCGCCTTTCGGCGAATGACCGCGAAATCCTCGAGCTGCGTCATTTCGAGGAACTGGGTAATGCCGAGTGTGCGGCTGTGCTGGGTATAGAGCCCAAGGCTGCCAGCATACGGTATGTGCGGGCTCTCAGGAAATTCCAGGAACTCGTCTACCAGGAGAACCCCTATGCCTGATACGCCCGATAAGGAAGAGATGCTGGCATCTCTGGTGGAGGAATACCTGGAAGCCCGCCGTTGTGGAGAGGCTCCCGTGCTTGCTGATTTTGCTGCCGCCCATCCGGAATGCCGGGAGGAGCTGCTCGACCTCCTGAAAGGGCTCGAGGAAATGGAAAGCCTGAGTGTCTCGACCCACGGCCATGCCGCCATTCCAGCCCGTTACCCGGAATCCCTGGGTGGCTACCGCCTGCTGGAGCGCATCGGGGCCGGGGGTATGGGAACGGTGTTCCGTGCCATGCAGGAATCCCTGCACCGTGTGGTGGCCATCAAAATCCTTTCTCCCGCATGGAGTGCAGATACCCGCCATTGTGAGGCGTTCGAGAATGAATCCCGCGTGATTGCCGCGCTGCATCATACCAATATTGTGGAGGTGTTCGGTGCCGGGCAGGAGGGGGAGTACCGGTATTATGTGATGAGCCTGGTGGACGGGCAGGGGGTGACTCCGGCCTGCATCCGCAAGGCGTTTCCGGGGGTGCCATACGAGCGCGCCGTGGCTCGTGTGGGCCTGCAGGCCGCGCAGGCGCTGGCCTATGCTCATTCCTGCGGGGTGCTGCACCGCGATGTGAAACCCGGTAATCTTCTGCTGGATGTGGATGGCGTGCTGCGTGTGGGCGACTTCGGGCTGGCTACGGTGCTCAACAATGGCGAGATGGCACCGCTCGTGACGCAGAGCCACGATGGCACTCTGCGCTACATGCCGCCGGAGCGTCTCATGAAGGGGGAGAATTCCTTTGCGGGTGACCAGTACAGCCTTGGTGTCACCCTGTACGAATTGCTCTGTAACCGCCCCGCTTTCCGTGAATCCGAGCCCGGCAAGCTGATTCACCGCATCTGCAACGAACCACTCCGCGAATTGAGGGGAGAGGGGGAACTGGGTGCCATTATCAACAGGAGTATCAGCTTCTCTCCCAAGGACCGCTATGCCTCCATGGAGGATATGGTGGCGGATCTGCAGCGTTTTCTGGATGGTGTGCCGGTGAAGGCTCGCCCTGCTTCCTGGCTGCGGCGCTATGGCATGTGGGTGCGCCGGCGGCCTGCCGTGGCAGCCTGGAGCCACAGTGCCGCTTTGCTGGTGCTGCTTTTGTTCGGCAGCATTGTCTGGGGCTACATGGGGGAAAGCACCCAGCGCCGCCTGGCAGAACGCAATGCCACCATTGCAGATTCGGCCCTGCAGCAGATTTTTGCCAGCATGGCAGACCGCGATTCAGGGGATAACACCCTCTGGCAGCCCACCCGGGCAGATGCCCGCCTGCTCCAGCAGCTTATGCCGTATTACGAGGAAATCATTGCCCTGGCCGATAATGGCGGCAGCAAGATGGCAGAGGCTTGCCAGACACTGGCCATCATTGCCTTGCAGACGGCAGATTTCAAGACGGCTCAGGAGTATTTTGCGCGTGCCTTGCAGCAGCTGGTGCCTGGCAGCTCGGCTTATGTGCGCGTCACGAATGGTCTTTGCTCTGCTCTGTATGCTGCCGGCAGGGCAGAGGAGGCAGAAGCCCGGCTCGCAAAGCTGCTTTCTCAGGATTCCGGGCAGGCAGATGCCGATACGCAGCTGGAACTGGTGCGTTCGTTACAGATGCTCAGCACCGGCAGCCGTTATCAGCGTCGCTGGCAACCCGGGGGCCCGAAGCCGGGTGGCAGGAACCGCCGCCGGGCAGGACGGTTTGCTGCCCGGCAGCAATATCTGAAGCAGGCCATAGAGATGACCCAGCTCCTTGTGCAGCTGCGCCCGGATGATGAACGCGTACAGGCGCGCCGGGTGGAGCTCATCATGCAGGCCATGCGCCCTGAATTGCAGCGCTCATTGTTGCCGGAGGGCGGCAGCGTGCAACAACTGCTGGATGAGATGTTGGCGAAGTTCCCGGATAACCACTTGTTCAAGCGGGCCTACGTGCAGTGGTGCATGCGCCCGCATGCCCGCGCTTCTGTCGATATGCTGGAACGCGCCTCCCGTTATGCCCGCTCCCTGCTGGCTGATAACCCCGGCTCTTCAGATATGCTGATGCTCTACATTGCCTCGCGCGACAGGTTATCTGCCGCGCTGGCTGCTGCGGGTAATCATGAACGCGCCTCCCGTGAAAATGAAATGACGCTCGGGGTCATCTCCCTCATCACGTCCCGCGCGGATTATACGCCTGAGATGCGCGAGCGCCTGGCTTTCCTGGTTTCGCTCCACCCGCAGAAGAATAAGGATCGCTCCCAGCAGGAGGCTGAAATCTCGCTCCTGCTCGAAAGTCATGATGCACAGCGCCTCCGCGAGGTGCGCGAACGCATGCAACAGCTGCGCCGCTTCCCCCCGCACCCGGGCCGCGTGCGCCCGCGCCCACCTCACCAGAATCCCTGACACCGCATTCTGCAGGTGATAAAGAACGCCCCGCAAGGATAGTTCCTCGCGGGGCTCTTTTGAATTGGTTATTCTGAAACCTGCGGCTTTACTTGCGGCGGCGGCGGGCAGCCAGACCGGCCAGAGCCAGCAGGCTCAGCGTAGCCGTGGCGGGCTCGGGAACGGCATCGAGAGAAACGGCCGAAAGAGCAACGTAATTAAGCGGAAGACGGGTTGCTCCAGAACCAGAAATCGTGAGTTCCAGCAGACCATCCTCACCTACGATGATATTCTGAGCATCAAAATAATAACCATGGTTGCAATCATTGGTATTATCCTTTGCAAATGAGATGGTGTTAACAGAACTTGTCAGCGTTGAGTCGCTCCAGGTGGTGCTTCCGCCGCTCAGGCTCTGACTGTTCCAATCTGCTACCTTGCCATCACCCAGAGAGGCGGTCACAGCCTGGTAGTCATCGTTACCATAAAAGCCACCAAAGGCGGTCAGAGAATAAGTGCCTGCCGCCAGTCCACTAAAGCTAAGCACATACTGCCCTGTTGAACTAGAAGTCTGAGTTGTCAGACCATCAAAGACATTACCGCTGATATTCCCCGGAAGAGCAGCCGAGAAAGGATTCTTCCAACCAGATTCTTCTGTGGTCAGAGTAGGCACCAAACCACCACCGGCATAATTGGTAGGGTTAACCTCTGCGAGAGAATGGGTGAATGTAAGACTGATCTGCTGATCACCAAGAGCCAGGGAGTGCGTTGTAGTGGCACTTGTGCCGCCATTCACATAGTTGTAATTCCCGTTCCCGGAAACAAAATTCTCAGCTGTGTGGATATTATAGAAACCTTCTGCGCTTGTTGTGGAATCGTAACGGCCAAAGTCGATCTGAACTGTATCGACAGCCGCTGCTACACCTGCAAAAGCAAGAAGTGTAATAAGAGCCCTCTTCATGATGTGTTGATTGTTATGTTTACAATTTGTGGGTTGCAGGAAATAATTCCTCGCGTGAGGGAATAGTCTGCATCCGCACGCGCGTAGTATATCGCATTTCAGATGCGATGTACAGTCTTTTTTGTCAAAAAACGCTGTATATTTTACGTTTACGACGTTTTTTCTAGAAAAGATATTGTATAATTTTTTTTACCAGCAGCCGGATATGTTTCAAAATA
>CAJGDB010000085.1 GCA_904502165.1 uncultured Akkermansia sp.
AGCACTGGCTGGACATGGGCACCAAGACCTGCGCTTGCAAGCTGCCCAAGATCTTCAACGTGAACTGGTTCCGCAAGGATGCCGAGGGCAACTTCGTATGGCCCGGCTTCGGCGACAACATGCGCGTTCTTGACTGGGTACTCCGCCGCTGCCGCGGTGAGGTTGATGGTGTAGAGACCGCTCTGGGTATCTCCCCCGCCTACGACGAGCTCGACACTGAGGGCCTTGAGGGCTACGACGAAGCCGCTTTCAACACCAACATGACCATTTCCGCTTCCGAGTGGAAGGCTGAGCTCGAGTCTCAGACCGAGCTGTTCGCCATGGTTGGTGACAAGCTGCCCGCCGAGCTCGAAGCTCAGCGCCAGGCTATGCTCGCTAAGTTCAACTAAAGCGGACGCCTGAAAAGCATTAAAGATATCTGCCGCCTCTCTGCGAAGGGGGGCGGCAGAATATTTTGAACAGATGCGCCTGCAGCGAAGTCTCTCTATCTGTTATGCGTGAAAAGAAGGTATGTGACCCTGCATGGTGGCGGCTGGGGTGGATTCCCTATCTGGTGCTGCCTATGGTTGCTGCAGCGGCTGATTTGTGCTTTACCATCGTGGAGACTGAGGGGATGAGGCATCTGGGCGTAGGCGCAGGTGCCGGCATTGTGCTATTCATGGCGGCCTTGCTGCTGTTGCGCCGTGATTTTACACGTCGGGAGCAGGTGCTCCTTGTTCTTCTGGCCTTGCTCAGTGTATTGGGGTTGTTTTTCAGCGGTTCGCATGTATCCTGCCTCATTGCACTGGTGTTGCCTTTCTTTGTCATCATCTTCGGCCCTGGTAAGCCAGTGCCCGTAGAGCAGGGGGTCGTTTACCGAAACTGGTGGCATTTCTGGCGGGATCACCGCCCCCATGTGAAGGGTGGCGTGTTGAGAGAGATGTTCCCCCTGCTCATCAGCCTGGTAGTGGGCGTTCTCTGCTTTGTGATTTTCCTGTGCATTTTTGCTGCTGGTAATCCTGTGGTTCAGCAGGTGTGGGCAGGCATCGCCTCTTGTTGGAACAACCTCATGAGCTACCTGCAAATCAGCCTGGATTTCTGGCGCTATGCCATTATGTGGGGGCTGGGTATCGTTGCTTTCGGCATCTATACGGTGCAGCGCCCCCCTAGTGATGTGACCCGCCTGCCGGAAGAAGAGCCCGCAGCGTGTGCCCCGGCAGGGCGTAGCCTGCTCCCTCATCTGCCACTTACCATCCTTCTCGGGGTGAATCTGGCATTCCTGATTGCAACGGGTACAGACATTGCCTTCCTCTGGTTCCAGCGCGTGCCCGAGGGGGTCTCGCAGACTGAATACCTTTATGAAGGCGCTGGCTCTATCACCTGGGCCTCAATACTGGCGGCCTGCCTGCTGGGCTATTTTTTCCGCCGCAGGGGGAGTGTGCGGCGCACGCTCGTGGCCCGGGGACTGGGGTATGCCCTGGCTGGTCAGACTCTTTTGCTTGCGGTGAGTGTCTACTTGCGGTTGCACTACCAGATTATGGCCTATTCCTTCACGCCCCGCCGCATCGTGGCTCTGGAATTCCTGCTGTTCGGAGTCGCGGGTCTGGTCATTCTGCTGTGCTACATGAGCTGCCGCGGCGGCTTCCTCCGCTACATCCGCATTTGCGCCGGGGTACTCATCCTCATGGGGCTCTGCTTTGCCATCTCCAGACCTGCCGCACTTTCCGGTGATATGAATCTGCGCTGTGCCGCATCTCATCCGGAGTGGAAGTTTTCCATCCGCGATTTCAAACACGATTGCTTTGATGTGCGGGCAAACCTGGCATTTGCCCAGTATGTCTATGAGAAGGAACGGAAAACTACCGCAGCTCTCACTTGCCCTGTGGCGCGGGAAGAGGCTGAACGCTCTCTGTATGGCTTTGCGAATCAGCTGAAAATCGCAGCTCTTGCGTTGGAGCGCCGCAGTTCTCAATGGCGTTGCTTTACCCTGCGAGATTACTGGGACCGCCGGGCTGCTGAGCATATTCTCGGACGCCCGATAGGGAGACCGGAGATTGAACCAGTGCATTGAATCTGATGAGAGGCATACGAATTACAAGTCCGGAACATCTGCTGGACTCCGGCTGGTGGGCATTGTACGAAAGTGCCTTTCCTGCCACAGAGCGGCGAGGGTGGAAGCAGCACGCCGCTGCTATGCAGGATGCCGCCTTTCACTGTCTCCTCTTGTCTGATGACGCGGGTTTTGCTGGCTTGCTTACCTTCTGGCAATGGGAATCCCTTACTTATGTAGAGCACTTTGCCATTGTTCCGTCACGCAGGGGGCTCGGGCTGGGCCACCAGGCACTGCAGCTTGTGCCACTGCCTGCCGTGCTTGAAATTGAACCTGTGGTGAATACCATAACCGCGCGGCGGTTGTCATTTTATGAATCCTGCGGCTATGTGCGGCTGCTGCAGGTGCATGTGCAGCTGGCATACCAGAGCGGGCAGCCGGATGTTGCGCTATGGCTGTTGAGTCGCCCTGCGCTGAGTGCTGCAGAAGTAGAGGAATTTGAGCAACTCTTTCATGGCGGACCAATGCGGTACCGCGACGAAGCTTGACACTACGTGGTCAGCGGTGTATCATTCGGCTGTATGAAGCGCATCGGCATCTATGCGGGGAGCTTTGACCCGCCCACCAATGGCCACCTGTGGATGATTCAGCAGGGGGCTGAGCTCTTTGATGAACTGGTGGTGGTGCTGGGTGCCAACCCTGATAAAAAGGGCTTTCTGAGTGAAGATGCTCGTCTCAATGCGCTGCGGAGCATGCTGCAGGACTGCCCCCCGAATGTGCGGGTAGAAAGAATGCAGGGAGGTTTCCTGGTTGATTTTGCCCGCCGTATAGGCGCAACGCACCTGCTGCGCGGTATCCGCAATACCATCGATTTTGAGTATGAAAAATCAATGGACAGAATGAATGCCCGCATGGAACCCGGAATCCGCACGGTCTACCTCATGCCCCCGGCAGAGCTGGAGGAAATTTCCTCATCCATGGTGAGGGGCTTTGTGGGAGTACAGGGCTGGCAGCGGTGGGTGCAGGCCAGCGTTCCTCCCTGTGTGTTCAACATCATAGCCGCGCAGCAGCACAGCAAGTCATGATATACTGGGACAACAACGCCACCACACCCCTGGCACCCGAGGTGCTGGAGGCCATGCTCCCCTATCTGCGTGAGCAATTCTACAATCCGTCTGCGGCATACGGCGCGGGCCGGGCTGTCCGCAAGGCTATTGATACAGCCCGTGAGCAGGTGGCCGCCCTTGTGGGTGCCAGTGCTTCAGAAATCATCTTTACCTCTGGCGGAACAGAGGCCACAAATGCGGCTCTGGCCCAGTTCCGGAACGTGCTTACCCTGGCAACTGAGCATCCTGCCACGCTTCGCACAGCCCGGGGAGATGCTGCCCCCGTGCTGCCCAACGGACAGGCCGATTTGCCGGAATGGAAAGCCTTTCTGCCAGGGCATGATGCAGCCAGCTTTGCCTGGGCCAACCATGAAACCGGTGTCATTCAGCCGGTGCGCTCACTGGCAAATGCCGCCCATGAAGCTGGGGCTCACGTTCATGCTGACCTTGTGCAGGCGGCGGGTAAACTGCCTATTGCATTGCATGATTATGCCATTGAATTTGCTTCACTTTCTGCACACAAACTTCATGGCCCCAAGGGAGTGGGAGCTCTCTATGTCCGCACCGGAACCGCCTGTGTACCTTATCTGACCGGCGGCGCCCAGGAGGATTACCGCCGCGCTGGTACCGAGAATGTGGCCGGAATCATCGGTTTTGGAAAAGCGGCAGAACTGGCACTTCAGGCAGCAGAGACTTATGCGGCTCTGGCAGCCCTGAGGGAACGCTTCATCCGCGCCCTCGAAGCCGCCGGAATCACTACGGTTATCAATGGAGCTGCCGCTCCGCGTCTGCCGCATGTGTTGAACATGCGGATTCCCGGCGTTTCTGCAGAATCGCTCTTCCTGCTGCTGGAGCCTGCCGGATTGCTTTGTTCTACCGGGTCGGCCTGCACCAGCACGGAACCGCACCCCAGCCATGTGCTTCTGGCTATGGGCCTGCCGGATAAGCAGGTGAGGGAATCACTGCGTTTCTCGCTCTCCCGCTACACCACAGCCGAGGAGGTGGATGCCGCTGCCTCCATCTTCATCAAAGTGCTGAACAAAGTGCGTTCCGTGCAGTCTTCCATTACCGGGCCGGTCATGGTGTACCGTTGAGTATATTGCGGTAAATGAAAGCGATTCGCCTCCAGATACAGAAGGCACCCTTATTTCTTCCTCTGTGCGGGGTGGTGGGTGCCATAGCTGGTTCCTGGTGGCTGCTGGTGTCGGTTATGGTGTTGGCGGCTGCATGTTTTTGCCGGCTGTGGCGCATTTCGCTGTGTACATTGCTGTGTGCGCTGATTGCCGGGCTGCACACCATGCAGGTGGCAGAGCGCGAGCGCGAATTCTGCGAGCAAGCCGCCTGGCAGGAAGTGGTGGAACTCACAGGCTCGGTGGAGCAGACTCTGCATCGGGGCTTCGTCATCAGTACCGGGTGGACCGGGGTGCGGGTTCTGTTGCGGGGAGAATCCCCGGTTACACCGGGAGATGTGGTGTGGGTGCGTGCGGCCTGGCGTGAACCGGTATCGGCACCTGTTCGCGGCGTGTTTGATTCTGCCGCCTGGATGCAGGGGCAGGGCATAGCCGCCAGTCTCGACCTCGTGGAATGCCGGAAAACGGGTAAGCCACTCTCGCTCCGGACGGTTCAGCATTGGGGAGAGGAAATGCGCGAGAGCTTCTCCCGCCGGCTTATGCCTCGCGGTACGGAGCATGACCCCGCCCGCCAGGTGCTTTGCGCGCTGGTGCTGGGCGACAAGAGCGGAGCCGATACGGAAACACTGGATGGCTTCCGCAAAGGCGGATGTCTGCATGCCTTTGCGGTGAGTGGCCTGCATGTAGGGCTGGTATCGGGCATCCTGTGGGGGCTTTTCCGTCTGTTGCGTCTGCGTCCGGTTGTGATTCGCCCGCTCCTGCTGCTTACTGTTGGGGTGTATGTACTCACGACCGGGTGTGCTGTGCCTGCCATACGGGCCTATGTCATGCTTGCCGTCGTTCTGCTGGGGTATATTCTGCAGCGGCGGGTCAGTCTGCTCAATACATGGAGCTTTGCTGCGCTTATCATCCTGCTGCCCTATCCGCATCAGTTATTCAATGCCGGCTTTATTCTTTCCTTTTCCATTTATGCCACCATCTGCCTGGCCTTGCGTGTCTGTATGCAGGAGAACCCCTGGTTCGGGCCTGATTCCTACATACCCGCTTCCTTGCGTACTCGCTGGGAAATGCGTTGCTGGCAGGCCGAGTTTGCGGTGCGGGGCACCATCATCGTCTCATTGAGTGCCTGGCTGGCATCTGTTCCGGTCACTCTGTATTTCTTTCACACCGCCAACAGCTCCAGCTTCCTGACCAACATAGCCATTACCCCATTGCTGCCGCTTGCCATGCTCTGCGGCCTTCTGCACCTTGTTGCCGGCGGTATCCCCTGGTTGGGGGCGGCAAGCGGGTGGGCTGCCCACAAGTCTGCCACCTTGCTGCTGGGCGTGGTTTCCTGGTTCGGAGACCTTCCCCATGCCTGGCTGCCCGCGCAGGAACCAGCGGCGCCTCATGCTCTGCTGGTGCAGGGAACGGGGTTTGGTAACAGCTTCACCATGCTGGGTAACCATGGCCTGCTGATAGATTGCGGAAATGAAGTAACAGCAGAATTGAATACCTTGCCGGTGTTGTTTCACTGCGGATTTACCCCGGGAGCCCTGCTGGTGACCACGCCGGCGAGGAGTGCTGGTGGCGGAGCCGTGGTTCTGCAGCGCATGTGGCCGGGGTTGCCTGTTCTTCAAGGCAGTAAGCTGCCGCCGGAGGGGCTGGCCTTTGAAACCCAGTCTGGGCGCTATACAATCTATCCTCCTCCTGCCGCATTACCCCGCCGTAGAAATTCCAGCCACAGTCCCATCGTTCTGTGGGAATCGGGCCGTCAGCGCGTCCTGTATATCGGAGCCGCTTCCTTTGCCTCATATTCGGCACTTCCCTCCGGAGCGCGGAAAGTGGATATAGCCATTCTGGGAAGAAATCCGCATGCCCCTGTGCCAATCGGGCTACTGGAGGCAGAACGTGTTATCCTTCTGCCCGGAGCCTCAGAAACAGAGGGGGATGTCCCGGCGGTTCGTGTGCCCCAGCAAGGGTATTTTCTGCAGAACAGATAACGATTAGATTAGCTTGACTCAAAGAGGGTTAATCTATAGAATACCGGGAAATTCTCCCTCTTGAACTTCATAACGGTTAATTTTGTGCTCTTTTTTCTGCCGGTGCTTTGCATCGGCTGGCTGTTGCGTCGTTATACCGGATGGTTCAAAGCCTTCCTTGTACTGGTCAGTTTGTTCTTCTATGGGCAACTGGGGGCACAGTTCCTTGTTCTGCTGCTGGTGGTAGCTCTGTTGAACTGGGGAACGCTGCATTTTCTGCACCATATAAGGCAGGAATCTGCCCGTAAATGGCTTGTTTCAGCTGATGTTGCTGTACATATCGCACTGCTGTTTTTCTACAAGTATGCAGAGCCTGTCTTCCTGCAGTTGAACAGACTTCCCCTGGGAAATGGTCTGCTGTACCAATGGCTGCAGGAATCAGGCATGGGAGATGTGGTATTACCTGCCGGCCTTTCATTTTATTCGTTCATGGGGCTTTCTCTGGTGATAGATTACTACCGGGTTCCCACGCAGCCACGCCGTAGTCTGATGGATGTTCTGGCGTACGTTTCCTTTTTCCCGACCATCATGGCCGGGCCCATCATGAGAGGGGAGCAATTTTTCCCTCAGCTGCAGAGCGTGCGGGCAGGTGAAACCTGTTTCAGTGAAGGAATATGCTATATTCTTTCCGGCTTGTTCAAGAAGGTCGTTCTGGCAACTTACCTTTCCCGGAATCTGGTTGATCCGCTCTTCGAGATGCCGGATAATTACTCCTCTGCCGCAGCCCTGGTCGGTATATACGCCTATACCATTCAGATTCTCTGCGACTTCTCCGGCTATACAGACCTCGCAATCGGCGTGGCCCGCCTTATGGGATTCCAGCTGCCCCGGAATTTTGAATCACCCTACCGTGCGTTGAGTCTGCAGGAATTCTGGCGCCGCTGGCATATCACTCTATCGCTCTGGTTGCGCGATTATCTCTATATTCCCCTGGGGGGAAGCCGGCGGGGCAACCGCTATGTGAATCTGACGGTCACCATGGTTATTGGCGGTCTCTGGCATGGTAGTGGCCTTAATTTCCTTATCTGGGGGCTTTTCCATGGCCTTGGCCTGGCTGTTGTTCATGCTTTTCGCGGCTGGCGCGAGCAGGCAAAACTGTTTGCCCGACTGAGTGGACGGGGCTGGCAGCTTGCTGGCAAATTGGTTGCGTGGATGCTTACTTTTCACTCTGTTGCTGTGCTGTGGGTGTTTTTCCGTGCCCGGAGCTTTGAGGAAGCCTGCGCTGTGTTCCGCAGCGTGGCGTGGAATAACGGCGTGCAGGGATATGATGCTCGCATTCCCTGCATTATTATACTCGTGCTGGCTATGCAATGGGTTGGTCCTGCATGTTTTAAATGTTTTTCCGGAACGATGGCCCGTTTGCCCTGGGCTGTGCAGGCTCTGGTCGGAGGCTTGCTGGCCGGTGCTGTTCTGGCAATGGGCCCGGAGGGTATGCTTCCGTTTATTTACTTTGATTTCTGATAGATTCCATGCTTCGCCCCATACCACAAGCTCTGAAAATCTGCCTGGGAACATTCCTGGCAGCTTTGCTTGTTGGGTTGCAGAACATCGATGAATATGCCCAGCAGCTGGAAATGAGCTATCCTCACCTGAGTGGGGTTGCCAGGGAACTGCGGCACTTCTGCCAGTACACGGGTCTGCCTCAGTGGTATAATGGACAGAAAAACTTCTATTCTCTTCTTGGCTCACC
>CAJGDB010000086.1 GCA_904502165.1 uncultured Akkermansia sp.
CCGCATACGATTGATAAGGCCCGGCGGCTGCTCAACTGTTTCTTCAACTATGCCATTCAGCAGAACTGGTGCCGGGAGAACCCGATGCGCCGCATGCGGGTTCTCCGACGGGTGGAAAACACCATAGCTGTGCTGACCCTCCCGCAGGTACACGCTCTGCTGAGCGCGGCCACTCGCCCGGAGTACCGCTGTTGTGCCGCCGCGGTGGGTATCATGCTGTGGGCGGGTGTGAGACCTGCTGAAATGGGACGCCTGCGCTGGGCTGATGTTGACCTGGAAGAAGGAGCCATTACCATTGCCCCGGTGGTGAGCAAGACAGGCGGCGCACGGGTGGTGACGATTCAGCCCGTCCTGCTGCGCTGGCTGAAACGCTGGCATGCAGCAGGCAGGGCGGGGGATACCCGGGCAGAGGTGGTGCCGCGCAGCTGGGTGAAGCGCTGGCGGCAACTGCGGCGTGAAGCGGGTCTGCATTCCTGGCGCCCGGATACACTCAGACACACCTTTGCCTCGTATTACCTGCGGCACTTCCGTGACCTGGCGCAGCTGCAGGTTGAAATGGGGCATAGCAGCGCGCGCCTGCTCTTCGGGCGTTATCTGAACCAGTCCGGAATCACGCGCGAAAGTGCGGCTTCCTTCTGGGGCTGCCGCTCCACCACCGGAAGCAAAGGAACCCGGCAGCGCCGGCAGACCCGGGAAGGCAGGGGACACCAGGGCAGCCGCCGCAGTAACCCGGAGCCGGAAGAAATGCCGGATATGCCGGAAGCTCTTTCTCCTGCCGTGCGGCCGGATGTGGAGAGCTGACAGATTAAGCCGCAGCAGGCAGCCGGTTGCTCAATCTGCTGGTGATTCGGTTTTTACAGTTGGCTATATTTAAATTGTAATACGCTTATGTATAAAAAGTAGCGCTGTTTTGAGTTGACGCTGCCGGACATTGTTTGTTATATTGTCCGGCAACGGAAAATGAAGGTAAAGCGGGGCAATCGAATCATAGCGGCAGCTGTCATCTGTATGGCAGGCGTGGCAGCAGAATGCAAAGCCGGCAGTGCAGGAGAATCTTTCGCCGGAAGCATCATCGCGGCCTCTGATGCCGTTGAGACCGTAGAACAGCCCCGTCAGCAGGAAGCCCGCTGGCGGGTGGGGATGGAGGCCGGAACAATGGGGCTGGGCGTGAGTGCCGGTTATCAGTTGAGCGAGCAAGTGCGGATACGCCTGCGCGGTGCAGCCCTGCGCCATGACAGCACAGAGGAATGGAGCAGCATGAACAGCCGCCTGAAACTGCAGGGCAACAATGCCGGGATTCTGCTGGACTACTTCCCCTGGGGCCGCCATTTCTATCTCTGCGCCGGTGTGACCATCAGCGAAAGCCGGGCTGTGTACCATGCCCGGTTCCGGCAGAAGCCCGGTCTGCAGAACATCGTGGACTTCGGTGGTCAGGATTGCAAGATAACGCAGGGGGATGAAGCCGGGATACGAGGTTCTTACAGCTGGAATCACCTGCAGCCCTACATTGGCATAGGGTACCAGGATGAACTGTGGGAGAACTCAGGCCTTTATTACAGCATAGATATAGGCATCAACATCATGGGGAAGGGAAAACTAGAGGCGCAAAGCTATGGCGGGCTGAAATACCGCGACCCCGAAAGCTATCAGTGGAAAGCCGTGACCGAAGGGGAGGCCCGGCAGATGCTGCGCCGGGAGGGCAAAGACTTTTTCGACCTGGCCGACAGCCTGAGCATCTACCCCGTTCTGCAGCTCGGGGTGGCTGTGGAGTTCTGAGAAAAAGGAATGAGTTGCAATCATTTCTTTTGTGGTTGACGGCCATGATTGAGTAGTGGTATAGTGAGGCCGCATCAGCATAAAATGATAGACGCATATGGGGGTCGACAATCCGCAGATAAGTGTAATTGTTCCGGTGTATAATTGCGAACGTTCCCTGGATGCATGCATATGTTCATTGCAGAAGCAGACAATGCAGGAATGGGAGGCCATTTTTGTGAATGATGGCTCTGTGGACAGAAGTGAAGAAATTATTGCCGCTGCCGCTGCGAAAGATGCTCGTATCCGTCTTATCAATAAAGCCAATGGAGGTGCTGCTTCTGCTCGTAATTGCGGATTGGATGCAGTTCGGACGGAGTATGTAACCATGGTGGATGCGGATGATGTCATCTCTGTCGATGCCATAAAGAAGATGTATGATGCGGCTGTTTCCACGGGTTGCGATATGGTGCTGGTGTCACAGACCCTGCATGATGAGCATGGCAATAAGAGCGTGCATCAATTCATACGCCATGGTTTACAGAAGGCAGATCCGCATTTTCTTTTCAGCAATGTGTTTCGCGGCCCTGTAGCAAAATTGTATCGTATGGATATCATCAATCGATACAATCTCCGGATGCCGGAGAATATGGCCATGGCTGAGGATTACGTTTTTGTTACATCGTATTGGACCCGTGTAAAGACGCTCTATGTTGTTCCGGAGTCATTGTATGATTACCTGTATCAGGATAATCCGAACTCTCTGATTCATCGTTTCTGTAACAGGGAGATGCCTTTTGATGTGTACAGAAAAAACGCAGAGGCTGCGTGGTATACATTCAATTTCCTTGTGATGGAGGAAAAGGACAAGGAAGTCATATCTTTGTGGACATACGAACTGTACCGCGATTTATGGAAGATGACCAATAACAGCTGCCGGTATCTTACCAGTGTGCAGGACAGGAAGAAATTACGAGGAATTATTGTTCAACGGGAGAGGGAAATGGCAAAGTATATGTCTTTCTACGACCGTGTCCGGATGCTGCATCGTTATCCTCGTCTGGCAGATATATTGCTTAAGTTAAGGAGAATGTGGCAGGGGCTCAGAAAAAGATAAAGACATCCCATACAGTTGGCAGGCCGCTTATACGCGAGAAAAGAGGCAGTGTGCAGCGGCATATCCGGCAATGAAGCAGATAATACTGCCTGCCAGAGTGGCGGCAATATAGGAACCTGCGGTCAGGTAGTTTCCTGCCCGGAACAACATGGTGTTTTCGAAAGCAAAGGCCGCCAGGGTAGAGTAGCCGCCGCAGAGTCCGGCGGTGAGGGCAAGCCGCAGGTTGGGAGATTCGATGAACCCGGCGGTAGCCAGTCCGCAGAAGAGCCCCATGAACAGGCAGCCACCGAAATTGATGAAAAGAGTGTGCCAGGGCATATCTGTGCTGGAAATTCCCCAGCGGGTACAGATGTAGTAGCTGGTCAGATAACGCAGAATGCCGCCTGTAAAGCAACCGCAGCCGACACAGAGAAGGGTTTTTAACGAAAGAATCATGAGAGGGGAATAGAGGTTAATGGTGCGTAGCCTGGTATGCAGAAATGAAGAGTGGAATCATGGCGGCAAAAGGTAGCAGGGCAATGAGGTAGAGGAGTCCCCGGAACCACCAGCACTTGTCGGGTGTTGGTTTCAGCGCACAGCCAGCCAGGACGCAGGGCAGCCACTGCAGGCTGAACAGAAGCCCCGCCGCCGGGGCGGCAAACCACCAGGCTGCACAGAGCAGCATCGTGGGCAGCTGCAGCAGCAGGTAGTACCGCACCTGAGAGGTGAGCGAACTGAGAATCCACAGAGAAACCGGCAGCAGCAGAGAGCACAGTCCGGTATACGCCAGAAAGGGGAAGAGCAGCAGGTGCAGCAGCGCGTGCAGCTCCAGCCACACACCGCAGATGATGAGCATGTTTCTGTGCCCATTTGAACTCATGCGCGTATTCTAGCATAACCGGTGCTGTATGTGAACCGCAAATGTACGATAAGCTTTTCATTATTCATATTCCTTATTTACTCTTCTTGACAGCTTGCGGCAAGAGGAGTAAATTCTCCTGCGGAGAGCATGGAGAAAGACCAAAAGCTGGTGGATCTGGAACAGATGCCCATGGGGCGTCTGCTGGCGCAGTATTCTCTGCCTGCCATTGTGGGTATGGCCGCCATGTCGTTCTATAATATTGTAGACTCCATCTACATTGGCCAGTGTTGCGGGGCGTATGCCATCACCGCCATGGGGTTGCTCTTCCCTATTATGAACCTGCTGGTGGCGCTGGGCACACTAGTGGGGCTGGGAGGTGCTGCCACCACCTCCATTACCCTGGGTCAGCAGGATTTTCCGCGTGCATTCCGGGTGCTGGGTCATTGTACCATCATGGGATTTGCGCTGGGGGTGCTGTTCGGCTGGTTGCCCCTGCCGTGGACAGATGAGATTCTGTACCTCTTTGGTGCAGATGAAGATACGTTGCAACCTGCCAGGGATTTCATGCTGGTGCTGCTGCTCACGTGCCCGGTGACCTTCACGTTCATGAACCTGAACCATGTGATGCGCGCGAGCGGCTACCCGTACAAGGCCATGTACAGCCTCCTCATCTCCATGGCGGTGAATATAGGTTGTGCTCATCTCTTTGTCTATGTACTGGAGTGGGGTATGACCGGTGCTGCTCTGGCTACTACGGCAGGGCAGAGTGTGGGTATGCTGTGGGTGCTGGCACACTTCCTGAACCGCCGCAGTGTCATTCATTTCCGTGGACGCATGTGGAAGCTCTGCGGTCCTATCATGCGGCGCATCTGTCTGCTGGGGCTCCCCCCGAGTCTCATGAGCCTTTGCGGCTGTGTGGTGGTCATTATTTTCAATACCCAGTTTCTGCGCCACGAAGGGGCTATGGGCGTGGGGGCGTTCAGCATTGTCAACCGCGTGTTGCTGGGCATCGCCATGGTGGTAGTTGGTATAGCCCAGGGGATGCAGCCCATTGCCGGGTATAATCTGGGCATCGGTTATTACAGCCGCGTGCGCCGGGTTTTCTACTATGCCGTCGCTTCTGCCTTTGTGCTCACCCTCATCTGCTGGCTGGGTATCCAGCTCTACCCGGAGGCCATTGTGCGCGCCTTTGTGAAAGAACAGGATGCCAACTCCTCGCAGCTCATCACTCTGGCCACCCATGGTCTGCGCTTCATGGGGCTCGCCTTCCCGCTGGTGGGAACACAGATTATCATCGGCAACTTCTTCCAGAGCATCGGGCGACCGATTATGAGCGTATTCCTGAATATCTCCCGCCAGTTCCTGGTGCTTATCCCCTGCCTGCTGCTGCTCCCGCTCTGGTGGGGCGGCGAAGGTATCTGGCTCTCACAGGCGGTGGCAGATACTTTCTGTGCTTTGCTTTCCTACCTGGTCATTTATCTTTTCTTCACCCGTGTATTCCACCAGAAAGACTCCTCAATACATTGAATATGGAACGAATTCCGCTGCTTATCGCCACCCGCAATGCTCATAAAGCCTGCGAGTTTGCCCGCATCCTGCCCCCGCAGTTCGAGTTGAAGACTCTGGCTGATTTTCCCGGTGCCCCCGACCCGGAGGAAACCGGCACCACCTTTGAGGCCAACGCTGCCATCAAGGCAGAAAGCATATCGGCCGTATTCCCCGGTCTGGTTGTATCGGATGACAGCGGTATCTGTGTGGATGCCCTGGGGGGGAGGCCCGGCGTGTATTCTGCCCGTTATGCCGGAAGCCACGGGGATGATGAAGGAAATAACCGCAAAATGCTGGCTGAGCTGGCCGCTAAGCCGGAATCGGAAAAACCATTCACTGCCCGCTATGTCTGCGCCATTTCGGTAGCCCGTGCGGGGAAAGAGCTTGCCTGCTTCGTGGGCAAGGTGGAAGGGCAGATTACTCTGAATCCCCGCGGTACGGGCGGTTTCGGCTATGACCCTCTCTTTATTCCCGCCGGGTACGACTGCACCATGGCAGAAATCAGCGCTGAGGAGAAGAACCGGATTTCCCACCGCGGAGAGGCGCTGCGGAAGTTCGAGCAATGGCTCCAGGGAAAGACGGAATGAGACCTTGCCTGCTGCCTCTCTCTTTAAGGGGTGTTCTCCGGCAAATATGCTGTTGGCATGATTCACTATTCACTATTGGCCTGAATTGTGGTAGAATGATGCCGACATGGTACAGATTGTCCGCAAAGCTTTCTTCTTCGCATTGGCTTCGTTACCCGTAGCGCTGGCTGATTCTCTGTCGTACTGGCCACAGCAGGGTATTATCAATATCAATTTCTCAGAACCGGTCGTAACCCGGACTGTGCTGGAAAACCAGTACCGAAATGACTGCAGCTCGGCAGACAAGGGGCACGATATGTTCAGCCTGAGCGGTGATGCGGCCCACCAGCCCCGTGTCATCTGGGTGGAGCAGGACTGCCTGCGTATTGAGCCAGCCCCCGGCAGCAGCGTTAAAACGGAATACACCCTGCGGTTTCACGCTGGGGCGCAGTACCTGAGCGGGCGGCCGTTGCAGCAGCGAGAATACCGTTTTCACGCGCCGGACAGCCCCCTGCTGCATGAAGACCTGCGCTCATGCCCGAATGGTGCTGCCCTGCTGGCAGCCCAGTATCAGAATACGGTGGAGGCATCATCCTTGAGCCCCCAGACACCCATCCACTACACCTATACCCGCCTGAAGATGGACCAGCGGGGGGATTTCTTTGAAAGTGGTGAAACCGCCGGTGCCATTGTGGAACAGGCTCAGCTCAAACATGGTAACAGCTTCAGTATGCTCCAGTCCCTTGCCCGCCGTGGGGTAAAGTGGGAGGAACTGCAGCAGGATGCCCCCTTGCCGGGCTATGTAATTGTGCGCCCAGACCGCCCCGTCCCCGCAGGGAGTATCTGGCGGCTCAACGCCAAGGCTGAACCAGGCTGTGGCATTGCAGACAGCAACCTGGGCCCCATTTATGTGAACCGCAGTCTGAGTGCCCGGCTGGAAAGTGTACCTGCTGATGGCGTGGATTCCCGGGCCAATGTGATAGAAATGCGTTTCAATTCCCCGGTGGAGAAAACGCAGCTGCAGAAAGCTTTCCGTGAGATGCGCCTTACGCTCGATGGGGTGGAGACTATACTCTCAGATGATGGAATGAGCCGCACCGCCGTAGTGAACGGCCGCGAACTCCGGGTGTGCTACAAGGGAGAAATCAAGCCGCAGGAATTCATTATTGAACCTCATAATCCGGAGAATGACAACCTGGCCCCCCGTCATGAGGATGACTCGAAAACCGGGCGACTGGTAACCTATTCCCGCCCCTCAGCTGCCCTGGGTATGCAGCTGGCGGTGGAAAGTCCGGTTCCGGTGCTGCTGGAATGCACCCTCAGGGCCGGAATGCAGGGGATACATGGTTTGCCGCTGGAGCAGGATTTCACCTGCCGGCACGACATCACCCCGCTGGTGCCAGGCCTGCCGCTGGGGATTGAACACCTGCTGCCGCTGCAGGGGGAGCATAAGCTGCAGCTCGAAGCCGTCAACGGCTGTAAAGTGAAGGTCCGCCTCCGCCATTGGAAGGCAGATGAAATCCTGCCGGCCATACCCAGACTCAGATCTCATCTCGAGCAGCAAGCGCGGCGTAGCAGCATGGCCCGCACCTACTATGAGCGGGCAGTAGCCCAGGCCCGTATCAATGCCGGACTGGCTGCTCCAGAGGATGTGCCGCCGCCGCCGGATAACGCCACCCGGGCCCGCGAGGTATACCAGGGGCGCATTTTCCTGCAGGGGGCTGGCGGAACAGTTGTTGCCGAGACGGAGGTGGAACTGCCTGCATCCGAAAATCTGCTGGCAGGCAGTGCCCTGGTGCAGGTGGACATGGACCTCCTTTGCGGCGGTCAGCCCCGCCCTGGTCTGTATCTGGTGGAGATGGATTTCCACCCCTCTGCCGCCGTTGTTGAGGCGGCCCGTTCCCTGGGGATGGATCCGTCTGCATGGGAATTGAGGAGTGATGCTCTGGTTTCGGTTTCAGACCTTACCCCCCTGGAGCTGCATGAAGTACAGGGTACTGGCCGCAACGATATGCTGGTGCTGCGTCACAGCACCGG
>CAJGDB010000087.1 GCA_904502165.1 uncultured Akkermansia sp.
ACCACCCTGTTCTTCTCCAAAAAAGCCCGCAAAGTGACGGAAACCGAACTCAAGCTCTCCTCCTCCAACACAGGCAAGGAGCGTTTCGGCTCCTGCAGCGCGGCCCGCACCATGGTGCGCTACACGCTCAACACCAAGCGATTCTTCGAACGCATCACACCCATGCGTATTCAGAACTTCATTACCAGACGCTTTGCCCCCCTTGCCCCGGAGGAAGAAACCGGCGCCCTGTATGACCTGGTGCGCGGGTCAGTCAACCTGACGGTATCTGCCCTGCTCATCTCCGTAGCAACGGAAATGAAGCTGCCGCTCTCCACCACCTATGTGACCTTCATGGTAGCCATGGGTTCTTCCCTGGCCGACCGCGCCTGGGGGCGCGATAGCGCCGTGTACCGCATCACCGGCGTGCTCACCGTCATCGGCGGCTGGCTGCTCACCGCTCTGGCTGCCAGTCTGGCTGCCTTTATTGTGGCGGTTGTGATGGCCTATGGTGGTTTCTGGGGTATGGTGACCATGCTGGTCATCGCCGGTTCTCTTCTCATCAAGTCCACCTTCTTCACCAACAGCTCCAAGGAGGAGATCCGCCTTATCAACATGCACAGCGATGCTGCGGTCAAGGACTTCGGCAAGGCTGCCAGCGGGCGTCTGGGTCGCATGGTCGGCATCTACAACGCCATGGTGAAGGCCCTGCTCGATGAAGACCGGGATGCCCTCAAGCGCCTTCGCAAGAAGAGCCGCACCCTCAAGCGCGATCTGGAAGTCCTGCGTGAAAACGAGGTACTGCCCACGCTCCGTACGCTGCCCAAGGAACTGGCAGACCGTGGCCAGCTGGTATTCCGCATCACCGAAATCTCGCTCAACACCTGCGAACGCCTGCTGACTCTGGTCAAGGCCAGTTACAACCACATCGACAACAACCACCAGGGTCTCAGCAAGGAACAGGGCGACGACCTGCTGGCTCTCACCAGCAAGATTGGCCGTTTCTACCCGGACCTTACCGATATGCTCAAGGCAGGCGACTTTGCCGGCATTGACGCACTGCTGGAGGACCGCGACCAGCTCAGCGAGGACTTTGCAGATTGCATCACGCGCCACCTTATGCACAACACGGCAGATGAGAGCGGCATGCGTAACGGCATTCTCTACCTCACGCTGCTGAATGAGACCCGCGCCATGATCAGCCACGCCTTCGCGCTCATCGAGCGAGTCAAGGAAATCTACGAAGATTAACCCTGCAGGCTGATTCAACGAAAGACCCCTTCCCGGCGCGGCAGTTTCCTTCTGCCGCGCCGTTTCTACTGCTCATTCCAACTCTTTGGGACAGCATGGTGGACTTTGCTTGACTTGCACCCCTATACACGCTAAAATACGAGGTATGAACGAACCTCCCTATCCTCCCGTTACACAGGTAAATGAAGCAGATACTGCCGCGCTTGCCAAAGCTTTTCTCAACAAGGTCTACCTCTGGATGTCGGCCTGCATGCTGTTAACAGCCGGTGTAGCCGCCTATACCGCACAGGATTTCGAATCCCTCACCTGGGCCGCGCAGAACAGCTGGCTCATCTGGATTGGAACGCTCGGCATCGTTCTAGTCATGAGTTTCGGCGCCAATCGTCTCTCACACACCGCGCTTTCCGTGCTGCTGCTCACCTTTGCCTTCATTCAGGGCATCCTCTTCGGGCCTCTTCTGGTGCATTACGGGCTCGATTCCGTGGGCAAAGCCTTCGGCTGCACAGCTGTCATGTTCGGAGCCATGAGCATCTATGGTGCCGTCACAAAGCGTAATCTGAGCACCCTGGGGCGCACCTTATTCATGCTGCTCATCGGCCTTATCGGCTGCATGATTATCAATCTGTTCTGGGGTAACGACGTCTTCGACTTCATCATCTGCTGTGCGGGTGTGGTCATCTTTGCCCTCTTCACCGCGTATGACACCCGCCATCTGCTGGAAATAGGCCTCAGCACAGATGAGGAAGTACGCACAAAGGAGCCGTGCTCGGGGCTCTGAACCTGTATCTGGATTTCATCAACCTCTTCCTCATGCTCCTGCGCCTCTTCGGGCGCGATGAGTAACGCGCTAGAGACCACACCCTTACCTTTCACCGCGATAATCCGAAATCCGCCCCCTCACCACTCCATGGACAGACTCATCACCCTTGCTACGGAAGCAACAGAATCCCTGCTCACGCCGCTCGGCTTTGATTTCAGCATCGAAACCGCCCCGTACGAAGATGGCATCTCCCTGCTCATCAGCAGCGCAGATGCCAGCTACCTCATCGGCGAAGAAGGCGACCGGCTCGATGACCTGCAGTACATGGTGAACCGGCTTGTTCAGGCAAAATGGGAGGATGCACCCCGCGTCAGAGTTGATTGCGACAACTACCGCGCCCGGGCAGAAGCCAAGCTGCTGCGCCGCGCCCGTTCCCGCGCCGAACGCGTGCTCAAGACCGGCAAGCCGCTCCTGATGGAAAAGCTCAATGCCTACCAGCGACGACTGGTGCATAACGACCTGGCCTCCATCCCCGGCATCGTCACCAGCTCCGAGGAAACGGATTCCCGTTTCAAGCGCATCACCATCAGCCGGGCAGAAGAACCCACCGATTAAAGGTGGGGCTGCTCCATTTCGTCATTTCTAATTCGCCATGCTTCGCTTCCTTCCTGTGCTGATGCTGGGTCTCGCGGCGTTCCAGGCTGCGGGAGAGGAATATACCGTATATTTCCGCCAGGGGACCAATACGGCCGGGTTGGTCAGAATGCTGGCACCTCTCCGCAAGGCAGAGCCCCAGAGCGAATGCCGCTATGTGGTACTCAGCGACACAGCTGACAGCATGGCAGAAGCCATCAATTCAGCCAACGCTCTCAAGGCAGGGGTGGAAGAACTCCCCTGCCTGGTGCTGGGAGACACCCGGGGTGTCTACACTGCCCTGCCCCTGCACAAACTCAGCGCAGAAACCCTGCAGGCGGCCAAGGCCCGCGCCAATGCCCCTGACCGGCAGCAAAAGGCAGATGCCCGCAATTTCCTTGCCCAGCAATACTTGCTCATGGCGCGTATGACCTTACAGAATCCGCTCCAGAATGAGACTCTCGAGCAATGCCTGAACACCTGCCGCGCGCTGATGGAACACCCGCTGGCAACCCCAGCAGACAAGCAGCGGCTGGGCTTCGAATGCCTCTACCCCCTCCTCATGCGCCAGTACACCAACATGTACACCGGAGCCCACACGCCTGCCTCTGAAGCCAAGTTCCTTGAGGCCATTGCTGCATTGGAAACCGCCCGCGATGCCGATCGCAACAGCACCATAGGCAAAAAGGCATATACCGAGCGCGAACGACTCCGCGCCGCCCGCCGCCAGGCCAGAACCCTGGAGTAAGCCCGCTCTCTATCCGGAAGCTGATTTCCCCTATCCCCCCCATGCAGAAAACGCACCAGGAAGCAATTCCTGGTGCGTTTCTGAATAAAGAGAACCAAAAGGCCTTACTTCTTCTTGCGGCAGCAGCCCTTCTTCTTAGGAGCAGCAGCGCAGTCGGCCTTGGGGGCAAGGGTGCGGTTCATCTGCTTCCAGCTCCAGTCCCAGCGGGTCAGAGAAGTGAAGCAGGCGGTAAGCAGGTTCACGCTGGCATCAATATCCACCTTGTGAGCCATTTCGATGCTCTGGTGCACGTTGCGAACAGGAATGGAGATAGCACCCGTGATGGAACCACCGGCGGTGAACTTCTGCATGGCCCCGGCATCTGTGCCACCGGCGGCAAGCAGCTCGAGCTGGTAGGGAATCTCGCCCTCCTGGCAGAGCGCCGTCATGAACTTCACCATGCGGGGGTCAGTGATAAGGGTACCATCGTACACCTTCACAGCCGTGCCCTTGCCCAGAACAGTGCACTTATCGTGAGCGCCGCTGCCGGGGGTATCAAACGCGATGGTCACGTCCAGAGCGAAAGCGAAATCGGGGTTGATGGCGAGGGTGGCAGCATGAGCGCCGCGCAGGCCCACTTCCTCCTGCACCGTGAACACGGCATACAGGTCATAGTCCGGCAGGTTGCCGCTGGCCTTGATAGCGCGCACCGCCTCAATGAGCATGTAGCAGCCACCGCGGTTATCGATGCTCTTCACATTCAGGCAGTCACCCATCTCCACAAGGTCACCGATGCGGGTGATGGAATCACCGATGGAAACATACTTCTCCACCTCTTCCTTGCTCAGGCCCAGATCCACCACGTAATCGGTCACCTGGGGCATCTTGGTGCGCTCCTCGGGGCTCATCACATGGATGGGCTTCACGCCCATGCAGCCGGGCAGATCCTTGGTGCCGTGTACCGTCACACGCTGGGCGGTGAGGGTCTTGGGGTCAAAGCCACCCAGGGGCAGGATGCGGATAAAGCCGTTGTCATCGATATAGCGGACAATGAAACCGATTTCGTCCATGTGGGCAGCACACATGATGCTCTTCTCAGAGCTCTTACCCTTGATAAGGGCCACCACGTTGCCCACGTTGTCCACCTTGATTTCATCGGCCAGCGGGGTCATCTCCTTGATGACCAGCTCGCGGATGCCGTACTCAAAACCGGGAGCCCCGGTTGCCTCGCAGAGGTCTTTGAAGAGCTGGATGTTCATGGCGCTTACTTTACTCCTTTCCTCTCCTCTTGGCAAGGGCAGACTAACTTTCTGACAGGATTTTCAGTACCTGAGTACGCGAAACACCTTGCATTGAAGGGGCAATATGCTATCATACACGCATGAACCGCCTGCCGATACCGCAATATGTGATGGCACTGGCCCATGTGGCTGCTCTGCGCTCCGAAGACCCCTACCGCAAGGTGGGTGCCGCCGCGCTGGATAAGGACAACCGAGTCATTGGCACGGCATACAATGGCCTGTTCCCCGGATTCAAAGCACCGGAAGGATTCTGGGCTTCGCGCGATGAGCGGCAGAAGTTCATGCTGCACGCAGAAATCAACCTGTGCAGTCTCTTCAAGCGCGGCGAAGCCCGCATCGTGGCCTGCACCACCATGCCCTGCACCTCGTGCATGCAGGCACTCTGCGCCCACGGAGTGAAAACCATTTACTACGGCGAGGATTACGCTGCATCGCAGGCCCCGGCCATCGCTGAGATGTACGGAGTGGAACTCATCAAGGTGGATGACTACCCGCTTTCCTCCCGGTTCCCGCTGGTAGCCGCAAAAAATGAAGCATCCTGCGATTGCTGCGCCAAGCCGCAGGATGCTCTGGAAAAACGGGCCCGGGGCTGCATGCTCGGGCTCATGTGCGGCGATGCCCTGGGAGCACCGCTTGAATTCCACACGCCGGAGGAAGTCAAGTCACACTTCCCCAATGGCCTCACCGGCATGGTAGACGGCTGGGATACCACCATCTGGCGCAAGAAAGGCAGCATCACCGATGATTCTGAAATGGCCATTGCCCTGCTCCGCAGCCTGCTCAATGAGCAGGGCTTCAACAGCATGGCTACACAGGCGCAGTACATCGACTGGCTCTCCTCTGCCCCGAAAGATGTGGGTGTCACCATCCGCTACGCCCTCAAGGGTGAATTCAACCCGGATTCTCAGGCAAACGGGGCTCTCATGCGTGTGGCCCCCATCGGCATCTATGCCGCCCTGCACCCCGAGTGGGACTGGCAGGCCGCGGCCAAATCAGACTGCACCCTCACCCATATCCACCCCCGCTGCGTAAACGCCAACATTATCTATGTGGAATCCCTCATCCTGGCCATGCAGGGCAAAACGCCGCAGGAAATCTATGCCACAGCCTGCAAACGCGCGGAAGAACTGAGCGATGCCGCCCTGCTCAGCCGTCTGCGCGCCGCCGAAACCGAGGAACCCGCGTATCATCCCCAATCCGGCTGGGTGGAAATTGCCTTCCAATGCACCTACTACTGGCTGCTGCACGCTAAGGATTACGCCTCGGCCATGTGCAGCATTGTCAGCAGACTGGGCGACCCGGACACCAATGGAGCCATTGCCGGCGCCCTGCTCGGCGCCGTTTTCGGCATCGATGGTATCCCCTACGAATGGCAGCAGACCATACAGAATGCTCACCACTCGGCCCCCCGCTACCGCGCCGGCAAAGGCATGGAAATGCTCGAAGAACTCTTTGAACAGGCCAGATGAGTGCTCCCCTGCTCCAGGTGCGTGACCTCACGGTCGAGTTCTACTCCCGAGCGGGGGTGAATTACGCCGTCAACGGCGTTTCCTTTGACCTGCATGCCGGCGAAACGCTCGGCATCGTAGGCGAATCCGGTTCCGGCAAATCGGTGACCTGCTCCACCCTCATGGGGCTGCTTCCCAGCCCGCCTGCCCGCATCGGCCAGGACTCCCACGCATGGTTCGATGGCATCGACCTGCTGCATGCACCGGAAAAAGTTCAAGCCGGACTGCGCGGCAAGCGTATCTCCATGATTTTCCAGGACCCCATGACCTGCCTGAATCCCTGCATGTGCATCGGCGACCAGGTGGCCGAGCCGCTTGTGCTGCACCAGGGACTCAGCTGGCGCGAGGCCCGCAGACTGGCAGTGGAAGAACTTGCCCGCACCGGCATCCCCGAGCCGGAAAAACGAGCCAAAGCTTACCCGCACGAGTTTTCCGGCGGTATGCGCCAACGCGTGATGATTGCTATGGCGCTCATCACCCGTCCCGAAATCCTCATCGCAGATGAACCCACCACCGCGCTGGATGTGACTGTGCAGAAACAGGTACTCGACCTTCTCCGCACCCGCCAGCAGGAACTGGGCACCGCCATCATCCTCATCACGCATGACCTCGGCGTGGTGCGCCAATACGCCCACCGCATCCAGGTGATGTATGCCGGCAGCATCGTGGAAAGCGCCCCGGCAGAGGAACTCATCCGCCACCCTCTGCATGCCTACACCCGCTCGCTCATGGCATCCATCCCCAGCGCGGCTGATAAAGGCAGCAGACTCCAGACCATTCCCGGCCTGCCCCCCACCCTGCGCGAGCCTGTGCGCGGCTGTGCCTTCCGCCCCCGCAATATCGTAGGCAGGCCCGAGCTCTGCCTCACCGACCACACCCCTGAGCTCATAGAAATCACGCCTGGGCATTGGGTTCGCAACTGCCCCGGCTGCATGGCATCCGCATAAGCTAAGCAAAACAAGTAGTGCTAACTTCTTGAAAAACAAGGGAGCGATATCTACAATCGGCTTCCATGAACCACAAGCTCACCACTGCTGCGGGGGCACCCGTAGCAGATAACAATCGTTCCCTCACCGCCGGACCGCGCGGCCCCATGCTCATGCAGGATACCTGGCTTTTCGAAAAGCTCAGCCACCTGAACCGAGAGGTCATCCCGGAGCGCCGCATGCACGCCAAAGGCTTCGGCGCATTCGGCGTGTTCCGCGTCACAAATGACATCACCCGCTACACCTGTGCCGATTTATTCTCCAGCATCGGCAAGGAAACCGAAGTCTTCGTGCGCTTCTCCACCGTGGCAGGCGAACGCGGTGCCGCCGATGCCGAGCGCGATATCCGCGGCTTTGCCGTGAAGTTCTACACCCAGCAAGGCAACTGGGACCTCGTGGGTAACAACACCCCGGTCTTCTTCCTGCGCGACCCGCGTCAGTTTGCCGACCTGAACCACGCCATCAAGCGCCACCCCGCCAGCGGCCTGCACAGCCCCGCCGCCAACTGGGATTTCTGGACATCCCTGCCCGAGGCTTTCCACCAGATTACCATCGTCATGAGCGACCGCGGCATCCCGGACGGCTTCCGCCACATGCACGGCTTCGGCAGCCACACCTTCTCGCTCATCAACGCGCAGAACGAACGCATCTGGTGCAAGTTCCACTGGCGCTGCCAGCAGGGCATCCGCAACCTGACC
>CAJGDB010000088.1 GCA_904502165.1 uncultured Akkermansia sp.
CTGCCTGTACAATTTCATCTACTTCGGCGAATAAAGACTTATGTTTACAGGACTCGTGGAATGCACCGGAAAGGTGCTGGAGCGCACACCCGTGGCAAGCGGCGCGCGCTATGCGGTGGAGATTCCCTTTGCAGCAGAACTTGCTCTTGGGGATTCTGTGGCGGTGAATGGCTGCTGCCTCACCGTTGATAAAGTGGAAGGCAACAGGGTGGAATTCGACCTCCTCACCCAGACCCTGCGGGTGACCAGCCTGGGACAACTGCAGGTGGGCTCCTACTGTAACCTGGAACGCGCCATGGGCGGCAACGGGAGGTTTGGCGGCCACTTCGTCATGGGGCATGTCGATACCACCGGCAGCGTCACCTCCATCACCCCGGTAGGGCAGGACCACATGGTCCGTATCCGCATACCGCAGGAATACATGCGCTACATTATCGACAAAGGCAGCATCGCCATCGACGGTGTCTCCCTCACCGTGGCCAATATCACCGGCCCGGATGAACTCGAATTCTGGATTACCCCGCATACCTGGGAGCGCACCATCATGCACTGTTACTCCCCCGGCAGCATCGTCGATATCGAAGTCGATATGATTGCCAAATACGTGGAAAAGCTCAAACTCCACAACTGATTTTTCATCACACCAAATCCGCCGCCCAGAGTAACCCGGGCGGCGGGTTTTTGTGTATGCGGTAAAAAGACTGAAACGCCGCCCGGATTACTCCGGACGGCGCTCAGCGTCTCTATGCTATACCGTTACTCAACGGTAAAGATTTTCTTTACTTGCAGCACTTGGGGCCGCAGCACTTGCCATGGCGGCGGTGGCCATGCTTCTTGAATTCAGCCTTGACGGCTTCCTTCTCAGCGTCGGAGAGCTGGCCATCCTTGTCGGTGTCAAACTTCTCCATGAATCTGGCCTTCATTTCAGCCTTGCGGGCTTCGAACTTAGCCTTCATCTCGGCTTTCTGCTCCTCGGTCAGTTCCGGGCGCGGACCCTTCGGGCCGCAGCACTTACCATGATGACGCGGGCCCTTGCGGCCGCACTTGCCATGGCGGCGGTGGCCGTGCTTCTTGAACTCAGCCTTGATGGCTTCCTTCTCAGCGTCAGAGAGCTGGCCATCCTTATCGGTGTCAAACTTCTCCATGAATCTGGCCTTCATCTCAGCCTTACGTGCCTCGCAGGCAGCCTTGCGTTCATCGCAGGAAAGCTTGTCGTCCTTATCGGCATCAAACTTGGCCAGCATCTCAGCCTTGCGGGCTTCGAACTTAGCCTTCATCTCGGCCTTCTGCTCCTCGGTCAGCTCCGGACGGGAGCAGCAGGGACGGCAGCAACCCGGCTGCTTGGGAGCGCATTCTGCCTTGGCCGGGCATTCCTGAGCCATAAGCGGCATGGCAGCCAACAGGGCGAAAAAGAGGGATTTTTTCATGATGATATGGTATTTCTATGGTTTGAATGAGAAGGGCATGGTGCAAAAAGCACCGTTCCTCACTTGAAGGAACGGCGCTTGAAAGGAAAATCTACAGATAAATTTTACTTTTTGTCAAAAAAATGTAACAGAGAGTTAAAATCAGCGGCGCTGGGTTCATCTGCGCGGGCAATGGCCGCCTTCTGTGCTGCCGTAATGTGTGCTGCACCCTTGGCGGCCAAGGCAAGCATCTGGGCCATTTCCTCGGCCGTGAATACGGCTTCCTCACCGCTTCCCTGAACCTCTACATACTCCCCGCGCTCCGTCATCACCACATTCATATCCACCTCAGCATCGCGGTCCTCCACATAGCAGAGGTCGAGCAAGGGAGTACCCTGCAGCTTGCCCACCGAAATGGCAGAAACCAGCTGCTTCATCGGGTTCTTTTCCAGCGCGCCCGTGGCTACCAGTTTATTCAGGGCAATCTGCAGCGCCACTGCAGCACCGGTGATACTGGCGGTGCGTGTGCCACCATCGGCCTGCAGAACATCACAGTCCACACAGATAGTGCGGGCGCCTAAAGACTCCAGATCCACCACCGCGCGCAGGCTGCGGCCGATGAGGCGCTGAATTTCCACCGAGCGGCCATCTACCTTGCCGCCGGAATCGCGCTTCTTGCGATCAAGAGTGGAGTAGGGGAGCATAGAGTACTCAGCCGTCAGCCAGCCGCCGGGTACATGCTGCAGCTTCATCCAGCGCGGCACATCTTCCTCAATCGTCACAGCGCATATCACGCGCGTATTACCAAAACAAGAAAGAACAGAAGCCGTGGCATGAGGAGCCACGCCCAACACAAACTCAAGCGGGCGCATTTCATCCACCCCGCGATTATCCTGGCGTTCCATGCCCATACTATACCACCCCTGCCCGGATTTCTCAATCCAAAAATCCAGCGTCTGCATCAGCCAGCGGGTATGTTTTATATGATCATCTCCCACTATCAGAGTTCTTCACCTGTGTTGGCGTCATTGATGAATTGCTGTAATTCTTCCTTAGTCCAGTATTGATTATTCTTTAACTGAACAGCTAAAAATTCTGAGTAATTGCAGCCAGCCTCGATGCTGAGGTGTTGTGCAGTGTCAGAGTACATAGAGGCATCTGGCCAGCATCCCAGATATGGGTCTTTTAAAACAGGAAATCCCAGATTCATAAAATAGAGAGCAACACAGGCATTTGTCTTGCGGGAGTGGGCCGGAAGGTGTGATCTGGAAATGTACATAGCTACCTTGGCTCCGTGTTTCTGGCAGTATGTCTGCAAGTCTGCCAGAAATGGTTCCCAACCATGTAAAACGGGTGCAGAATGTTTACCAGGTATTTTCGTTTCTAACTTTTTATGCTGCTCATCTAACAAAAATACATTAACCCGCCCAGTCCTTGATATTTCCGCATTTTTAGATGAGGAATACCTGTATATGCAATCGGGCCGCGTCAACAGACGCATGACATGAATTGAATAATTGCTCGATGAACCACGAAACAGCGATGCAATAGAATAATAAGAAGTAGGTAAAATGCCTTTGGTGTAAGGTGAAAATTGTTGCAGTGTGTGGCAGAAATTGATACCAATATGAGTCATGCCATCATTAGTAAGTTTATCATTTCCAGGAATATAACTCACCAGCAAGGTATCACCCTTGTGCAAAAAAGGTAAAGCAATCTGGGCATTACAGCGTACGCCGCATCCGGCCTGAACCCCTGCATTGATGGCTCGCACACCTTGTTTTTCCAGCATGACTTGCGGTTCAATGCACATGCGGACTTCAGACCCACCGGTAAATACGAAGCATGGACCCGGGCTTTTTCTTAATTCATGGCTCCATTTCTTACTGGTTTTAATTGTCTGTTCAAAAAAAAGACTGTCCGGGCGCAGGAAGCACTCATACAACCTATTCAGAGTATATGTACCCAGAATACTGGTAATCAATATGTAGAAGACAAGACGTTTGAACATATCAGAAAGCAAAATAGATGAATTGCGTAGGCTGCTCAGAGTGGAACATGCTGATTAGCAGAATCAGAACAACGCATGCCCTGGGAGAGAGAAAAATAGCGTACGGATGCTCGTATATTTTCTTTGAAAGGTATTCTAATGCGAGGATAACAAAGGATAGGGAAACGAAGATAAGCATACAGGCTCCCCGGACTTTGTTTTCATTGAGTATCCCTATATAATCTTCTGCATTGTAATTGTCTATATTTGTTATCGTGTTGAAATTCCTTGCAACAATGCTCATATCTGTTTCGTAGAAGAACATCCAGATGAACATCATGATTCCGAACGTCATCAGCCAGCCGATGATACCAGGAAGAGATTTGCCACTATTGCGGAATATCCGGTGAATGACCATGGTGAATCCTGCCAGTCCACCCCATATAATAAAGTTCCAGCCGGCACCATGCCATACGCCTGAAATCAGGAACATGAAAATAATGTTAAACCACCAGAAACGGGTTCGGCTACCCCCAAGAGAGAAATATATATAGTCCCTGAACCACAAGGTAAGTGAAATGTGCCATTTACGCCAGAATTCCGTTACGTTGCATGTTGTGTAAGGACTCAGGAAATTCAAGGTGATATTCACACCAAGACACTTTGCAACACCATACGCTGAAAGGCCATAGCCTGCGAAATCAAAATAAATCCGGAAACCAAAAGCAATATTGTTAGCCCAGACCTGGAATGCATTGTTACCAGTGTAGCCGATATGCATACTCTGGGCCAGGTTGTCAGCGAGAGCCAGTTTAAAGAACAGGCCAAGAATGATGTAGGGTATGCCTTCTGCCAGGGAATTGGATGAGAGTTTGCAGTTCCAGGCACTCATCTGGGGTAGCAGGCTATCCTTTCGTTCTATGGGACCCGCTACAATCTGCGGGAAGAAACTGCAGAAATTCATGTACTCGATAAAGGAAGGAACCTGTTGGTTTCTTTTAAGAGTATCAATACAGAAAGCTATTACCTGAAAGGTGTAAAATGAAATTCCTATAGGAATAATCAAATCCTTGAATGTATTCCATTGCCGGTTTAGTATTTCTGATGAGATAAAGTCAGCATATTTGTAATATGCCAAAGGTGTGAGCAGAATTGGAACTATTATCCACAGGAAGAGAGTTTTTAAAGTATTACCTGATTGTTGCACAACCAAACAACCAATATATGCCAGTATGGTAACAAAGAGAAAAATACCCAGGGTCTGCAAACTGACGGTGCTAAGCAACATCAAATTTAAAGTTAAAAGCAAATATTGAGCGACAATACGGCGGTGGCTGCCTTTAAGGATATGCCCGCATATGATAGACATGATGCTGACACCGGGAAGGACAATCAACCAAAAGACCCAATTTGCAAAATCCATACCTGATATATTTAGTACAGGTGGAGTTTACAAATTCAGAATCCGTAAGTCAAGTACGCAAACAGTTTTATTTCAAGAAAATTACGACATTCATAACATTGCCTCATTTGAGGCAATGTTCATGGTCTCGCAGACTATTATCATCTTATAGACTCGCCCATTGATAGTCATCTTTTACGGATTCTGAATCCGTGATATCAAAAATTACAAATAAATATGGTGATGTTAACCATGTGAGAGGATGGTTAGGAATTTGCTATGCAATTCTGGCTAGAATTATCCGATTGCCGGCTCTATTTGCCTGAGCCGTATGAAGAATATGGGTAACTTCATCAGCAATTTTATAAGAAAGAATCAAGGATTTTGAGCCCGGTCTTTTTCAATCTTCTTGAGCACAGGCTTGAAGCTGGCCTCCATACCGGAACCACCGCCGGCCTGGTAGCCGTCGTAACGGATGGCCTTGTAGCGGAAAGTATTGAAATCCCAGAAGGTTGGGGAGGCCTTACCGGCGGCATGCTGGCCTTCAATCCTGGAACGGAAGACACAGGGAGCCTTTACATTTCTCTTCTTGAGGTAGGCCTTGGCCCGCTTGGTAACATTGCTGAAATTACCATCCTCATTACAAGAAACGACAATCTGAATGCCTTTTTCGCGCAATTCAGCTTCACGTTCAAACAACTCCACCCATTCCGGATTATTATCGCCGATGATGAAGGAACAGATGAGGTAGTAATCCACAGTGGCATCAATCTTGCCCCCCATGAGCCCCCCTTTTTTGAGAATCTTGGCAGCGACGCCACGTTTCCCCAGGTTTTTTTTCAAAAACACCTCATCCGGCTTTTCCAGCATCTTCACTTGGGCAGCGCAGTCCATGGGTAGCATGGTGGCTGCCATCACCAGGGAAGAAAGGAGGGAAAGCAGGGAGGATTTGTTCATAGCGGGGGAATTCTATCATGCTGGACGTGTGGTGTCAATATCCAGGGGATGGAGAAATTTTAAAATGCATTCCCTGACGGAAGCATACTTTTATATACTGAGAAGTTCTTCTCGCAAATTATTTTCATCCACTGTTCCAGCTCAGGAGTTAACAGGCCATTTTCCTCAAAACGTGTTTTTTTCAGATGTTGTATCTTTAAGGAAACCTTTCTATTCAAAGTCTCCAGTTGCTTGTCATAAATGACATACGCATTCAATGAGCGTTCATATATGTGAATCAGGTCAGATGTTCCCTCCGGCATAGATTCTACAAGCTCTTGATATTTGTAGAGAATAGTTTTATTTCTGTAGGTGCCGACAATCCCCCAGTTATTTTTCCCCTCCGTAGCATCCTTTTCAATCTGGGCAAATTTGGCTAAAGCCTCATCTCGTGTTTGCTCATCCGTTATTTTTGTGATGATATTAAGATATAGTTGTTTCTGCTGGGTATAATATTTCTTTACTTTTTTAGCCCACTTGTCTGATTTTTTCTGCAATGCCTTTTCTTCTGCTGAAAGGGTATTCATCACCCTGACTCTTTGCGCTTCAGCTACAGGAATCCATGTGACAGAAAAAACAATCAGCCAGATGACGATTTGCATTGCTTTGAGTATAAGGTGTTTCATAGCGTGGAAACAGAAAATATGAAGAATGAACTGCTAATACTTTGGATTTCCCGATGGGATGCCGGCTTATGGAAAAGGATGAATAGACTTTCAGGGACACACATAGGCTGCCACTGCTTCGGCGCAGCGGCGGCCATCAAGAGCAGCGGAAACAATGCCACCGGCATAGCCTGCGCCTTCACCACAGGGGAAGAGACCGGCTAAATCCGGGTGCTGCAGGGTTTCATCCTGGCGGGGGATACGCACGGGGGAACTGGTGCGGGTCTCGCAGCCGATGAGCAGGGCATCCTCACCGGCAAAGCCACGCAGTTTGCGGTTGAAGAACTGCAGACCCTCGCGCATGCGCCAGCACACACTCTGCGGAAGCAGGGCATTCAAATCCCAGCTGGTGATACCGGGGTGGTAGGTTGTTTTCGGCAGGGTCTGGGAGACACGGCCGGCCAGGAAATCCACCACGCGCTGGGCAGGGGCTTTCTGCATACCGCCGCCGGCCTGGCTGGTGGCCATTTCCAGTGCTTTCTGGTAGGCCAGGCCGGAGAGTACGCCGTGTTCTGCCAGGTAGGCATCGGTATCTTCCGGCTCGACGGTGACCACAAATCCGCTGTTGGCAAAGGGAGAATTGCGGCGGGAAAGAGACATGCCGTTCACTACCACTTCGTCATTCTCAGTGGCGCTGGGCACAATGAAGCCGCCCGGGCACATACAGAAGGAATGTACCCCGCGGTCCTGAATCTTGGTGGCCAGGGTATAGCGGGCGGCAGGCAGGCCTTCCGGGCGTTCCTGTCCGGGGCGCAGGTGGTATTGCGCGGCATCGATGAGGCTCTGCGGATGCTCGATGCGTACCCCCACAGCAAAGGGTTTACGCTCCAGGCGTATGCCTTCGGTATGCAGCATGCGGTAGACATCGCGCGCGCTGTGGCCGGTGGCCAGAATAACGGCATCGCCGGTGAATTCGCGTCCATCTGCAGTTCGTACACCCAGCAGGTGCCTGCCATCGGCGCTTTTCAAAAGGCCGTTGACACGGGTCTGGAAGTGAACCTCACCCCCGGCGGCAATGATACTGCCGCGCATGGCCTTGATGATGTTAGGCAGGCGGTTGGAACCGATGTGCGGGTGGGCATCCGTCAGGATTTCCGGAGCAGCGCCGTGGGCTACAAAGGTTTCATAGATTTCCATCACCGGGCCGCGTTTGGTGGCGCGGGTGAAGAGCTTGCCATCGGAGAATGTGCCGGCACCGCCCTCGCCGAAGCAATAATTGGAGTCTTCCACCACGTACCCCTGGCAGTTGATGGGCTGCAGGTCAAAGCGGCGGGCAGAGACATCCTTGCCGCGTTCCA
>CAJGDB010000089.1 GCA_904502165.1 uncultured Akkermansia sp.
AGGAAACGGTAGTCTTGTCTTTGGTGTTTTCCATGGTGAGATTGTGAGTTTGGTTTTGGCGAATTAACTATACCATCTCTTCTTCTGGAGAGCACCTTTTTTTGTGCTCTCGCCGTGTCGCATTTAATTTTGCCATTCTCAGTTATTTTTCAGCGTTTTCTTTACAATACGGGTATTCTGTGCTATACTCCAGCATATAGAATACTTTCCATAAGGTATGAAGCAATTCTCTTTATTGATTCTCAGCGCTCTGTGTTTTTTTTCACTTCCTTCCTGCAGTGTCCGCACCCATGAGGTGATTGCCGACCATGCCCGAAGCGGCCAGGCTATCCTGGTTCCTCTGGAAAAACCTGTTCTGTGCCAGGTAGGGGAGCAGTGGTATCTGCAGGGCGGCAGGACTTATATTGAGCGCCGCAATCGTCCCTGTATCCAGAAAGAGAAAAACCCGAAAAGGAACGTCCATCCGGAGCGCTACAACCTGGCAGATGATGAGTTCGAGCCCGTCTACGCTGCCATACCCCAGGAGATGGCAGAGCGCCTCATGAAGGAGAACTACACGCATTCTGATGCCATCAGCTTCATCAACCGCCGATGGCTCCAGAAACTGCCGGAAGGCAACGTGAAGAAATGGCAGACAAGGGCCGTTGCCCCGGCTTATTTCCGCAACATGTCTTCCCATCGTCTGATTCAGACGGAGCATGAAAGCTTCCTGCTGGCCCGTATCGGGGAAATGACAGCAGACTTCAGCTCTGTCTATATGTATCCTCTGGCTGGTCTCAGTGCCATTTTCATTGATATACCCGGCAGCATCATCATCGGTCCCCCTGTCACCAAGGTGGAAGTCGCCGAGGCTGAGGAGCTTTAATCTACTGATAATGAATATTATATCATACTTATTCACAATAATGGTGAATAAGTGGGTTAATAAGTTGTCAATGGAGTTACCAATAACTATTCTTCACTGGTTGGGACTATGTTCTCAACCAGTTTATTTACCGGGTATGTATTATCATTTCTGCTCATAATAAACAACTTACAAACTTTATTAACTTATTCACAGGGTAGATGATGATGAATTTCTATCTATACTGTATAAGCATCATTGAAACAGAAAAAAAGACAGTACCGCTGCGCTCATCTTGACAGACCGCCATTGCCTGCTACAATACCCCGCATGCAACAGCAGGAAGATCAGCAATGGATGCAGCGTGCCCTGGAACTGGCACGTCAGGGATTAGGCCTCACCAGTCCCAATCCTCCTGTGGGTGCAGTCATCGTACGCGAGGGAGAAATCGTGGGCGAGGGATTTCATGAAGTGGCAGGGGAAGCTCATGCAGAAGTCCGGGCTATTGCAGATGCCTATGCCCGCGGCAATGCTCCGAAGCTTCCCGGCTCTACCATTTATGTGACACTGGAGCCCTGTTCCAGCGTTGGGCGTACAGGTGCCTGCACGACTGCCATCATCAAAGAGGGTATTGCGCGCGTGGTCTATGGCTCCACAGACCCCGATATGCGCCACCAGGGCCGCGCTGACGGCATTTTGGCAACTGCCGGGGTATCTGTTACCTCCGGGGTATGTAAAGCGTCTTGTGACCGCTTTCTGCGCTCCTGGTTTCATGCCGTAATGACCGGTCGCCCCTGGGTGACCGCCAAGGTAGCCGTTACACTTGATGGACGCATGACCCGCCGCCAGAAATTCTGGCTGAGCGGGGTGGATACATTGCAGTATGCTCACCAGCTCCGGCTGGAGAGTGATGCCATCCTCATCGGAGGCAACACCCTGCGGACCGATAATCCGGAACTGACCATCCGCAATCCCTTGAAGACACCTTCACCCCGTAAGCAGCAGCCTTGGCGCATTGTGCTGACCAATAACATGCTTTCGCTTTCGCCTATGTCGAAGCTTTTTACGGATGCCCACCACAAGCGCACCCTGGTGTGGGAGAACGTGAAGGATTTGAGGGGGCTGCTCAATGAACTCTACACGCGCTATGGAATCGTCAATCTCATGCTCGAGTGCGGCGGTCGTCTGCTGCGCCGTTTCCTGGAAGAAGGCCTCGTGAATGAATGGATGCAGAGCATCTCTCCCATGGTCGGGGCAGGGCCTGATTATGTGGTTCCGGGAGATTTCTTACCGCAGGAATTTATCTTTCAGCGTGAGGAAATTATTGAGTGTGAAAGAGATATAATTATCAGAGGACGACTCGGCTGATAAATTGTTCCATATGGAACAATAAAGCTTGCCGGGAAGACCGGGATGATGTAGAATGCGCGACCTTCTTTTCGGGCTCATGGGATTGAAACTGTGTCAGATAGTGTTATGCCTGGCAGCGGCTGCGGGATTAGCCTCCTGCTACCCGCCCCAGATTCAATATCCGTATACAGAAATGGTCTCAAACAGGCGACTCCAGCTCAAGGATAACCTGATAGCCCTGCTTCCTGTAGAACAGCAACTGCAGCCCGAGGCCCGGCAGGAAGCCACCTGGCTGGCAGATACAGCCTACAAGGCCGCTGCCGGTATTGCGCGGGTGAATGGTTCCATGTTTCCGGGGTGGATAGGAAATGCTTTCATCAACGCCCGTCTGCAGGACAGAGGCCTGTGCTGGCATTACCAGCACGACATGTATCGTGAACTTCGGCGGCGGCCTTTGCGTTACTTCCGTATAGGTTGCTGCGTGCGCGACGGCGGCAAGGCCTCTGAGCATAACTGCGTTTACATTGCAGCCCGGGGGAGCAGCTGGCCGCATGCCTGGGTACTGGATGCCTGGATGTGGAACGGCCGCCTGAAAGTAGATGATGCCCGGCAGTTGAACCAGAAACGCTGGGCAGATCTTCCCGGTATCTGCCGGGTGCAATCCATATACTACCAGGAAGGTCACATGTGGCCCATTGAGCATTGGAGTGTCCTGCGGGATGATTCTGGAAATTATGAAGGATACTGGTTGCCGGAGATGAAGTATTCCCCCCAGTATGAACGCATGTATAAGAATATAGAGAAGGGGAAAATGAAACACCCTGGTATGCTGACCAACTATTAAGATGCCTGTATGCCGCACCATGATACTTATGCTGGTGCTGCTGACGGGAGGGATAACCAGCTGTCAGCAGGCACCGCTACCGGATTATGCCCGGAGCCCCGAGATCGTGCAGAAACGTGCTGAATTGCAGAAAAAACTGCTTGAGTTCCTGCCGGCACACCAGCAGAATGCTGCCCGGCAGGAAGCCACCTGGCTGGCAGATACCGCATATTGTGGTGCAGCAGCCATTGCGCGTTACAATGACCCCCTGTTCGTCAACTGGCTCAACAACCGCGTTGTCAATACAAGGTCTCATATACGCCAGAGAGGCCTGTGCTGGCATTACCAGCACGACATGTTCCGCGAGCTGAGAAGGCGCCCTCTGCGGTTTTTCCGCATCGGCTGCTGCGCGCGCGACATAGGAACCGGAAGTGAACACCATGTCGTCTACCTCACCGGTCGCCGGGAAAAATGGCCCCGCGTCATCTTGCTTGATGCCTGGTGGTCCAATGGCCGGCTGAAAGTGGATGACACCTGCGACCCTGCGGAATGGAAGGATGATGGAAACGCCGCCCGGAGACTGGGAAGCATTTACCCCGAAGGTCACCGCCTCCCCCTGGAGCATTGGGCCATGGTGCGCCGGGGCTCCCGTTACAATGATTATGTTTACAGCCATTCCGAGGAAGCTCAGGAATCTGACCAATGGCACCACATGCAGGAGCAAATGAAGCAGGGAATGGAACGCCGCAAGGGAAAAGTTATTGATTATTAAGAAATCCGAAATATTTTACCTATAGTCTCACAAATAGATTATGGTGCATATTTTGCTTGCCATTGGAGGCCACTTCCCCTAAACTGATGCCGTGCAACAAATCGCCTTTAATGAAATCAGTGCGGCAGAGGTATCTGCCATTCCGGCCATGAAGCAGCTGAAGCTCTTCTTCTCCTTCAAAGTGGATGAAGACTGCCTCAACGGCACACCGAAGGACACACGCTTCGGCGTAGTGGAAAGAGCCGGTCGCCGCATTTACCGCTTCCGATCCGACGACGATTACCGCATCTATTTTACCGTAGAAAAGAATGAAGACGGAGACAACGTGGTCGTAGTGCAGCGCGTGCTGCATGCCGATTCACTCAAGGACTTCTTCTTCCGCAGCGGCATGGGGTCCGACAACGAGGACCACAAGCTGGGCAAATCCCGCAGCTTCTGGAAATTGATTGACGACGGCGAGAAAGCCGCCCGTAAGAAGTAAAGCCATACAGGCAGTCAAGGCATGTTCGGGCCTGTACAATACCTGGTAAACATGCCCGGTCGTATATCTGCCGTGGCAGGAGTCACCCTCACGCAACTGGTGCGAATGCGCCTGTTCCTGGTGCCTGCCGTGGTAGCAGTGCTATTTCTGGCTCTGCAATTCATACCCTACCAGGCCAATGTAGGCATTGAATACCAAGGCATCGCGCAGCTGCAGTTCATCAAGGATGTCAGCATGGGCTGCATGCAGTTATTCGGGCTCATCTTCTGTGTGGCCGCCACCGCGCTGCTCATTCCGCGCGACACCGAGGACCGCATACTATACACCATTCTCTGTAAACCGGTACCACGCTTTGATTACCTGGCCGGCAAGGCTCTGGGAGTCATCAGCCTGCTCGTGTTCATGATTCTCCTGCTGGATGGGGTGATGAGCCTGCTGCTCGCCCAGAGGGTAGCCTCCATCAGCGCTGAATTAGGAGCAGCCCTTGCAGCCAATGGCTACAGCCCAGAAGAAGCAGCTCCCTATCTGGAGCAGGTGAAGGCCGCCGGTAACAGCCTGGATACCCAGCGTGGCATCATGGCCGCTATGCTCGGATACGGAGTACTGACCACCCTCACTTTGCTGATTTCCTGCTTTACCAGCGGCACTATCGTAAGCATTATCTTCGGGCTGGGAGCATACTTTGTCGGCATGTTCCAGGGGAACCTCTTCGATGCCGCCACCACAGGGCAGGGGGTTACCACCGCCATGCGCTGGGCCGAGCAGACCTGCGCGGTAGTGCTGCCGGATTTCAGCCTCTTCTCCGTTGCCGATACAGCCAGCGCCGGGGCAGAGTTGGCCTGGCCGCTGATGGGTAAAATGGCGCTCATAGCCCTGGGATACATGCTGCTGCACCTGCTGACTGCCACCTGGATATTCAGTAAAAAAGAATTCTGAGCCATGCTGGAAGAACTGCGAACCCGAGCCGCTGCCGGCGAAACAGATGCCTGCCTGCACCTGGCCAAGAAACTCATTCGTGGGCGCGGGGAAGGGCGGAACTTTGAAGAAGCCGTAGAGTGGTTTGACCGAGCTGCCCAGGCTGGCAACACCGATGCCTTATACTGGCTTGGAAAATGTTATATGAAAGGACTAGGGTGTCCGCGTGACCCCTCCGGTGCCTGCAGCTGTCTCGAGAGAGCCGCCCTTCAGGGCCATGCTGCAGCTGCATTGAAACTGGGCGAATGCTTTGAAACAGGCATTGGTGCACCAGCCAGTTCCGAACTTGCGGCTTACTGGTACCGCAAAGCTGCCGCGCGGGGAGAGAACCGAGCCTATGACAAATTATTGAATTTGGCTCGGAGGCGGCGCTGAAAGTCATTTTTTGCTCGCCAATACAGGCAGCACTATGCTAGTATGGCTCAGAACACTTTCAGCTTATTATGCGCACGTGGTTAATCGCAACAGTTATCTGGGCATGGGGAGCTTTGATTTCCGGGGTACAGGCACAGGAAGAGCAGGCGCCTGTTGCTCCACCCGTAGTATCGGCTAATCCTATCTGCGATATTCCTGACCACCAGTCCTCTGTCCTGACAGTAGAGGAACTGCGTGCAGAGGCACAGGCAAAGGAAGCACTCGTCAAAAGTCTCAACCTGTGCCCCTTTGCTGCCAATGCACTCTTGATTGCGGCAGAATCCATGAGCCTTGAATCCCTGCAGCAGTATCTTTCCCAGGAACACCATGCCTATGATGGACACACCGTGCTGGAGCATGCCGCCATGAAGGCAAAGTTTGCCTTGCCCATGGCCCACAAACCCTGCCCGGAATGTGGCAAGACCGTCTATCATGCAGACCCGAATGGTGAACTGGCTGCCTGGACCCACCACTACACCAACGGTAAGCTGCAGTACAGCCGTTTCCCCATACCCCTGCAAATCTACACCAAGGCCGAAGAAGGCATGGGACTGTGGGATAAGCTGGTGCACCGCGTGAAGGTGGATAACTTCAACCTGGCTGCCACCATCATCTTCCTGCTGGCCATCATACACACCTTCATGGCGCCTTTTTTCCAGAAACTGGCCCATCATATGGAAAAGGCCCACAAGCAGAAACTGCGTGATGAGAAATTCCGCATTCTGCACCCGGAGCAGCGTATGCCGGTATCCTTCGGCAGCACCCTCTGCCACTTCCTGGGTGAAGTGGAAGTAGTCTTCGGTCTGTGGATTATCCCCTTTGCGCTGGTATGCCAGCACTATTACAGCATGGATGACTTCCTGCGCTACATCGACCATGATACCAGCTTCACCGAGCCCCTCTTTGTGGCCGTCATCATGGTCATAGCCTCCTCTCGCCCCATCTACCGCCTGGCAGAGAACACGCTCAAATTCGGTGCCGGCATGGGTGGTGGCACCCCGGCCGCCTGGTGGATTTCCGTATTGTGCATTGCTCCCCTGCTGGGTTCGTTCATTACCGAACCAGCCGCCATGACCCTGGCCGCCATTCTTCTGGCCAAGAAATTCTACCACCTCAAGCCTTCCTCCTCCCTCTGCTACGCCACATTGGCCCTCCTGTTCGTGAATGTATCAGTAGGTGGAACACTCACCCACTTCGCTGCGCCGCCCATCGTCATGGTAGCCGGTAAATGGAACTGGGACATGGGGCACATGTTCCTGCATTTCGGGTGGAAGGCCATTGTTGGTATTATCATTTCCAACGTCATCTATTTCCTCATCTTCCGCAAGGAATTCACCCGTCTGGCAGAAGTGCAGCGCCTCAACAGCGCCTTTGACAGTGCCGTTCCTACCTCCTGGGAAGACCGCCAGGACATCATCCCCGCCTGGGTCTATGGTGTTTCCATCTTCTTCCTGGTATGGACAGTCTACTTTGCCCACCACCCCGCCATCTTCATCGGCGGCTTCCTCTTCTTCCTCGGCTTCACCATGGCCACCCCACAGTACCAGAATGCCTTCTCCATCAAGGTACCCCTGCTGGTAGCCTTCTTCCTTGCCGGTCTGCTCATTCTGGGTGGTGTGCAGGGCTGGTGGATGCAGCCTGTGCTGCAGGCCCTGGCAGAATTGGGAGCCACAGCTACCATGGGGCTGGCCAGCATACTGACCGCCTTCAATGACAACGCCTCCGTCACCTTCCTTTCCAGCACCGTGCCGAACCTGCCGGAGCACATCCGCTACGCCATTGTAGCCGGAGCCGTGACAGGTGGTGGTCTTACAGTCATTGCCAATGCCCCCAATCCGGCTGGTCAGGCAATTCTGGGCAAGTATTTCAAGGATGGCATCAGCGCCCTGCAGTTGTTCCTCTGGGCTGTCCTGCCCACGTTTATTCTCTTCTGCCTGTACAATTTCATCTACTTCGGCGAATAAAGACTTATGTTTACAGGACTCGTGGAATGCACCGGAAAGGTGCTGGAGCGCACACCCGTGGCAAGCGGCGCGCGCTATGCGGTGGAGATTCCCTTTGCAGCAGAACT